>FR893294.1:1733-8764 GCA_000436035.1 Prevotella sp. CAG:732 | reverse complement strand
CAGTGTTCAAAGCCTCAAGGATAGTCTTGCCTGGGAGAATCTCAGATGCCATAGCGGCAGAGTGAGTCATACCAGTACAACCGATGGTCTCAACAAGAGCCTCCTGGATAACACCCTCCTTGATGTTCAAGGAAAGCTTACAAGCACCCTGCTGAGGAGCACACCAACCCACACCGTGAGTATAACCAGAGATGTCTTTGATCTCTTTAGCCTGAATCCATTTTCCCTCTTCAGGAATTGGAGCTGGTCCGTGGTTAGGACCCTTAGCGACAACGCACATGTTGTCAACTTCTTTAGAATAGATCATATTCGCTAAAATTTATATTAATGAATATATAAACGGTATATTTTCTTTTGTCTTTTTGTTTGCTTGTCCTATAAATTGTATGCTGAAACATACGCCTCTTCGTGAGAGTAATTGGCACAGAGTGCCTTTTTTCGACCACAAAAGTACAAAAAATATCGGGAAAATACCTAAAAATGGGTATTCTTTTTAACTCTTTAACCTATTTCTTGCTTTTTTTCTTGGGTTTGTGCGCTTTTTGGTGTATCTTTGCAAACTGAAAATTGCAATTTTAGTTTGATTATGATAGAAGTTAAGATAAAGGATGCGGCTCTCCAGAAGGCTGCTGAAGAGGGAATGGATGAATTCGTGGGCGTGTTTGTCGATGCCATACTCGATGCCATCGGTGGGCAGTTGACCGCCGAGAACATGGCGCAGCTCAACAGCGACCAAATCACACTCCTCGCTTGGCATTTCCTCCACGAGGAGATGATGGACGGCGGCATGATTCAGCTCATCCACAATGGATTCGGAGGCTTCATCTTCCGCAATCCTACCGACAAGGCTTTCCGCAACTGGGGCTTAGTCGAACTGGGCAAGCTCATCAACAAGGCTCACTTTGCCTACAAGAAGGCGGCGCCTGAGGTGGAGAAGGACATGAGCGACGAGGACTTCATGGCTCTCTACGAGAAATACCCTGAGTTTGACGACTACGACGACCTCTTCGTCGAGAACGAGGAGGAGTGGACCAGCAAGGTGGCTTACTACATCGACGAGCATATCGACCGATTCGCGGTAATCAATGAATAATTTAGAATTAAGAATTAATAATTGATAATGAGGGCATTCCGATGATGTCGGGGACCTGATGTTGGGAGCCTTATACATTATTTATATAATAACATATCATATTAGGTGATTATATATAATAACATATATATCCATTATATACAATAACATATATAGCGCATGAATAAGCAAGAACAGGAACTTCGCAAGAAAAGTCCTATACAGATACGCAACAAGAAGGCTTCCTTCGAGTACTTCTTCGTTGACACTTATACCGCCGGCATCGTGCTGACGGGTACTGAAATCAAGTCTATCCGAGGCGGCAAGGCTTCGCTCGTGGATTGCTATTGTGACTTCTACAATGGCGAACTCTGGGTGAAGGGCATGAACATCTCTCCTTATTTCTATGGTTCGTTTGGCAACCATGAGGCTCGTCGTGACCGCAAGTTGCTGCTCACCAAGCGTGAGTTGAGAAGACTGGAGGAAGACGCCAAGCAACCGGGTTACACCATCGTGCCTACGCTCGTCTTCATCGACGACCACGGACGTGCCAAGGTTGACATCGCCCTCTGCAAGGGTAAGAAGGAGTATGACAAGCGTCAGACCCTGAAGGAGAAGGAGGACAGAAGAGAGATGGACCGTGCGATCAAGCACTTCTAATCAATTGATAATTAAGAATTAATAATTAAGAATTGGCTTCGCCTTTGTGCTTGCCAATTGACACATCAGATGAGCAAGACCATAAGAGAGATTGTGAAGGAGAGGATCCTGATTCTCGACGGTGCCATGGGTACGGAGATTCAGAAGTATAACTTGACGGAAGATGACTTCCGTGGCGAACGTTTCAAGGATGCGCCGGGACAGATGAAGGGTAACAACGATATGCTCAACATCACTCGTCCTGAAGTCATCTCGGATATCTATCGCCGATACTTGGAGGCGGGAGCAGACTTGATTACCGCCAACACCTTCTCCTCGCAACGTATTTCGCAAGCCGACTATCACCTGGAGGAGGCTGCCAGGGAGATGGCTTACGAGGGTGCTCGCTTGGCACGTATTCAAGCCGACAAATATTCTACCGAGGACAAACCTCGTTTTGTGGTAGGTACGGTAGGTCCTACCAACAAGACTTGTTCGATGAGCCCAGACGTGAGCAATCCTGCTGCACGTGAAATTACATACGATGAACTTTTTGCTGATTATTGTGAGCAGATAGACGGTCTCATAGAGGGTGGCGTGGATGCCATCATGATGGAGACCATCTTCGACACGCTCAATGCCAAGGCAGGTATCGATGCTGCCTTGACCACCATGCGCAAGCACGGCAAGGACCTGCCAATCATGATCAGTCTCACTGTGAGCGACTTGGCTGGCAGAACCCTCAGCGGACAGACCGTGGAGGCTTTCCTTGCTAGTTTGTCTCCTTATCCTATCTTCTCCGTGGGCATGAACTGTGCTTTCGGTGCGCCTCAGATGAAACCTTTCATCCAAAAGATAGGTGCCATCGCTCCATGGTATATCAGTGCGCATCCAAACGCTGGTCTGCCTAACGAGATGGGTGAGTATGACGAGACCCCAGAGAGTATGGCTCCGAAGATCAAGGAGTTTATCGACGAGGGATTGGTCAACATCATCGGTGGATGCTGCGGCACTTCACCGGAGTTTATCGCTCGATATAATGAGATGGCGAAGGGCAAACGACCACATCAGGTGGTGGAGAAACCTAAGACCATGTGGTTGTCGGGACTGGATATTCTCGATGTGGATGACCACGTGAAACTGCCGATGGATGCCTCACGCTTCGTCAATGTAGGCGAGCGATGCAACGTGGCTGGTAGTAGAAAGTTCTTGCGACTCATCAATGAGAAAGGTTATGAGGAGGCATTGGACATCGCCCGCAAACAGGTGGCTGACGGTGCCGCAGTCGTCGATGTCAACATGGACGACGGACTCTTGGATGCCAAGAAGGAGATGGTCAACTTCCTCAATATGATAGCGGCGGAGCCAGACATCGCCAAGGTGCCTATCATGATCGACTCCTCGAAGTGGGATGTCATCACGGCAGGTTTGAAGTGCTGCCAAGGCAAGTGCATCGTCAACTCCATCTCGCTCAAGGAAGGCGAGGAGGTATTCATCTCCCATGCCAAGGACGTGATGCGATATGGTGCGGCAGTCGTGGTGATGTGCTTCGACGAGATCGGTCAGGCTACCACCTACGAGCGACGTATCGAGATAGCGAGCCGTGCTTATCACATCCTCGTTGACCAGGTGGGGATGAATCCGCTCGACATCATCTTCGACCCTAACGTGCTCGCCATCGCCACAGGTATGGAGGAGCACGACAACTATGCCGTGGAGTTCATCCGTGCTACGGAATGGATACATCAGAATCTGCCAGGAGCACACGTGAGCGGTGGTGTCAGCAACCTCTCGTTCTCGTTCCGTGGCAACACTTATATCCGTGAGGCGATTCACTCGGTGTTCTTGCACTATGCCCAGTTGAAGGGCATGGACTTCGGTATCGTCAATGCCAAGGCAAGAATGGATTATGCCAAGATTCCGCAAGACCAGTTGCAGGTGATAGAGGACGTGGTGCTGAATCGTCGCAAGGGTGCAGCCGAGGACTTGATAGAGATGGCAACTGCCATCAAGGAGAGGGCGGACGCTGCCAAAGCTGCTGCCAAGGCTGGAGGGGTGGCTCCCAAGAAACCTGCCGCTCCGAAATGGCGCAAGGACTCGGTGGAAGGCCGATTGAAATATGCCCTTCGCAAGGGTATCTCAGAATATCTACCGGTTGATATAGACGAGGCTCTCGCCAAGTATCCTCATGCCGTGGATGTCATCGAGGGACCTCTGATGGCTGGTATGAACGAGGTGGGAGAACTCTTTGGTGAAGGAAAAATGTTCTTGCCCCAGGTGGTGAAGACGGCTCGTACCATGAAGGTGGCTGTCGGCATCCTTCAACCTCATATCGAGGCAGAGAAATCAGGCGGCTCAACCAAGGCTGGCAAGGTCATCATGGCGACGGTGAAGGGTGATGTGCATGACATCGGTAAGAACATCGTCTGTGTGGTGATGTCATGTAACAACTTCGACATCATCGACCTAGGAGTGATGGTACCTGCCGATCAAATCGTCAAAAAGGCGGTGGAGGAGCACGTGGATGCCATCGGTCTGAGCGGTCTGATTACTCCTTCGCTCGACGAGATGGTGCATGTTGCCAGGGAAATGCAAAAGGCAGGTTTGCGCATCCCTATCATGGTGGGTGGCGCGACGACCAGCGAGTTGCATGTGGCTCTCAAAATCGCTCCGGAATATGACGGACCGGTGGTCTGGGTGAAGGATGCCAGTTTGAATGCCGGTATCTGTACCCGCCTCTTCGACCCTGTGGAGGGACCGAAGTTCGTGAAAGAGCTGGACGAACGCTATGAGAAGATGAGAAGTGAGTATTATGAGCGCCAGTCGAAACTCGTGAGCCTGGAGGAGGCGAGAAAGAACAACTTGAATCTTTTTGGGTAAAAATAGTATTTTAAGGATAAAGAAAAATATAAAATCATCAATCAATATGTGTAGTACATTGTGCCATATAAAAGATGCATCGTGAATGACACATTGTACATTGCACATAATATATTAAATAGGTATTAGAATATGATCAAGACTATCATTTTTGATATGGGTGGCGTCATCATCACGCTCGACCCGAATGAGGCACTGCGCCGCTTTGCTGAATTGGGCATGAATGACTTCGTGAAACAGATGGACCCCTATACGCAAGGCGGTATCTTCGGAGAGTTGGAAGAAGGAAAACTCTCGGAGGAGGAGTATCGCCAGAGACTCTCGGAGATATGTGGCAGAACGCTCTCGTATGAAGAGATACAACACAGTTGGATGGGCTATATGAAGGAAGTGCCAGCCAGAAACCTCGCCTTGTTGCGCAAGTTGAAGAAGGAAGGCTATCGCATCGTGCTGCTGTCGAATACCAATCCTTACATCGCCGACTGGACGGACTCGGAGAATTGGGACGGCGAGCATCATGCCATCCAGGACTATTTCGATGCTATCTATCGTAGCTTTGAGGTGAAGTATATGAAACCAAATGAGAATTTCTTCCGCCATGTGTTGCAGCACGAACGATTGTTGCCAGAGAATGCGCTCTTTATCGACGATGGTCCACGCAACTGTGCTGCGGCAAGCGAACTGGGCATCCGCACCTTCTGTCCACAGAATGGGGCAGACTGGACGGAAGAAATTTACAAGTACTTGGAATAGAAATGGAATTGAGGGGAAGTGATAACTTCCCTTGGCTTCTATAACTTCCCCAATGCGAAACTTAAATAAAATAAATAATATTGCAATAATTTTGTACTCTGCTTGAAATGTAGTACTTTTGCAAAAAAATAAAAACTAGGGCGGCTTCTGTCGCCCAAACATACATAAAGAAATGGGATTAAAGAAGAAAAGATGGCATTGCTTGCCTGGTCAGCCTCTTACAGAGCTCGACAAGCAAGTGATGTATTGGGAAAATAAGGGTAAGCTCGTGCCTACCCGTGAATTGATTAAGACTCCAGAGCAGATTGAGGGCATCCGCAAGAGTGGTGTTGTCAATACTGGTTGCTTGGATGCGGTGGCTGAGGCTATCCGTCCGGGTATGAACACGCAGGAGATAGATGATATCTGTATGCAGTATTGCAAGGATCATAATGCGATTCCTGCTTGCCTCAACTACGAGGGCTATCCTAAGAGCGTATGCACCAGCATCAATGAGGTGGTATGCCATGGTATTCCTAAGGAGGAAGATGTATTGCAGGAGGGTGACATCGTCAATGTCGATATGACCACCATAGTGGATGGCTATTATGCTGATGCTTCGCGTATGTTCATCATCGGTAAGACTACCCCAGAGAAGGAGCAGTTGGTGCGTGTGGCAAAGGAATGCTTGGAGATCGGTGCTGAGGTGGCTAAGCCTTACAGCTTCGTAGGCGACATCGGTCATGCCATCGAGAAGCACTGCAAGAAGTATGGTTATGGCGTGGTACGCGACTTGTGTGGACATGGCGTGGGATGCGAGTTCCACGAGGAGCCAGAGGTGCTTCACTTTGGTCATAAGGGCACGGGCATGTTGCTCGTTCCTGGTATGGTGTTCACCATCGAACCAATGATCAATATGGGTACTTGGAAGGTGTTCATCGATGCCGACGATCCATACGGATGGGAGGTCATCACTGGCGATGAGAAACCATCAGCTCAGTGGGAGCATACCTTCGTCATGACAGAGCATGGCGTGGAAGTACTCACGTACTAATATATAATAAGGTGAAACCTGTAGGGCGTGATGCCCAATGATAATAGGTGTAAAAGTCATGGAAGAAAAGAAAGATATTTATATTTTGGGTATAGAGAGCAGTTGTGATGACACTTCTGCTGCGGTACTCAGAAATGGAGTGCTGCTGAGCAATGTCACGGCATCGCAGGAGGTGCATCGTGCATACGGCGGTGTGGTTCCGGAGTTGGCTTCTCGTGCGCATCAGCAGAACGTGGTACCTGTGGTCGATCAAGCTATCAAGCGTGCTGGCATCACCAAGGAGGACTTGAGTGCTGTCGCTTTTACCCGTGGACCTGGTTTGATGGGCTCGCTCTTGGTGGGTGTTAGCTTTGCCAAGGGATTCGCCCGTTCCTTGAACATTCCGCTCATTGATGTCAACCATTTGCAGGGACATGTGATGGCTCATTTCATCAAGGAGAGCGACGATGACCAGTCGGCTCCTCCATTCCCATTTATCTGTCTTTTGGTATCGGGTGGTAATTCCCAGATTGTCAAGGTGAATGCCTACAACGACATGGAAGTGTTGGGACAGACCATCGATGATGCGGCAGGTGAGGCTATCGACAAGTGTGCCAAGGTGCTGGAGTGGGGCTATCCTGGTGGTCCTATCGTGGATAAGTACGCTCGACAGGG
>FR893294.1:1504-1678 GCA_000436035.1 Prevotella sp. CAG:732 | reverse complement strand
TGAACCGCATATCCCAGGACTCAACTATAGTTTCTCTGGTTTCAAGACGAGTTTCCTCTATAGTCTTCGTAAATGGGTGGCCGCCGATCCAGACTTCGTTGAGAAAAACAAGTTTGACTTGGCGGCGAGCATCGAGTTTACGATTGTCGATATCCTGATGAAGAAGTCGCGTAT
>FR893294.1:0-1486 GCA_000436035.1 Prevotella sp. CAG:732 | reverse complement strand
TGACGAAGTTGCGTATGGCAGTGAAGCAGACGGGCATCAAGCATGTGGCAGTAGCCGGTGGTGTGTCAGCCAATAATGGCTTGCGCAATGCCTTTCATGATCACGCCAAGCGTTTCGGATGGACGATTTACATTCCGAAGTTCAGCTATACGACCGATAATGCGGCGATGATAGGATGCGTGGGTACATTCAAGTATCGCGACAAGGACTTCGCCACTATCGACTTGCCAGCGTACTCTAAGGTGACGTTCAAGTAAATTCAGTAGCCAATATGGCGTATGCCCTAATTATTAATTCTTAATTCTAAATAAAACTCGATGGAATTTGAAAGCAAAATATTGAGCAAGAGCATCTCTGAGATGCTATACAACAGTGATAAAACTTTGGGTACAGCAGAGAGTTGTACCGGTGGTCGCATCGCTGAGGCAATCATTTCAGTACCGGGTGCCTCCGACTATTTCAAGGGTGGCATCGTGTCTTATACCAATGAGGTGAAGGAAAGCATCTTGGGTGTGAGTCATCAGGTGTTGGAAGAGCAAACTGCCGTGTGTGAGGAAGTGGCTAAGGAGATGGTGATCGGTGCCATCAAGGCTTTGAATGTGGACTATGCTGTCTCTGCCACTGGGGTGGCTGGTCCTACTGGTGGTACTCCAGAGATTCCTGTAGGAACTATTTGGATAGGCTATGGTAGTAAGGACGAAGTGCGCACCGTGAAGTTGAGCGAGGACTTCGGTCGTGACATCAACTTGGCGATCGCAACCAATACCGCCTTGAAGTCCATCCTCTCATTCCTCCAAGAACACGAGGAAGAGTTGAAGAAAGAGAAAAATCAAGAGTAAGATAGGAGCGAGGGGAAAGGCGACTTTTCTCTCGCTTTTTCTTTTTGATGGACAGTTGAAATCTCAGGCAAGCAGAAATTTCTTACTAGCAGATAGATAGGAGATTACACGACTTTTGAATGAAAAATAGGCAAATAAGGCGGTTGAAGTATGAAAAAATCTTAAAAGATTGGCTCCACGAACCTATAATTTTGTGTATCCAAGAAATATTTGTAATTTTGCACTCTGTTTGGAATAGGTATCAATTAACGAATTAGAAAATTAAAGATAGAAATGTCTAAGATTTGTCAAATTACAGGTAAGAAGGCACAGTTAGGTTGCAATGTGTCTCACTCAAAGCACCGTACAAAGAGAAGCTTTGACGTTAACCTTTTCAGCAAGAAATTCTACTATGTAGAAGAGGAATGCTGGATTAGCCTCAAGATCAGTGCTGCTGGTCTTCGTCTCATTAACAAGGTAGGTCTCGACGCTGCCCTTAAGCAAGCTGTTTCTAAGGGTTATGTTGATTGGAAGGACATTAAAGTAATAGGAGAATAATATCATGGCAAAGAAAGCAAAAGGTAATAGAGTACAAGTTATCCTCGAGTGCACTGAACACAAGAACAGTGGTATGCCAGGTACAAGCCGTTACGTGACTACCAAGAATC
>FR893293.1 GCA_000436035.1 Prevotella sp. CAG:732 | reverse complement strand
AAGCGGTGGAGCTGAGCAAGTTGGAACGTTCTTCTGGCGGAACCGTTGAGGCTGTTCGTATAAAGAAAGACGAGCTGGTTAAGGAAGAAGCGAAAGTCATCAGGATTTTCGGCTCTAAAATGACCCGTGTCGGAGCGGCTGCTCCATCTGCCAACAAGGTTTTTGATGTAGTAGAGGAGATGCCGCAGTTTGCCGGTGGTTCTGGCTCAGACGTAGGACAGTACCTTGACAATGTGCAGGTGCGTGAAAACCTGAACGAGACTGCCTTCTTCTATCCTGCCTTGGAGAGTGACAACAATGGCAACGTAGCCATCAGATTTACCCTGCCGGAGAGCGTGACTACCTGGAAGTTCATGGGATTGGCGCACGACAAGGAGATGCGCAACGGTTTGCTGGTGGATGAGGCAGTGGCTCAGAAGACCGTGATGGTGCAGCCTAACATGCCTCGCTTCCTGCGTGAGGGCGACAAGGCTACCATCGTGGCTAAGCTCTCCAATACCTCTGACAAGAAGGTGAGCGGCAATGTCCGCATGCAGATTCTGGATGCTGAAACCCAGAAGGTGGTTTGGCAGAAAACGCAGAACTACAGCATCAATGCTGAGGGTTCTGCTACCGTTTCTTTCGATGTTCAAGGTCTGAAAGAGGGTGTATATATTAATAAGGTGGTGGCTGCCGGAAACGGATACAGCGATGGTGAACAGCACTATCTGCCGGTCTTGAGTGATCGTGAACTCGTAGTGAATACGCTGCCTATCACCTTGCATCAGCAGGGTGAACAGAACTTCGACCTGAGCAAACTCTTCCTGGACAAGGAGGGCAAGCAGGCAAAGGGAACAGAGGAGGCAAAGGTCACCGTGGAATATACCAACAATCCAAGTTGGTTGATGTTGAAGGCACTTCCTTCCATCAGCAATCCTACCGAGGAGGATGCGCTCTCCTTGATGGCTGCTATCTATGCCAACACCCTCAGTCGCCATATCCAGAAGATCACAAACGTGAATGCCAAGGACATCGACGATGCTTCTGGCTTGACTTCGGCTTCTGATACTTTGCTGACTAAGGTGAACAAGTATGTCGCTCTCTTGAAAAAACTCCAAAACAAGGATGGCTCTTTCTCTTGGTGGAAGGGCATGAGCGGCAGTAGATATATGACCACGGCTGTGGCAGAGATGATGGTTCGTCTCAATGCCATCGTAGGCAGACAATCCTCTACAGCAAGTATGCTTTCCGGGGCTATCGACTATCTGCGTCAGCAAACGGCTCGTGAGGTGAAGACGATGAAGGAGGATGAGGCAAAGGCTGCACAGAAAGCCGCTCGCAATGGCAAGAAAGGCGAGGCTTATCAGGCTACGCCAAGCGAGATGGCTTTGCATTATCTCTATATTGTCGCAATGGATGGGACTTGTGTGAAACTCAAAGCTCCTGCTTTGAATGACATGGATTATCTCCTCGGAAAACTGAAGAAGATGACCGGTTCGTTGACCATCTATGGCAAGGCGAAGGCTGCTGTGATACTCGCCCTAAACTACGATTACAAGACGGCTGCCGACTACTTGAAGAGCATGGAGGAATATTCAGTCTATCGTGAGGATATGGGCAGATATTATGATACTCGCAAGGCGTACTATAGTTGGAGAAACTATAAGATTCCGACAGAGGTGGCTGCCATCGAGGCTCTACAGGCTTTGGATGCTCAGACTATATCTGCTTCTTTATCAGCATCGTCTGCTATCAGCAAACAGCAGACCATCGAGGAGATGCAGCGTTGGCTCCTCATGTCTAAGCGCACCCAGGAGTGGAAAGATAACCCAGTGAATGTGGTGGATGCAGTCTATGCCTTTATGCAAGGCAATGAGAAAAATTGGAACCGACAGGCTGACAACGCCATCCTCAAGCTCGATGGCAAGACCTTGCCAATGCCGAAGGATTCCACGACACTCGCATATGTCAAGACGGAAAGAGCTGGAATGGCGACCCAACTCTCCATCGACAAGAAGTCGGACTATACCAGTTGGGGAGCTGTCTATGCCGAGTTCAAGCAACCTATCTCTGAGATAGCAAATGCCGAATCGGGTATCAAGGTGACTCGCAAGGTGACCTCGAAAGCCCAAGTAGGTGACAAGGTGAAGGTGGTCTTGACCATCGTGGCAGACCGTGATTATGACTTCGTCAAGGTCATCGATCGTCGTGCCGCTTGTCTCGAACCCGTCAATCAGTTGAGTGGGTATCAATGGGGAATGGGCTGCTATGTCGCTCCACACGATGATGCAACAAATTTCTATTTCGATCGTTTATCTAAGGGTAAACATGTGGTAGAAATCGAGTATTTCGTGGATAGACAAGGTGAATATCAGTCTGGCTCTTGCTCTGCTCAATGCACCTATAGCCCTGAGTTCTGTGGAAGAGAAGGGGGGTATCAATTACGAATTAATAATTAGGGCAGATGTCCTTGGTGACAATAAATTTCTGATAAGTATAACTATAAATTTGATATGATGGAACGAATTAATATATTGATGTTGTCTTCGCTATTGGCGTTGTCGGCATCGGCACAGAAAATTACCACTCAGCATGAGGTGGTGGATTGTGGACAGGTGGTGTTCTGGCATCCTGTCACATCTGAATTTAAGTTGAAGAACGATGGCAATCGGGCTTTGCTAATCGAACAGGTGAAGAAAAGTTGTGGTTGCACCACCGTGGAATATCCTACCCGGAGTATTGCCCCAGGCGAGGAATTTGTGGTCAAGATGACCTACGATGCCAAGCAGATGGGTACATTCAATAAGCAATTGCTCTTGTATAGCAATGCCACAGGGTCGCCTTTTATGTTGACCATGCAAGGCAAGGTAGTGGAGCAGGTGACTGACTTCTCTGGTAATTATTCCACCATGTTGGGCAGTCTGAAAGCGGATGCCCAGGAAGTCGAGTTTGATGATGTCAATCGTGGCGACCGTCCTGTGCAGCGCATCCATATCTTCAATCCTACCGCTGAGACCTTGGAGCCAGTGGTGATGCACTTGCCAACTTATCTGAAGGCTGTCGTATCGCCATCCAAGTTGGCACCACGTCATTCAGCAGTGGTTACCTTGACCTTGGATTCCAAGAAATTGCGTGACTTCGGTTTGAACCAAACATCGGTGTATCTGGGTGAGCGCCCTGGAGACAAGGTGTCGGGTGATAAGGAAATTGTGGTCTCTGCCGTCTTGTTGCCTGACTTCGATGCCTTGACAGCATCAGATAAGTTGAGAGCGCCAAAGATCAAGATGTCAACGGAGACCTTGGACTTGGGCAACTTCAATGGCAAGAAGAAATTGAAGGGCGAGATTCTCATCACCAACAAGGGTAAGTCGGAACTGGACATCCGAAGCTTGCAGGTGTTTACCATGGGCTTGCAAGTGCAACTCAATAAGAGTAAGCTCCAGCCTGGTGAGACGGCGAAGATGAAGGTGACGGCAGTGGCTGCGGAATTGAAGAAGTCGCGTAATCAAAACCCACGTGTTCTCATGATCACCAATGACCCAGACAAGTCGAAAGTCGTGATCCGTGTTTTGACCAAGAATTAAGTTATATATCATTTATCATTTGAATTATCGTGCAGATTGAGATAGACAATGGCAGTGGTTTTTGCTTCGGTGTGACCACTGCCATCAAGAAGGCGGAGGAGGAACTGGCAAAGGGTAGCAAACTCTATTGCCTGGGTGATATTGTGCATAACGGCATGGAGGTGGAGCGCCTTCATGCAGCTGGACTTACAACTATCAATCATGAGGAGATGGAACAGCTTCATGGTGTCAAGGTCTTGCTCCGTGCCCATGGAGAACCACCTGAGACTTATGCTTTGGCAGAGAGAAATCAGATAGAGATCATTGATGCGACCTGTCCTGTGGTCTTGCAGTTGCAGAAGCGTATCAAGAAGCAGTATGCCAACAATCCGAATGCCCAGATCGTCATCTTTGGCAAGAAGGGACATGCCGAGGTGTTGGGACTGGTGGGACAGACCGAAAGCCATGCCATCGTGGTAGAGAAGTTTGAGGATGTGGTGCATCTGCGAGAGAAAGGCAAGTTGGACTTCACCAAGGACATCTATCTCTATTCCCAGACCACGAAGAGCCTGGATGAGTTCCATCGCATCATCGAGTATTGTCAGGAACATATCGTGGGCGATGCCATCTTCAAGAGCTTTGATACGATATGCCGTCAGGTGGCGAACAGAATGCCTAACATTGCCGCTTTTGCTTCCAAGCATGATGTCATCCTCTTCGTGAGTGGAAGAAAAAGTTCGAATGGCAAGGTGCTTTTCAAGGAGTGTAAGAGCGTCAATCCCAATAGCTATCAGATAGAGAGTGCCGAGGAAATCAATATGGATTGGTTTGATGGTGTCAATACCGTCGGTATCTGTGGAGCTACCAGCACGCCAAAATGGTTGATGGAGGAATGTAGGGAGTTTATCATTAATAATTAATAATTGGGCTTGCGCCTTTGGGGGATTAAAAGTCCTATATAAAAAAAGTCCTATAAAATAAAACAGGTGGTAAGGCTTCTCACGAAGACCTACCACCTTCAAAAAACAGTAATTAACTCAAAATTTATAATCTATATCATTACTACCTTGTCATTTTTATGCAAATTTAGAAAAAAGTGAAGTATTCTCCAACATGTTTTCAATGAATGAATACTTTTCATAGCTGAAATGCCTTGATTTAACAGAAATTTACAGATAGCCATTAGGCTTTGTCGATTGCGATAACATTGTTATGCTTTGTCAATGGCAAGCTGGAATTGATGGAGAAGCCATTCTTTTTGTTCCGCTATCGTCATATTGCTGTTGTCAAGCACGATGGCATCCTCAGCCTGTTTGAGAGGCGAAACCTCTCTGTGGGTGTCGATGTAATCTCTCTCCTCCACATTCTTGAGAATGGCATCGAAATCTGCAGGCATTCCCTTGGCGTTCAACTCGTCATAGCGGCGCTGCGCTCTCACTTGCGAGGAGGCGGTGACGAAGATCTTCAATTCGGCATCTGGGAAAACGGTGGTGCCGATGTCTCTGCCATCCATGACGATTCCCTTCTCCTTGCCCATCGCCTGTTGTTGCTCTACCAATGCCTTTCTCACAAAACCAACGGCGGCAATCGGACTGACGTGGGAGGAGACTTCCAAACTTCTGATTTCCTTCTCTACATATTCTCCGTTGAGATAGCAGTCTGGAGTGCCCGTCTCAGCATTCAACTTGAAGGAGATTTGGATGTTCGGCATTTCCTTCTCCAATTCTTCGGTCTTGACGCTGCCATCTGCGTTGAAGAGTTGATGGCGAATGGCATAGAGTGTTACGCTGCGGTACATCGCACCAGTATCAACGTAAATGTAGCCCACTTCCTTGGCAAGGTCTTTTGCCATTGTACTCTTTCCACAAGATGAGTAACCATCTATTGCTATTGTTATCTTTTTCATATCTTCTATTTCTCTATTAATGATTCTTGTATATATAATAATGTGTATCTTATCTTTGTGTGACAAGTACATCAACGCCACTTACAGTGAATAGGCGAGGTTGATGAGCAGGCTGCTACTGCTTACGTGGTACTTGCCATAGGCGACATTGAGGTGGAAACGCTCCAGGTTGATACCACCTCCAAATGATAAGCCTGCTCCATGACTGCTTCCCTTGCCATCGCTGCTGTCTTCTATCTTCATCTCATCGGCTCTGCGGAAGTTGTATCCGCCACCTATCCAAAAACTCTCCGTGATGATGAAGTCGGCTCCCAGCACAACGTGGTTGATGAAACTCTTGTCCCAGTTGTTGAGATTGACCATCGTGGCGGAAACACGGAAAGGCGTGTGCACGAATCTCTTGGTGACACCCACCTGCACGTCTATCGGCATCTTGTCATATTTCTCATCGTATGCCTTGAGTTGTCCACCGAGGTTCTTTGCCACTGCGGAGATAGACCACTCTCGGTCTGGGTCATAGTAGTTGAGACCCAAATCCACGCCCATGCCGATGGAATTGTAATCGCCGATATAGGAGGTGATGAACTTCGCCGTGATACCACCCACGAGGCGGTCGCTCAACATATAAGAGAAATAGCCAGCCACAGTGATGTCTTTGGCAGAGAACTCACCAAGGATATTGTTGCTTTCATCGGTCTCTTTCATTTTGCCATAGTCCATATACTGGGCGGAGACAGCCCACGAAGCCTTTTCCTTCACGATTCGGTTGAAGGAGGCAGAGGCGGTGTTGGCTCCCGACATATAGTTCATGTAGTTGAGGTTGATGGTTTTGTCGCTGACGGAAGCAAGAAGGGCTGGATTATGCCAAATGAGAGACGCATCATCTTCTATCAAGGTGATGTTGTCTCCACCTAGCGCAGCAGCATGTGCGCTGACGGGCAAGCGGAGAAAATTATATCCAGTTTGGCTCTCTTGCGCATGCGTTTTGGCGGCAAAAAGCGTCAATAGAGCGAAAAAAACAACTTTTTTCATTTAAATTCCCTAATTATTTTGCAAAGATACACCTTTTTTCAAGAATAAGAAGTAAATTTGCAATGATTTCGCATAAAATAACGAATTGATACTTCAAATATTGTAGTCTAGAACTACAAAACAGGAGATGAAACAGTGGAAATAAAAAAATCAAATAACGCAAGTTTGGAAGATAAGCGGGTGACCTTTTTCCTGCTAGGACTCATCCTTTCCTTTTCCCTCATATTCGTGGGCTTGCAATATAAAAGTCATCCTTACGACCCTGACTTAGATGCCGAGAGCTTGGAGGATTTGGCGCAAGACTTGGAACTGTCAACACCTTCTGAGCAAAAGGATATGGTTTCTGCGGAAGCCCCTGCAGCTCCGGTGTCCAAGTCTATCACACAGGAAGTCAAGGCGGCAGACAAGGTGGAGGAGGCTCCGCAAAAAATCAACTCCACGACGAGTGAACTGGTTATTGGTGATGGCGAGGGAGCTGTGGATGGAGCCAAAGTCAAGGAGGCTGTGCCAGAGACTGCCGTGGATAACTCCAATCCTTCAGCGATGGCTGAGGCACCTATCAACTTCACCGTGGTTCAGCAAATCCCAGTCTTCCCTGGTGGCTGGTCAGCTTTCATGCAATGGCTTACCAAGAACCTCAAATATCCGAAACCAGCCCAGAATGCCAAGATACAAGGCACGGTGGTCTGCTCCTTTATTATTAATAAGGATGGCACGGTGTGCGATGTGAAGGTGAGCCAGTCGGTCGATCCTCTCTTGGACAGGGAGGCTCTGAGAGTGATGAAGATGATGCCTAAATGGAAACCAGGCATCGACCGTGACAAACCTTGTCGCACGATGATAGCCGTACCGGTAGTCTTCCAATTGTAGCCGAAAGGTTGATGAATGCAAACGAATTGAATCTTAAATGTCTAAATATTTTTTCTTAATTATTTTGTTATGAAAACAGCTAACGAAATCCTCGACATCGTCAATGAGTTCTTGGAGCATTTGCCTTATGATCGCAAGCCAAGTTCTCTCTACGAACCTATCCAATATGTTTTATCCATGGGTGGCAAGCGCATTCGCCCTACCTTGATGTTGATGGCGTACAATCTTTATCAAGAGAATCCTGAGAAGATTCTGATGAATGCCATCGCATTGGAGACGTATCATAACTATACTTTGCTGCACGACGACTTGATGGACAATGCCGATATGCGTCGTGGCAAGTTGACTGTACACAAGAAATGGGATGCCAACACGGCTATCTTGTCGGGCGACTCCATGTTGGTCTTGGCATACGAGCGTATGGCTCATTGCGATGCCAAGCATTTGCAGGCAGTGCTTCAACTCTTCACAGAGACAGCCCTCGAAATCGGTGAGGGACAGCAGTATGACATGGAGTTTGAGACTCGTGATGATGTAAAGGAGGAAGAATATATCGAGATGATTCGATTGAAGACCAGTGTGCTTTTGGCTTGTGCCTTGAAGATGGGTGCCATCTTGGCTGATGCCTCAGAGGAGGATGCCAACAATCTGTATAAGTTTGGCGAGCAAATCGGCTTGGCTTTCCAGTTGCAAGATGATTTCTTGGATGTCTATGGCGACCCAAAGGTCTTTGGCAAGGAAATCGGTGGCGACATCACTTCCAATAAGAAGACCTATATGCTTATCAATGCTTTCAACCATGCCAATGCCCAACAGCGTGAGGAACTCAATCGCTGGGTGTCTGCCAAGGACTTCGTGCGCAAGGAGAAGGTGGAGGCAGTGACTCGTCTGTATGATGAAATCGGCATCGACAAGATGGCGCAAGAGAAAATTGCTTATTACTTTGAGCAGAGTAAGAAATACTTGGATGCAGTTCAGGTGCCTGCTGAGCGCAAGGAAGAATTGCAAAAGTATGCTCAAAAGATGATGAAAAGAAAATACTAGAAAGTGAAGAACGAAGTGTGAAGAATTCTTATGATAAAGATAATTGATACTCATACGCATTTGGATGCGGAGGAGTTTGACGAGGATAGAGCTGAGGCTTTCGCACGTGCCAAAGAGGCGGGAGTGGGGAAGGTCTTTCTGCCAGCCATCGATGTCAAGACGACTCATGCTGTATGGAAACTTAGCCAAGAATATCCTGGCTATGCTTTCCCGATGATCGGTTTGCATCCTGAGGAGGTGAAGGCGGATTGGAAAGAGCAACTCGCTGAACTTCGAGAGATGTCGGTTTCCGACTTCATCGCAATCGGCGAGGTGGGACTTGACTATTACTGGAGCCGTGAGTTTGAAAAGGAACAGTTGGAAGCCTTTGAGGAACAGGTGAAATGGTCGATAGAGACTCGTTTGCCACTGATGATACATTGTCGCAAGGGACAAAATGAGATGGTTCATCTCTTGCGTGCTTACGAGTCAGAACTTCCTGGTGGCGTGTTCCATTGCTTTACGGGAAATCAGAAGGAAGCTGAAGAACTCCTCTCCTTTGATCGCTTCGTCTTGGGAGTAGGAGGTGTCTCCACCTTCAAGAGTAGTCATCTCCGTGAAGACTTGCCTGCTGTCGTGCCTTTGGATAGGCTGGTGCTGGAGACAGATAGTCCTTACATGGCTCCGGTTCCTCATCGAGGCAAGAGAAATGAAAGTGCCTTCGTGGTGGAAGTGCTCAAGACCTTGGCGCAGGCTTATGGAGTCTCGGAGGAAGAACTGGCTGAGGCTACTAATCGGAATGTGGAGCGTGTTTTTCATATTTGAGAGGAACGAAATGCTCTGAAATGTCTTAAAGAAACATAAAAAGAAGATGAATTTATGGTAGTTTGGATGAAAAGCGATAATTTTGCAAACCGAATCGCATAACGAGGATGTCTCTTAATGCGATGAGACTTGAAAAAGTCGTGTTTAGCCAAACAAGGAAAGGTGCTCGAGTGGCTGAAGAGGCACGCCTGGAAAGCGTGTATTCCCCTAAAGGGAATCGGGGGTTCGAATCCCCCTCTTTCCGCTTTTC
The DNA here is from genome assembly GCA_000436035.1 of Prevotella sp. CAG:732. Taxonomy (GTDB): domain Bacteria; phylum Bacteroidota; class Bacteroidia; order Bacteroidales; family Bacteroidaceae; genus Prevotella. Next base: position 14,139 of record FR893293.1, on the reverse strand, counting down.
TAGTTATGAAGGATATGAATAAAAATACAGTTATTGCGCGTTTCGCAATATTGATATTTATGATCGCTTCTTCTTTGCCCACATTTGCGCAAGAAGAAACAATGGGATTCCATCAAGCTCTTAAAACAAAGTTTATCGAGGGAAATGCAGGATTTATGTCTCTTGTCGCCATCGCTTTGGTGATAGGACTGGCTTTCTGCATCGAGAGAATCGTGTATCTGAGTTTGTCGGAAATCAATGCCAAGCAGTTGATGAGAGACATCGACCAAAAGGTGGTGGCTGGTGATATTGAGGGAGCCAAGGAGTTGTGTAGAAATACGCGTGGCCCTGTGGCTTCCATCTGTTATCAGGGCTTGATGCGTATCAACGAGAAAATCAGCGATATTGAACGCTCTGTCTCTAGTTATGGTACCGTTCAGGCAGCCAACTTGGAAAAGGGATGCTCTTGGATTACCCTTTTCATCGCCATGGCTCCTTCCTTGGGCTTCTTGGGTACCGTGATTGGTATGGTGATGGCTTTCGACCAAATCCAACAGGCGGGTGACATCAGTCCTACCATCGTGGCTTCTGGTATGAAGGTCGCCTTGCTCACTACCATCTTCGGTATCATCGTGGCTTTGATATTGCAGGTATTCTACAATTATATTCTTTCTAAGATAGAACATATCACCAGTCAGATGGAGGAATCCGCCATTTCATTGATGGATATCATAGCAAAGTACAAAGATGAAATTTAAAAATGTCAGACAATGGTCAACGGAGAAGATCTCACAGCGTGTCTTCTATTGTTTGTTAGGACTGGCTGCTTTGGTCTTCGCTTTGTTCTTCTTGGTGGGCTACGATATGCCTTTCGAGGAGAATCCGGACTTTAATGCTCCTTTGTTTACCAATGTCCTCCTCTTTTTGATGTGGGCACTCTTTGTCTTGGCGTTTTGCTTGGCTGTGTATTCCATCGTCAACAGCTATCGCAAAAATGCCAGCAAAGAGAAAATGGTACATGGAATACCTGCTAAAAAGATATTTCATATCACTTGGATAGGTACGCTTGTCCTGTTGGTGGCTACCTTTCTCTTGGGTTCTTCCTCACCTATGCTGATCAATGGCAATGAATATGGTGATTGGTTGTGGCTCAAACTCTCGGATATGTTTGTGTTTACTTCCTTGCTGATGTTGCTGGGTGCCATCGTGGCTGTCCTTTTTGGTGCAACGAGATATGTGAGGAAAAATAAACGATAGGAGAAAATCATGATTATTAGAAGGAAAAAACGTCAGGTTCCTGGATTGAATACGGCATCAACGGCTGATATATCTTTCATGTTGTTGATCTTCTTTCTTGTCACCACCTCTATGGATGTGGACAAGGGACTCTTTCGTGTCCTTCCTTCTCCTGAGCCTCAAAAGCTGGAACAGCAAGAGACTACTGTTGATAAAAGTACCTTGCTTGCCTTGCATGTGACAGCGCAAAACCAACTTTTAGTCAATGACAAACCTCAGAATGTAAACAAGTTGAGTGGGGAAGTCATCAAGTTCGTTCATCGTTTGGGTGCTCGCCACTTGATTTCCATCGAGAGTGACCGTGATGCCAACTATGATTTGTATTTCCAAATGCAAAACCAAATCATGATGGCTTATCAACAGCTCCGTGATGAATATTCTCAAAAGCACTTTGGTAAGGACTTCTCATCTTTGTCATCGGAACAAAAGGAGAAGGTGCGCAAGGCTTGTCCACAACGCATTACCGAGTCATACGCCAACGCTGGTGGACAAAAGCAAGAGAATGGCACAGAGGCTCCTATAGAAACGAGTGAGAAGAAAGGAGGCAAATCATGAGTATGATGTTTCGTCGCCGTTCACGTGAGGTGCCAGGCTTGAATACTTCTTCCTTGCCAGACTTGATTTTCAGCGTCTTGTTCTTCTTCATGATCGTCACCCACATGCGTCATGTCACGGTGAAGGTGAAGTATCAGGTGCCACAGGGCAAGGAATTGACACGCTTGACCAAGAAGTCTGCCGTGAGCTATATTTATATCGGTCGTCCTACTTCTGCAATGGGTAAGGTAGTGGGCGAAGAGAGTCGTATCCAGTTGAATGATAAGTATGTGAATCCTATCCAACTGGTTGATTATATGAAGGCAGAGAAGAAACGTATGTCGCCAGAGGATGCCCAACAGATGACTGTATCTATCAAGGCAGACAAAGATACAAAGATGGGTGTGATAACTGACGTGAAGCAAGCTTTGCGCCAGGCTAAGACCTTGCGAATTAACTATTCGGCAACCGAAAAACGATAAAATATATAAATTTATTATTATTAATGCTGAAATAGTTGCAAATATTAAATATTTATGCTACCTTTGCAACCAAATTAATACTATTATGTCAAAACAAGTTTTAGATTCATTGGATAGACAGATCCTGAAGTTGATTTCTCAGGATGCTCGTATTCCTTTTTTGGAGGTTGCACGTGCTTGCAATGTGAGCGGTGCGGCTATTCATCAGCGTGTGGCTAAGCTTACCAACTTAGGCATCATCAAGGGCTCTCAGTTTATCATCGACCCTGAGAAGATAGGTTATGAAACCTGTGCTTATGTGGGCTTGTATCTCAAGGCCCCGGAGAACTTCGACCAAGTGGTTGAGGCTTTGAAGAAGATTCCTGAGGTGGTGGAGTGCCATTATACGACAGGTGGCATGGATATGTTCATCAAGATCTATGCTAGCAACAATCATCATCTTCTCGAAATCATTCACGACAAGTTGCAGCCATTAGGTTTGTCTCGTAGTGAGACGATTATCTCTTTCAATGCAGCGATCAATCGTCAGTTGCCTCTTGCGGATATTCAGGAAGAATCAGATGTTGATGAAGACGAAGCTGTCAATTAAGCCAGTTTTCTGGATAAACTAAAAAAGCCAGCCTTTTTGAGGCTGGCTTTTTCATATATTCTCTAATATATATTGTATAAGTAAAAGATGATTCTCAGCGTTTCCCAACGCCTTTTGTTTTAACTGTTGCAAAGGTACAAGAAAAATACATTTTGTGGGGGTATTATTTGTTTTTATGGGTGGTAAATTCGTTCGAAAGAGTGTGTTTGAACGCTTATTGCCCCTATTTGCAACAAAATTAGCCCCTTTCTAGAGGTTGATTTCGTTTTGTTTGCTCTTTTTCTTGTAAATATAGAAAGTGCAAGAAAGTGTCTCTTTTGTGTTACTTGTTAAAATGTTAATGCTACATTCTCGACACTCATCCCACTCTTCTTTGTGAAATTCTGGGAAAAATGTATCGGCATAGGCACTTGCACTTTCCACTTGCGTCAGATAGATTTTGTCGGCAAGCTGCAAGGTTTGCTCGTAGATGCTGCTGCCTCCGATGACAAAGACCACATCGTCTTGGCATGCATCCAATGCTTGTTTGATGGAAGGGAAAACTTCACAATTCTCCAGTTGGATATTTTGATGACTGACGACGATGTTCCTCCGGTTGGGAAGTGCTCCATGGGGGAGCGACTCAAAAGTCTTTCTTCCCATCAGTATGGTATGACCTGTGGTGAGGGTGCGAAATCTCTTCATGTCTTCCGGGATATGAAAGAGCAATTGGTTCTTATAGCCGATGGCATTGTTGGCATCCACACAGGCGATGATGTTGATTTCCATATTACCAAGTTATGAGGTTGTTGTTCCCTTCAGGGATATGTGAACTCTTGATTTTCCATTCTTGTGGATAGAGGTTGTTGGCTCTGTTGCCTAGGTTCTTCATCCATCCAAGCGGAATGCCTCTGTAGGTTACCAATACGTAGCCACGTGGAAGGGAATCGGGGAGGGTGATGGCTTCTTTTCTGAGATACTGGATGGCATCCTCATAAGATAGCTCTGCCTTCGGAAATGTATCTTGATGGAGCTCGGTGCAGAGAGCCAACGACTGGTCGGGTATTAAGTCTTTTCCCTTGATGCTTCCCAACTTCACGCCTGCATGAATCACCTTTAGCGACTTGGTGGCTTCGTCCAGCATAGGCTTCCATGTGGAATGAATGCCATAGATACCTGATTCGGTATTTTGATAGCTCCATTCAGCAGTGTCATTCAACCAGTTTTCTGGTATCGAGATGCGATTGCTGCCTTTATTGGTATCCTTGTTGTTTTTCTTCTTTTTGTCCTTCTTGCCTTTGCTGTTTGAGTCCATTTCCTCTGAACTGCCATTTTTGCGCAATACGGCGAGGAACAAACCTTCGCCTTTGCTCTTGCCAGGGATGAAATGATACATGTTATCATAATCGTCTGTAGCAAGAGACTTGTTGGACTGCCCATCATCAGAGGATTCATCTTTTTTCAGGAGGCTCCCCGTGATGTTCCATCTCTCTTCGATGGGCATAGGCAATCTTTCTGCTCCAAGGTTTTCTTCTATCCACAGCACGTTTTCCTCATCTTCGTGCCCATTGAAGGTGCAAGTGGAGTAGATGAGAATGCCGCCCGGCTTGAGACTGTTCCAGATGTCGCTGACGATTCCTCTTTGGAGTTGCCAACAGTTGTTTACATTGCTGGTGCTCCATTCCTTGATGGCTCCCTCGTCCTTGCGAAACATACCCTCGCCAGAGCAAGGTACATCGGTGAGGATGACGTCAAATTGCAACTTGGATTTCTTGTAATCTCTAGGATAGTTGTTGGTGACGATGACATCGGGATGACCGAATTTCTGTATGTTCTCTGCCAAGATTTGCGAACGGGTGCGCATCGGTTCATTGCTGAAGAGTAGGCTGCCTTCAGGCAAGGCGGCTCTGATGGCAGTCGATTTTCCACCAGGAGCAGCACAGAGGTCCAGCATTCTGACAGGTTGCTTCACGTATTTACGAATCGCCAAGTCGATAAACATGGAGGATGCCTCTTGCACGTAGTAAAGACCGGCGTGCAAGAGAGGGTCGAAGGTGAAGTTTCTTCTTTCCGATAGGTATCTGCCCGTAGTTGGGCACCAAGGTACCACCTCGGTGTCATCTTCATCTGTTATGTGGGTGCAGGAAGGGCATTTGAAGGGGTTGAGACGAATGCTAGTAGGAGCAGTTGCCTCCATGCCTTTCATGAAGTCGGCAAAGAGGTCTTCGCCCATCCACTCTCTGGTATATGCTGTGAAATCTTCTGGTAAGTTCATTTCTTTCTTGATTATTGTAAATGTTTGTAGAATGGCAAGGGAATACCTCTTCCAATGGAGGAATACCTATATATAATAAGGTGTCGCTACCAATTGCTTGCCAAATCCTTTGCAAAATTAAAAAATATTTTGTTTCTTTGCAACTAAAATGGAAGAAGATGCGTCTAAGCCATTGAAAAAAGTAACAATTAGTATAGTAAAACTATAAAAATGAATGATATGAAGAAGTTATTCCTGGCATTTATGCTCTCTCTGACATTGGGCGTTACACAGATGTCTTTTGCGGCTTCTGCTCCAAAACATCGTTATACTCCCAAAACGCAAGTTGACAATAAGCAGGCGGTATCAGCTACCGAACAGCCAACCACTTCTGCCTCACAGGATGCAGTGGAGGCTTATTCCGATACGGCATCGGTAGATACCACATCTGCGCAAGTTGACGCTGACGACTCCAACCAGTCTCGTTCTCATTCCATCTATAGTTTGGAGAACTATGACGACCCTTTTGATTTCTTTGGAAGTGTCTTTGGCAAGGGAACTTTGTTCTTCGTGATGTTCGTCATGTTGGTCATCGGACTTCTCTTTGTCTTTGCTCCTCTCATTATCATCTTTATCATCTTCAAGTATCTGTATCGCCGTCACAAGGACCGCATGAGAATCATGGAGATGGCGATGGAGAAAGGCGTGGATGTGCCGGAGGAACAGCGACCTATCGACAAGCAGAGTGATGAATATCTGATCAAGCGAGGTCTCCGCAACTTCTTCTTGGGAGCAGGCTTGGTGGCAATGTTTGCATTTTGGCATTGGCATTTTATGGCTGGTATCGGAGCCTTGGTGTCTGTGTATGGACTCGGACAGTTGGCGATGGGATATATACCAAATTGGAAGAACAAGTGAAACAACTCGACGATATCTCTCTCGTTACGCAGGTGGCTGTGTTTCACAACCGGAAGGCTTTCGACCATCTGGTTGAGAAATATCAGTCGCCTATACGTGGTTTCTTCCTACGCCAGACGTTGGGAGATACGCAGTTGAGTGATGATTTGGCACAAGATACCTTCATCAAGGCATATACCCATATCGTTAGTTTTCATGGTTTGGCAGGATTTTCCACCTGGCTTTATCGTATCGCCTATAATGTATGGTATGATTACAATCGAAGTCACAAGCAAACATTGGATATAGATACGCCAACGGTGTCTCACAAGAACGCCGAGTCATCCCAAGGGGGATTGAGGATGGACTTGATGGAGGCACTCAAAATATTGAGCGATAACGAGAGAGCGTGTGTGACCCTCCAACTGATGGATGGTCAACCGATAGACAAAATAGCAGAGATAACAGGACTTGCGACGGGCACCGTCAAGTCGCATTTGTCACGAGGAAAAAATAAATTAGCAAGTTACTTAAAACAGAATGGTTATGAGAGAAGATGATAAGAATATAACTGGCTATGATGAGCCTATGGGCTTGAACATTACTGATGAGCAAATGATTCAAATGTTCTTTGCCGACCATCAAGAGGAGATACCTGATGATGGCTTCTCGCAAAGAGTGATGAAAAAAATACCAACTTCCAGGACTCGACGTATGGAGCGTTGGTGGCAGGTGGCTTGTTTGGTGATGGGAGTGATCTTCATCGTTTCCACACAGATGGTATTGTCTTTGGAGGATTCTTTGTTTGCCTCCAAGGTGACGGCGATGATGCTTTTCTCTAAGGCACTTTGCTCTTTGGGCGAACTTGTCGCTCAGCCTCAGCAACTCTTGATGATGTTGGCTGGTATGGTAACGGTGTTATGTGTCTGGGGATACAATAAAGTGTTGGATGCTCGCATTGAAATGTAGCGAGCGTCCAACACTCTTTTTTATATCTAAAAATGAAGCTTCAATCAATGATGAAGCTGTCTTCGTTATCATCAGCGACCGGCTTCTCTTTTGGTTTCGGTGGATTCTTCAGATTACCCTTCTCATCAAAGAGACCGTAGGTGGTGCGGAGTACGATGAATTCCGTGCGACGGTTGAGTTGGTTGCAGATTTCTTGATGCTCCTTCGATTGTTTAAGGATGAAATCTGTGGACAACTTGTCGCCTTCTTTCAACCATGGATATTTCTCAGTCACTTTCTTTCGGATGGTCTTAGGCTGTTCCCAACCATATCCCACTGGAGTCAGACGGTCTTTGGCTATGCCATGTTGTATCAGATAGTTGACCACCGACTGTGCTCTTCGTTGTGAGAGTTGCTTGTTGTACTCTGCACTTCCCTTGTAGTCGCAGTGTGCGCTCAGTTCGATAGTCACGTTCGGATTCTCCTTCAAGAGGTTGACCAACTCATCCAGTGCCTTGGTGCTGCTCTCAGTCAGTGTCGCCTTGTCGAAATCATAGAAGATGTTGTCGATCAAGACTGGGGCCGTGATGGAAGCCAATGGGAACTGGAGGGTGTATTCCTTGCTCTCCTTGGCGGAATCCACACGCAATTCTTCCTTGTGGTTGAGGAATCCCTTGCAGGAAGCCATCAACAGATAATCTACCTGTGGCTTGATGACCATGCTGAATGAACCATCACCCTTGACCGACAGTTTCTTGTAGGTGCCATCGTTGCCAACTACCGTCACTTGTGCCGCAGGCAGTTCGTAACCTCCCATCTCATAGACCCATCCCTTGATGGTGTTCACAATCTCTGGATTCTCGAACGAGTAGATATGGTCGTAGCCTCGTCCGTCCTTGCGGTTGGAAGAGAAGTAACCTCTGTTGTGTGGTCCCTCGAAAGTCATGCCGAAGTCATCCGCCTCGGAGTTGAGAGGATAGCCCGGATGGAAAAGCTTGTATTTCTTGGTCTTGGAATCCACTTTGGCGATGTAGATGTCTAGACCGCCCATGCCTATATGCCCGTTGCTGCTGAAGTAGAGGTCGCCATTCGGGCGGAAGGTAGGAAACATTTCGTCGCCTGGCGTGTTGATCGGTTCGCCTAGGTTTTCCACGCCACCCAGTCCTGCTGCAGTGATGCGTACTCGCCAGATGTCCAGGCCTCCCATGCCGCCTGGCATATCGGAGACGAAGTAGAGCCACTCGCCATCGGGAGAGATGGCTGGGTGAGCATAACTGCTGAGGGTATCTTTGGTGATTTCTAGCTTGTTGGTCTTTCCCCAAGCGGCATCCGAACGAGGGGATGTCACGATTTTGGCGTAGCGAGGAGAGGAAGGGTCGGTGACACACTGGGTGAGATACATATCCCTGCCATCCGGTGTGAAGCAGCACGCTCCCTCGTCATATTCCGTGTTGAGTCCTGTGCCTATTGCCTCTGGTTTGCTCCATTTACCCTTGTCATCCTTCTCTGAGAGGAAGATGTCGCCAGCCTTGGTGCCTGTGATACCACTCAGTTCGTCACCTGCCGCCTCGTTTCGGGTGGAGCTGAAATAGAGTTGGTCGTAGTCATCGCCGAAGAGAACGGGGGAGTAGTCATCTCTTCTGGAGTTGAATACGTCCATTCGCTTGACGGTGTATCGGCTGCCTTGCTTCTTCCATTCGGGAGCTTTGAGGGCAGACTTCAAACCATTTTGTGCCAAGACATCATTGGGCAGGGAGTCCAAGACGATACGAAACTCCTGTGCAGCCAACTTATAGTCGCCATTCTTCAAGAGTTGACGGGCGTATGCCAATCGGTCTTGGATGGTAGCCTGGTTGTATCGGATGGCATTGCGATAGGCGGCTATTGCCTTCGGCGTGGCATTGATTTTCTCATAGCAATGCGCCATCTTCAAGGCACGTTCACCTCGCTTGTCACGTTCCTTGGTGGGTGTCTTCGAGTAAGCTTGCTTGAATTGCTCGGCAGCATCGTAGTATTCGCCCAAAGCTAGGAACTTCTCGCCTTTCTTCAGGTTCTTGTCGATGCCACAGCTTGCCAATAGAAGGCAGAACAGGATGGTGAAATATATGAAAAACTTGTTTTGCTTCATTTCTTTGTTGGTATAATTGCTTTGGAAAAGAATACTTGGCGTATTCGTCTTTCCACGTAAAAACCCAATGATAATATAATAACGAAAAGTTGGCTATTATATTATCATTGAGCCCATTTTAAAAAGTAAGGTCTGTTTTAATTTATATTTCACGAAAATAATCTCTGTTTAGATGAAGATATATTTCAGCACGAAGAGGATAGCCAATACCCACATGGTGATGCTCAGCTTCTTGATGTTTCCGCAGCAGGCGTTGATGGCCACATAACTGATCATACCACAGAGAATACCATCAGAAATACTATAGGTGAAGGAAGAGCGTCATCACTTCCTCGAAGGTGAAGTGGTCCGGACTCATGATGCCGTGTCGGGCGATGTCCATCATTCCCGATGACATGATGGCTCCTAGAACCACACCGCAGGATGCGATGATCAGCACCGTGCGAAACTTTGCCACCTTGGCACCGATGGCAGATTGCAGGAAGTTGACAGCATCATTGCTGACTCCCACGAAGAGATCAAACACTGCCAGACAGAGCAGGAAGATCACGATACAAAGATAAATCGTACTCATATTTTTTCTTAATATATATTTCTCGGCTGCAAAGGTACGAGGTCTATATTACAAGCGATTTAAACAGATGTTACAATCCTATGAAAAGTGAAGAACTCTTCACTTTCTCGATGAGTCCATCCACGATGCTGTCGGCGAGCGAGATGTTGGGCACCATGATGCTCTCACATTGCAGGTACTCGCTTGCCTTGATGAAAATCTCGGCGGCAGGGATGATGACATCGGCACGGTCTTCACGAAGCGAGAAGGAAATCTCACGCTCCTCGATGCTCAAGGGTTGCATCATCGTGTAGAGACGCTTCAGCTCGGCGAGCGTGAGGTCCTTCGAGTTCTTGCTGTGGCGAGCCAACTTGTTGAGCTTGTTGATGTTGCCCCCCGAGCCGATGATGCGGATGTTGCCATATTCCTGGGCATATCGGGTGAGGTTCTCCTGGAAGAGTCGCTCGGTATCGGCGGTCACCTTGCCGCTGAGCATACGGAGGGTTCCCATGTTGTAGGAGTAGCTCTCGGCGAGCACGCCATCGTGGATGAGCGATACCTCGGTAGAGCCACCGCCCACGTCGATGTAGGCGAAGCTGCCCTCGTTGCTGCCCGTCTTCTCCAACAGGTTGTTGAAGAGCAGCTGGGCCTCTTCCTCTCCCTTGATGATTTCGAGCTTGATGTCGGTTTGCTTCTCTATCTTCTTGAGTATCTTCTTGCCGTTCTCGGCATCACGCATCGCCGATGTGGCGCAAGCCCGATACTCATCGACATCGTTGAGTTTCATGAATTGCTTGAAGCCCTTCATCATGCGGAGCATCATCTTCTCTCTATCCTTCGAGATCTTGCCGAGCGAGAACACGTCCTTGCCCAGGCGCAATGGGATGCGGATGAACATCACCTTCTTGATTCTGTCTTCCTCACGCACCGCCTCAGGGTTGAAGCGCTTGATGAGGAGTCGTGCTCCATTGGAGCCTATATCTATTGCTGCAAAAGTATTCATTTCTTGTATTCGTTATAAAGTTCTTCTTGGCTTCGGAAGTTGGGTCCCTCCACGAAGGCATTGGTGCCCTTGCCATCCACCACTCTGCCATTGGTGGTGTCACGCATGCCATAGGCGACGGTACGGAGGAGGTCGGCTTGCAACTCCTCGTCATATACCGGGGTGAGCACCTCGATGCGGTTGAGGAGGTTTCTCGGCATCCAGTCGGCAGAACCGATGAAATATCTTGGTTTGCCGCCATTTGCGAAGATGAGGATACGGCTGTGCTCCAGGTATCTGTCGATGATGCCCACGCAGTGAATGTTCTCGCTGAGGTTGGCGATGCCCGGCACGAGCGAACAGTTGCCACGTATCACGATGTCTATCTTCACTCCAGCCTTGGAAGCCTGATAGAGTTTGGCCACCATGTCGGTATCGGTGATGTGGTTGATCTTCATCTTCACCCAAGCCTCCTTGCCCTCGTTGGCATTCTTGATTTCCGTATCCAGCATTCTGAGGATGCGGCTCTTCATGGAGTTAGGAGAAACGAGCAGTTCGTTGAAACGGAAAGGCGAGAAAGGACGGTCGATGAAGTCGAAGACCTTAGCCACCTCATTCACGATCTTTGGACGTGCCGTCATCATCAGATAGTCAGTATAGATCTTGGCATTTCCCTCGTGGAAGTTACCCGTTCCGATGCAGGCGATATTGCCCTTCTTGGATTCGATATAGAGCAGTTTGGAGTGAATCTTCAATCCTTCCACACCGAAGATGACGTTGACGCCTTCCTCCTGCATACGCTTGCTCCACTTGATGTTGCTCTCCTCGTCGAAGCGAGCCAGGAGCTCCACTACTGCAGTTACCTTCTTGCCGTTGCGTGCCGCAGTAATCAGGGCCTTCACCACCTTAGAGTCCTTAGCCAGACGGTAGAGTGTAGTCTTAATGGCTTTCACCTCTGGCTTGACGGCAGCCTCGCGCAGCACACGGATATAGCCGTTGAAACTGTGGTAAGGCACGTGGATATAACGGTCTTTCTGACGAATCTGGTCGAGGATGCTCTCGTTGGAGAGGAACTCCGGTTTCATGATAGGTGTCCACTTCTCATATTTCAGTTCCTTGTGTCCGCAGTCAGGGAAAGACATCAAATCCTTGTGGTTCTGGTATCTTCCGCCCGCAAGCGAAGCATCAAGTTCCTTGGTGTTCAGGCGCTCGCGCAGTTTCTTCTGCAAGTCCTTCGGCATCTCGCGGTCGTAGATGACGCGCCAAGAGCCCCCCCCCCGCCTCGCCCTTCTTACGGCTGTTCACACCCAAGGCAATCTTCTCCATCGTACCGAAGTCAGCATCATTGTCCATCTCCATTTCCGCATCCTTGGTAAACTTGAAGGAATAAGCACGGTAAGAGCTCTCCTTGAAACCGAGGAAAACTAAAGGCAGACAGTAGCGGATCACGTCGTCCAGATACATGATATTGTCGAATCCGTCGCTTGAAGGAATCTTCACCCAGCGGCCAAACACACGGTCTGACACCTTCACCACGGCATATTTCTTCTTGCCCTTCTTGTCGTCTTTCTTTTTCTTGCCCTTTTCATCCTCGTCATTATTTTCCATTTCGGTTTTTTCGATGGCGAGGTAGATGCGGTTGTCCTCCAGGGTAGAGAGGTCGTCTATCTCGTTGAGCCAGATAGGATTGACAGAGCCGTTGAGCTTGTCGTAGAAGAACTGTGTGAGGAAGTTCTTCTGCTCGTCGTTGAGATTGGTTTCGGTGACAAGTCTAACCTTGTGAACTTCAAGTTCGCGGAAAACCTGATCCACCGCTTCAGTGTATTCTTTCGAGTAAGATTCATTGAGCTTATTGATCGTTTTGAGAGACTTTTTGATTTGTGCTTCCATATCCTTGGTGAGGTTGCGGTCGATCATACGGTTGAGCGAAGCCACACGTACACGGAAGAACTCATCGAGGTTGTTGGAATAAATGCCGAGGAAAGAGAGACGTTCGAGCAATGGAACAAATTCCTTCTTGGCTTCCTGCAGAATGCGGTGGTTGAAGTACATCCAGCTCACGTCGCGTTCTACGTATGCTTTTTTAATAATTTCTTCTTTGGTCATGTTCTTCTAAATCAATATAAAATTTTATGAGACTATGTGTGAAAATCAAGTTAGTGGGAGAAATGTTATGCTTTAGCCTTCTTTTTCTCTTCCTTCTTGTTTTTGTCAGCAGGCTTCAGTTCTTTCTTTTCCTCAGATTTCTTTTCCTCAGTCTTTTTTGACTCTTTCTTGTCTTCAGATTTCTTGGACTCTTTCTTTTCCTCGGTCTTTTTAGACACTTTCTTAGACTCCTCAGCCTTTACGTTTTCCTTTTTATCGTTTTGCGCTTTGGCATCATCTTTCTTTCCGGCAACTTCAATAACGAGGAAATCAGTATCTCCGTCAATAAAATGGAGAGCCTTGCGGAAAGCTTTGCTGGCACCAGCAGGTACAATGATATCGTGGAGAAGATCGCAGTCATCAAAAGTATGACGGCTCAGTTTGGCAGGAACGCCAGCAAAAGTAATCTTCTTGAGTTTGTCGCATTCAGCAAAAGCATATCCCCTTACTTCCTTTACACCGGCAGGGATATAAACGTTATCCAATTCATCACAATCATAGAAAGCATCGTGCTCTATTTCCTTCACGGAGTTGGCTATGATGACATTCTTGAGTTGTTTCTTGCCACGGAAAGCCATTTCACCAATGACGGTCACACCCTCAGGAACTGTGAAACTTGTCTCATTACTCATGCAATAGATGAGGCGCTTCTTGTCTGTAGAATAAACAGCCTCTCCATCATAGTCAAAGTCATCACTGTCAATTTTCTGAAGGGCGAGGTTGAGCACTAAGCTTTCAAACTTATCATCCTTCTTACCTTCTTTCTTGGAACTCTTTTTCTTGAGAATCTCCAGAATTGCTTTCTTGTTCTCTTTCATTTGATTATAATGTTAATATGAATGTCTTCTCTTGTCTTCTCTTGCTCCAACAAGCAGGAAACATGTATTTCTTTTCGGGTGCAAAGTTACGACGATATTTTGAAAGCAGGGGTGTAAAGCGCATTACGTGTTTGTGACGATTATGTTACAAGGCAGTATTGTATGTTACAGATATATTTCAGATGCATTTCAGAGAGGGATGGGGATAAAAAAATCCGGTTAGAACCCCCATGAGTTCCAACCGGATCTGTTCATTATATAGTTAGGATGATCATCTAAACCATATTTTCATCTCTGTTTAGATGAAGATATATTTCAGCACGAAGAGGATAGCCAGTACCCACATGGTGATGCTCAGTTTCTTGAAGTTTCCGCAGCAGGCGTTGATGGCCACATAGCTGATCATACCGCAGAGGATGCCATCAGAAATGCTATAGGTGAGCGGCATCATGATGATGGTGATGAAAGCAGGGATAGACTCTGCATAATCGTTCAGGTCGATGTCCTTGATAGGCGACATCATATACAGACCCACGATGACGAGCACAGGAGTAG
>FR893292.1:7032-8102 GCA_000436035.1 Prevotella sp. CAG:732 | reverse complement strand
CGTTTTGATTATATCCAATTGGAGTTGGTGGGGTCATATAAAAATAAAAGGAATTATGGGCAAATATCGCTTTCCTCGCATACAGGAGGTTCGGAGGCCATACAATATATACGTTTTTTGAATGCAATAATAAGTAACAACACGTTTAAGGTCACAATTTGTGATCTCAAAAATAAAGATAGAAATATGGCGGATAATATAGAACATCAAGATAAAGGAGAACTGGTCGCAAATTGCGACCGGTTACAAAATGATGAAGTCGTAGTTACCACTCCTGTAGAAAGTCGAATAATGTCTATTCGTGGAAAGCAGATTATGATAGACAGAGACTTAGCTGAACTTTACGGAGTGGAAACCAGGGTGTTAAATCAAGCTGTAAAACGTAATATAGAGAGATTTCCTGAACGTTTTCGTTTTCAACTGACTAAGGAAGAATGTTTAAGGTCGCAAATTGCAACCTTAAACGAAGGACGCGGACAACATTTGAAATACATGCCTTACGTATTTACTGAAAACGGAGTCGCTATGCTTAGTAGTGTTTTACGTTCTGACACTGCGATTGAGGTGAATATTCGAATAATGCGAGCCTTTGTTTCCATGCGCCACTTCATGGTGAATAATACATTCCGTTTATCACATGACCGCTTCCTTTGTATAGACGATGATGTATATCACATAGGTGCATCCATTAAGGACTTAGGTAAAAAGTGGTTTGGTTTCTCCAAGATGGAGATACTTACACCAGACGAATTGGTGGAAAGGATCAATAGAGAGTAATCAATACGATCATTGTATTTTTCAACCAATCTCTCAAATTTACGCTTCGGAAGAAAGCGTGTTATCTGCACGAAAATATATTGCCCCAAATTCATATGCTCTGTTTTGCGTTTGGGCGCAAAGGTAAGCATTTCAAAAGTGCGACAGCCTTTTTTGTGGCTAAATATTTGTGCATGAGATATTTTTCTATTTTTAATGCAAAAAAGCCATCTTTACCCTAGTATCGGGTAGAGATGGCTTTCTTTATCATCACAGAATCTTACTTCTGCAATGGAATCTTCTTGACACGACGC
>FR893292.1:6180-7008 GCA_000436035.1 Prevotella sp. CAG:732 | reverse complement strand
TGACACGACGCTCGTGACGACCGCCCTCGAAGGTAGCTGAGAAGAACTCATCGAGGATAGCCTCGGCTGTCTTGTTGTCGATGAAGCGACCTGGAAGAACAATGACATTCGCATCGTTGTGCTGGCGGATGAGCTGGGCAATGTCCTTGCTCCATACCAAACCGGCACGTACACCCTGATGCTTGTTGAGCGTCATCGCCATACCCTCACCGCTACCGCAGATGCCGATGCCAGGATAAACCTCGCCGCTCTCGATGCCTTCACCTAGGGCATGACCGAAGTCTGGATAGTCAACGCTCTCGTCGCTATATGTACCATAATCCTTTACAGGATAACCTTTCTTCTCCAAATACTGCAATACGAACTGCTTCATTGGGAAACCAGCGTGGTCGCTAGCTACTCCTACTGTCTTTACTTCCATAATGATTAATTTTAAAGGTTATTATTAAAAAGGTTAGGAGCTATCTTCTGAGAAAGCTCCTAACCATATATGATGCTTCTTATGCCTCTGCCAAGAAAGCCTTTACCTGCTTATAGACGTTCTCACCAGTGTAACCCAACTTCTCGTCGAGCACCTTGTAAGGAGCTGAGAAACCGAAGCTCTGCATACCCCAAACCTTACCGTTGGCACCTACAAGACCCTCAAGAGTTACAGGAAGACCGGCTGTCATACCGAAGATCTTGGCGTTCTTTGGCAATACGCTCTCCTGGTACTCCTTGCTCTGACCACGGAACAAGCCCTCTGATGGAGCACTTACCACGCGAACCTTGATGCCATCGGCACGCAAAGCCTCGCAACCTGCCTCCAAGGTAGATACCTCTGAACCG
>FR893292.1:0-6154 GCA_000436035.1 Prevotella sp. CAG:732 | reverse complement strand
CTCTGAACCGCTAGCTACCAAGATAACGTCTGGGTTCTCATCGCTACCTGCTACGATGTAAGCACCCTTGGCAGCCTGCTCATAATCATTGCCCTCTGGCAACTTAGCGATGCCCTGGCGAGAGAAGATGAGAGCGGTAGGAGTGTCGATGTTCTCCATAGCGAGCTTCCAGCAAACGGTAGTCTCGTCTGCATCAGCTGGACGGAATACACGAACACTGTCCTTGCCTGCGTGGTTCTTCAACTTCTCCATCAAGCGAATCTGTGCTTCCTGCTCCACTGGCTCGTGGGTAGGTCCATCCTCACCTACACGGAATGCGTCGTGAGTCCAGATGAACTTAACAGGAATCTGCATCAAGGCAGCCAAACGAACGGCTGGCTTCATGTAGTCTGAGAATACGAAGAAGGTACCCATAGCTGCAACCACACCACCATGGAGCATCATACCGATACACATATCAGCCATTGTCAACTCTGCAACACCTGCCTGGAAGAATGCGCCAGAGAAGTCACCACGAACGATGCTCTTGGTCTTCTTCAAGAAACCGTCTGTCTTATCAGAGTTAGAGAGGTCGGCAGATGCGCAGATCATGTTAGGAACCTGCTCAGCCAAAACGCCCAAGCAAGCAGCGCTAGCAGCACGTGTAGCTGAACCAGCCTTCTGCTCTACCTTGCTCCAATCTACCTGAGGAGCCTTGCCGCTGAACCACTCATCCATCAAGGCAGCCTTCTCTGGGTTGGCCTTGCGCCACTCAGCCTCTGCAGCCTTGCGCTCTGCTACGATCTTCTTCAACTCCTCGGCACGCTTAGCGTAGAGTTCCTTTACGTCGTCGAAGATGACGAATGCGTTCTCAGGGTCACCACCGAGGTGCTTGATGGTATTCACGTAAGCATTGCCACCGAGAGGAGCACCGTGAGTCTTGATGCTAGCCTCGTAGCTAGAGCCATCTTCCTTCAAGGCACCCTTACCCATGATAGTCTTACCGATGATGAGGGTAGGGCGCTCCTGCTCCTTCTGAGCGGCGTCGAGAGCCTCACGAATCTGAGCCACATCGTTACCATTGATCTTGATGACATTCCAACCCCAAGCCTTGTACTTCATCTCTGTGTCCTCGTTCATCACAACGCCACACTCTGTAGAGAGCTGGATGTCGTTGGAATCGTAGAACATGATGAGGTTGTTCAAACCGAGGTTACCTGCGATACGACCAACACCCTGGGAGATTTCCTCCTCTACGGCACCATCAGAAATGTATGCGTAGATCTTATGCTGCATCATGGTAGAACCCAAACGAGCCTCCAAGAACTTCTCTGCTACGGCAGCACCTGCTGCGAGGGCGTGACCCTGACCAAGAGGACCAGATGAGTTCTCGATACCACGCTGCAAGTCAAGCTCTGGGTGACCAGGAGTAACAGAACCCCACTGGCGGAACTGCTTGAGGTCTTCCATAGAGAAGAAACCACGCATAGCCAAACCTGCATAGAGCATTGGGCTCATGTGACCTGGGTCGAGGAAGAAACGGTCGCGACCTGTCCATGTTGGGTCTGCTGGATCATATACCAAGTACTCAGAGAAGAGCACATTGATGAAATCTGAACCACCCATGGCACCACCTGGGTGACCAGAGTTAGCTTTTTCTACCATTGAAGCAGCCAAGATACGGATGTTATCTGCTGCATGATTCATTACTTTAATGTCATTCATAATACAAATGTATTTTATGTGTTAATATTTTCTGCTGAAACTTAGCTTTCACACCCCTTTGCCATCAGGTGGAAAGGGGGATGCTGGTTTGTCGCCTCAAAGGTACTATTTTATTTTCAAAACCACGATAGATTTTGCAGGAATCTTTACCTTGAGGGCGTTTTTCTTCAATTTCGCATCCTTGAAAGCCGCTGGCTTCACTACGTCTGGATGCTCGAAGTCGTTGAAATCGCTCACTTTCTTGCAAGCGAGAATCTGACCTGTCACTGACTTGGCTGTTGCACCTTCCAAGGCAAGTTCTACCTCCTGTGCCTTGTCAAGACTCACGTTGGCGAGAGATACCACGATGGTGCCGTCTGCCTTCTTGGCTGCTGATGTTGATACGAGAGGTATCTTTCTGCCGTCCTTGGCGTTGCTGTCACCACGTACATCCATGGAGTCGCACTTTACGTCCATTGGCAAGTAGGTTGCCTCCTGGAAGTCCTTGTACATATTGAATACATGATAGGTAGGAGTCAAGACCATGTGACCAGTGCCCTTGGTGTCTGTGAGGATCATAGACTGGAGCACGTTGACTACCTGTGCGATATTGGTCATGCGGATGCGCTCGCAGTGGCGATGGAACACGTTGAGTGAGAGGGCTGCCACCATGGCATCACGCATGCAGTTCTGTTGGTAGAGGTGACCTCTTACAGTACCAGGCTCCTCGTCCCACCAAGTTCCCCATTCATCTACCAAGAGACCGATTTGCTTCTTAGGGTCTGCCTTGTCCATGATAGCCTCGTGCTTCTTGATGACATCCTCGATGCCAAGGCATTTGCCCATGGTCCAGTAGTAATCCTGGTCGCTGAACTTAGTGGCAGAACCCTTGCTGCCGTTCCATCCAGTTACGGTGTAATAGTGGAGGGAGATACCGTTGGCACGATGACCTACACGGTCCATCAACACCTTGGTCCAGTTGTAGTCGTAGTCGCTGGCACCCGATGCAATCTTGTAGAGCTGGTTGCCATCGTAGTTGCGGCAATAGACAGAGTAACGGCGGAACAAGTCGGAATAGTACTCAGGGCGCATGTTGCCACCGCATCCCCAGCTCTCGTTGCCGACACCGAGGAATTTCACCTTCCAAGCCTTGTCACGGCCATTCTGGCGACGGAGCTTTGCCATAGGAGTGTCGCCATCGCTGGTCATGTACTCTACCCATTTTGCCAACTCCTCGACAGTACCTGAACCGACATTGCCACTGATGTATGGCTCACAGCCAATCATCTCGCAGAGATTCAAGAACTCGTGTGTACCGAAGGAGTTGTCTTCGATGGTGCCACCCCAGTTGTTGTTTTGCATCTTCGGACGCTTCTCGCGAGGACCGATGCCGTCCATCCAGTGATATTCGTCAGCGAAACATCCTCCAGGCCATCTTAATACAGGAACCTTCAGGTCCTTGAGGGCTTGGAGCACGTCGTTGCGATAACCTTGGGTGTTAGGAATCTTGGAGTCTGGACCCACCCAGAGTCCACCATAGATACAGCTACCTAAGTGCTCGGCAAACTGACCGTAGATTTCCTTGTAAATCTTCTGTTTGCCTTGTTGGGTATGAATCGTACCAGTAACGTCTTGTGCTTGTGCCGAGAACGCAACCATTGCGGATAATAGGGTCGTTGTAAGAGTCTTGTTCATGATCTTGTCGATTTTTGTTGATGATGAGGGAAGTTGCCTTTTCATTTTAGGATTCTTCCTCTCTTTATTTTTATATACGGATAGAAATAGGTATTCCCCCTAAAAAATGAGGGTTCATTTGTTGGAGAAGTGAAGAAGTGAAGGAGTTAAAGGGAGTTATCGCTCCCGATGGTCGCTGAGAAGTTAAGACAACAGCCTTTACCTCCCTTTAACTCCTCCCTTTTTTATTTCTTGTTGGCTACGGCTGCTTGCTCGATGGCCAAGCCTGCCTTGTAAGTCTCAATGTAAGCATCGAAACCAGCCACGTCTTCTGCTGTTGGAGCAATCTCAACACCAGTGTTGCCTGCGAATACCTTCTGGTCGAGGTAATCAGCGAGGTTCAACTTCTCTGCATTGTTGACGAGATAGCCTGCGAGCAATGCGATACCCCAAGCACCACCTTCGCCTGCGGTCTCCATGACAGAGATAGGGGAGTTGATGGCTGCTGCGAGGATGCGCTGACCTACACCCTTGGTCTTGAACAAACCGCCATGACCTGTGATGCGATCTACCTGCACCTTCTCGTCCTTGAACAATACGTCGTTACCAATCTTCAATACTGCTACTGAAGCATAAAGGTTGGCACGCATGAAGTTGGCGAGGTTGAACTTATCATTGGCTGAGCGAACGAACATTGGGCGACCTTCTGCCAAACCCGTCACAGGCTCACCTGAGATATAGTTGTAAGCGATCAAGCCACCGCAATCGGCATCGCCTTCGAGTGCGTGATTGTAGAGCTTGCCGAATACTTCGTTCATATCTACCTTGACACCAAGGAGTTCCTGGTATTGCTTAAAGAGATTCACCCAAGCGTTGAGGTCGGATGTACAGTTGTTGCAGTGTACCATTGCCACTGGGCTGCCGTCAGGAGTTGTCACCATGTCGATGACCTCGTAAGGCTTGCTCAATGCCTTCTCCAATACGATCATGGAGAAAGAAGAAGTACCTGCGCTCACGTTACCTGTGCGCTGACGAACAGCGTTGGTGGCAACCATACCTGTACCAGCGTCACCTTCTGGAGGACAGAGAGGAGCACCTGCCTGGAGTGTGCCTGATGGGTCGAGTTTCTTGGCACCTTCTGCGGTGAGAGCACCAGCATCTTCGCCTGCGTTCAATACCTCTGGGAGGATGTCGAGAATCTTCCACCCCAAGTTCTTAGGTGCAATCAGGTTGTCGAACTTAGCTACCATCTCGGCATCATAGTTGTTGGTGTTGGAGTCGATTGGGAGCATACCTGATGCGTCGCCTACGCCCAATACCTTCTTGCCAGTCAACTGCCAGTGGATATAGCCAGCGAGTGTGGTCAGGAAGTCGATCTTGCCTACGTGCTCCTCGCCATTCAAGATAGCCTGATATACGTGGGAGATGCTCCAACGCAATGGGATATTGAAGTGGAAGAGTTCAGACAACTCAGCTGCTGCCTTGGCAGTATTGGTGTTACGCCATGTGCGGAAAGGCACGAGGATGTTCTGCTCCTTGTCGAAAGCCATGTAACCATGCATCATCGCAGAGATACCGATGGCAGCCAACTGCTTGATTTCGCAGTCGTACTCAGCCTTCACGTTCTTGCGAAGGTCGGCGTAGCAATCCTGCAAACCTGCCCAAATAGCTTCGATGCTGTAAGTCCAAAGACCATCCACCAACTGGTTTTCCCACTCGTGGCTACCCTGTGCGATAGGCTTGTTCTCGTTGTCAATCAAGACAGCCTTGATTCGGGTAGAGCCAAACTCGATACCGAGAATGGCTTTACCTGATTCTATAATTGATTTTGCGCTCATTATCTTCTAATTTTATTATTTCAACGCCTTGTTGAGCATGTAATAAATCTCGTTGTTGCGGAGCTGCTGCTTGAAGCTGCGGAGCTCGGTGTTCTTGTCGATGTTGACGAACTCGATGCCGAGAATCTCGCAGAAGTCCTCCCAGTAGTCAGCTGTGATGTCGTAAGAGAATGCGCTGTGGTGTGTACCACCGGCGAGAATCCATGCACCAGCACCTACCTCGAATGAAGGCTGTGGTACCCAGAGAGCAGAAGCTACAGGGAGCTTAGGCATCTCCTGAGGCTCGATGCACTCTACCTCGCTAGCGATGAGACGGAAGCGATTGCCGAGGTCAACGACTGTTGCCTTGATACCCTTGCCGGTCTTAGATGTGAATACCAAACGAGCGGTCTGAGACTTGCGGATACCGATGCCGAGGAAGTGAACCTCCAACTTAGGCTTGTCTGTTGCGATGAGTGGGCAAACCTCCAACATGTGGCTCTGGAGGCTAGAAGTCTGATCCTTTGCAAAGTTGAGTGTGTAGTCCTCAAGGAATGAACAACCCTTCTCCAAGCCCTGGTTCATTACCCAGAGTGTACGATAGAGGCAAGCTGTCTTCCAGTCACCCTCTGCACCGAAACCATAACCCTCAGCCATCAAGCGCTGTGAAGCCAAACCAGGAATCTGGTCGAAGCCGCAGAAGTTAGGATCGTTGACATCTGCATCACCGAGGTCATCGAAGTTAGTAGTGAATGCGATAGCACCCTCGTCCTTCAATACGCGACGGAGAGCGATCTCAGCCTTGGCTGCATTCTTTACCTTCTCCCAATATACTTCCTCGCCAGACTCGTCGATCTTGATGGTGTATTCCTTCTTGTACTCCTCAACGAGGGCATCAGCCTCCTCGTCAGTTACCTTCTTGAAGTACTCCATCAAAGACGATACTGGATAGTAATCAACGTGGTAGCCCAAGCGCTGCT
>FR893291.1 GCA_000436035.1 Prevotella sp. CAG:732 | reverse complement strand
TAATCCCCCTGGTTTATCGGGTGAGCCTAGAAAAATACCAATGCATCATTAATCTGTTCCTAAAAGAGATATATACGAAAAAAGGACTTCCCTAAAGAGAAGTCCTTTTTCATTGGATCTTGTGACTCGCATGGGGCTCGAACCCATGACCCCAACATTAAAAGTGTTGTGCTCTACCAGCTGAGCTAGCGAGTCAATCTCCAACTTATGTTTCAAAAGCGAGTGCAAAGGTACGACATTTTTCTGAATCCTCCAAATAAAATGCCATATTTTTGCAAAAATCGTATATTTTTTCTTCTTTTTCCTCCTAGATACTCTTCTTTTCTCTCTGTTTTCATTCTTTGAGAGCTGTGTTTTACGCTCCTAGGAGTGTAAGGTTGTATCCCTAGGAGTGTTCTCCTTCAATTCGCTGACGATTTCTTCCGCACTATGCGAGGTGCTGTATTGTGGCTTTTCCCTCGTTACGTATCTCTGCCAATAGGCAATGAGAAGGGTGGTGAGCGGAAGGGCGACAATCAAACCGAGGAAGCCCAACAAGGCTCCCCATACGGAGAGACTGAGTAGGAGGATGGCTGGGTTGAGTCCCATCGCCTTGCCCATAATCTTTGGCGTAACCACCATGTCGGTAAGTATCTGTACCACACAGAATACCAAGAATGCCAAGCCAAAGACTATCCAGAAGTTCTGTCCGGTGTCTGCTGCCTTGAGCATGGCAAGGAATGCCGTAGGAATGAGGGCAAAGGTATGGAGGTAAGGTACCAAGTCCATGATGCCTATCAAGATGCCCAAGCCTATCGCCATCGGGAAACCGATGATGGTGAAGCCGATGCAGAACATGATGCCCATGCAGAGAGCCACCATTCCTTGTCCACGGATGTAATTGTTGAGTTCCCTTTCCACGTCCTTCATCAACTCTTGCCAGAAAGGGCGGCTCTTCTTCGGAAAGATGCGAATCCAGTTGGCGGTCAACGTCTCGTAATCGAGCAGGATGAAGAACATATATAATAAGGTAATCATCGATGCCACGATACTGATGAGGATGTTGGCGGTTTGTCCCACCACAGAGAATACCTTCGGCATGGTGGTCTTCACGGCATCCGAGAAATCCTTGCTTTTCAAGAATCTCTCTATCTGCACCTGGTTGTCCTGGAGCCATTCCTTGATGACGGCGGTCAGGTTGTTGGTGTGGGTGGTCTGGTGCAACCATCTTGTCAGCACCTCGCCCAACTTGTCCAACTGGTCGATCATCGGAGGGATAATCAGCCAGATGACGCCTCCGATAACGCCGATGGCAAGGAGCATGGCGATGATGATGGACAATGCCCTCACCTTGACATGCAACTTGTTCTCGATGAACTTCACCACAGGGTAGAGCAGGTATGCGAAGAACCATGCGATGAAGAAGGGCAACAAGACACTGCTCAGGTAGTTGGTGACATACAGTACGCCCAGTACGATGAGGGTGATGCCTGTCCATCGGATAAATTTATCGAATGTTATCTCTTTAGCCATTTTTCTCTTTTTCTATAGATATTGCCTTTTGGTAGCACTCCCTGCACAGAGGTTCATACTCGTCTTTCTCGCCGAGGAGCACACGACGATCATTGCTGATCAATCGATGGCTTACGTAGGCAAGGGCACCGCATCTCACACAGATGGCATGCACCTTGGTCACCTCGTCGGCGATGGCGCAGAGGGCTGGGATAGGACCGAAGGGGATTCCCTTGAAGTCCATGTCGAGACCAGCCACGATGACGCGTACGCCACGATTGGCTAGCTCATTGCAGACCTCCACGAGACCATTGTCAAAAAACTGGGCTTCATCGATACCGACCACGTCGATGTCGGAAGCCAATAAGAGTAGTGACCCTGATGATTCTATCGGAGTGGAGTGGATCGAGTTCTGATCATGGCTCACGACATCTTCATCTGAGTAACGCGTATCGATGGAAGGTTTGAAGATTTCCACCTTCTGCTTGGCGAACTTAGCTCGCTTCATTCTACGGATCAATTCCTCTGTTTTGCCAGAGAACATAGAACCGCACACCACTTCTATTCTACCGGGACGGTGTGCCTCCCCAATAAGATTTTCTGTCATTTCGACCACAAAATTAGCAATAAGGTTTTAAAAAATGCAAAGAAAAACGATTTTTTTTTGCTTAGAAAGATTTATTAACTACATTTGTACGCTGTATGGGCATATTATATATCGTACCGACTCCAGTTGGCAACATGGAGGACATGACAATGCGAGCCATCAGGGTTCTGAAAGAAGCTGATTTGGTACTCGCCGAAGACACTCGAACATCGAGCGTCCTGTTGAAGCATTTCGACATCAAAAACCGATTGATGGCGCATCATAAGTTCAATGAGCACGGCACGTCGGCTTCGGTGGTCGAACGTTTGAAGGCTGGTGAGACCATCGCCCTCATATCCGATGCAGGCACACCGGGTATCAGCGATCCGGGTTTCTATCTGGCTCGTGAGGCGGCAAAGGCAGGCATCACCGTGCAGACCTTGCCGGGACCTACCGCTTGCATCCCTGCCATCGTCTCTTCGGGATTGCCTTGCGATCGCTTCTGCTTCGAGGGGTTCATCCCTCAGAAGAAGGGAAGGCAGACCTATCTGGAGTCTTTGCAGAACGAGACGCGTACGATGATATTCTATGAGTCGCCTTATCGTGTGGTGAAAACCTTGCAACAGTTTGCCGAGGTGTTTGGTGAAGACCGACAAGTGAGCTGCTGTCGTGAGATTTCCAAGATACACGAGGAGAGCGTGAGAGGTACCTTGGCTGAGGTCATCGCCCATTTTGAGGAAACGGAGCCTAGGGGCGAGTTCGTCATCGTGCTTGCCGGTAAGGACCCGAAGCAACTCAAGGAAGAAATGAAAGAAAAGCGACGTGAAGAACGTAAAAAGAATAATAATCAAAAATAATAAGGAGAAAGATTATGAAGAAACTATTTTTCATCGCTTGTTGTGCAGCAATGCTCGTGACAGGCTGTAAGGATGGCAAGAACTCGTCTGATTTGGCTAATATGCAACAGTCAGATTCGCTCAATAACATCATTGCTCAAAAAGATAGTGAAATCAATGACTTGATGGGCACTTTCAATGAGGTACAAGAGGGACTTCGCCAAATCAGCGATGCCGAGAATCGTGTAGCCTTGGCTAAGGCTGGCGAGGGTGTGAACAGTAAACAAAAAATCAAGGAGGACATCCGCTTCATCGCCGACCAAATGAAGAAGAACAAGGAACTCATCGCCCAACTTCAGAAGAAATTGGAGAACAGTTCCTTGAATGCCACCCAACTGAAGAAGACCATCGAGAACTTGACTGCCCAGTTGGCTGAGAAGGAGAAGCAACTCCAGGCTCTTCGTGAGGAATTGGACAAGAAGGATATTCATATCGCAGAGTTGGATGAGTCTATCAACAACTTGCACACCAACGTCAACAATCTGACTACTGAGAGCCAGAAGAAGACCGAGACCATCAATGCCCAAGATAAGCAGTTGAACACCGCTTGGTATGTATTCGGTACCAAGAAGGAGTTGAAGGGTCAGCACATCATGGAAGACGGTAAGGTGATGAACGGTAACTTCAATAAGAACTACTTCACCAAGATCGATATTCGCAATACTACCGAGATCAAGTTGTATTCGAAGACAGCTAAGTTGCTCACAGCTCATCCATCCAGCAGTTATAGCTTGGTACGTGATGCCAACAAGCAATATACATTGCGCATCACCAATCCACAGATCTTCTGGAGCACTAGCAAGTACTTGGTTGTTCTTGTGAAGTAATAAAAATATACAGATTTGTCGTGTGACGACTTGTCTGTTGGGATATAAAAAGAAATGCCCCCTGACTAGACGCTTCATCTGGTCAGGGGGCACTTTTATTTTTCCCTAGTTAGGAAAAAATTCTTTCCTAGTTAGGTATGAAATTTTTCCTAGGCAGGGACGAAAAACTCTCTAGGCTTGCATTTCTTGCTAATGTGAGGAAGGCTTATGGTGAACCACTCTCCATGCAATGATGAATATTTGACAGAGAATTATCTCTTCGCCTGGAAGAATGCTTGCATGAGAGACTTGCATTCCTCTTCCAACACACCCGATGTAACGGTTGTCTTCGGGTGGAGTGCATTGGGGGCATATCTGGAGTAACCTCTCTTCTCATCGCAAGCTCCATACACCACTCTCGAAATCTGTGCCCATCCGATGGCACCAGCGCACATCACGCAAGGCTCCACGGTGACGTAGAGCGTGCAGTCCTTGAGATATTTTCCACCAAGCATGTTGGCGCCAGAGGTGATGGCTTGCATCTCGGCATGGGCGGTGACATCGTGCAATATCTCCGTGAGGTTGTGCGCCCTGGAGACAATCTTGTCTTGGCAAACGATGATGGCACCAACGGGAATCTCATCCTCGTCGAAGGCACGCTGGGCTTCCATCAAAGCCTTGCGCATGTATTCTTCGTCTTTCTTGTTCTGTTCTTCCATCTTGTATCTTTTTCTTTATGATTGTCGCATTTTGGATGCAAAAATACATAAAAAAGTTTGATGTTAAAAGGAAAAATGTTACTTTTGCAAATAAAAGTGTAAAAACATGGATTGAGATATGGCAGAACATAACGATTTAGGTAAGTGGGGCGAGGACGAGGCGGCTCTTTACTATGAGGATAGAGGTTATGAAATACTTGAACGAGACTGGAAAGTAGGTAAGCGTGACATTGACCTCATTGCCTTGACGGAAGACAAAGACACGCTCGTCTTCGTGGAAGTGAAGACTCGCCAGAATAACGATCTTCAGGAACCTGAAGAGGCGGTGGATGTGAAGAAAATGCGCAATCTCGCCATAGCCGCCAATGCCTATGTCAAGTTGCACGGCTTGGATATGGACGTGCGTTTTGATATCATCTCGGTGATAGGAAAATGTTCTTGCGTGGAATCTATCGAATGTTTTGAGGATGCCTTCAATCCTTTGCTTATTTTATAGAAAGCATGATGATAGCTCTTGGGCTGGTGATGGTGAATGCCATAGAATCATGGATGGATGATAAAAGACAATTAATAACAATAAGAGAATGGAAGAAAAAATCATAAGATTGAAAGAGATAGATTCCACCAATCGCTTCTTGCGTGAACTGAAGGACGAACAAGAGGATGAGATGGTGGTGGCTGTGGCTGACTTTCAGACTGCTGGCAAAGGACAAGGTTCGCATACTTGGGAAAGCGAGGCAGGCAAGAACTTGCTCTTCAGCATCAAGGTGCATCCTCGTTGGGTACCTGTTCGCCAACAGTTCTTGCTCTCCATGGCTGGTGCCATCGCCATCAAGGAAGCACTTGAAACATACGTGGATGGCATTACGTTGAAATGGCCTAACGATGTATATTGGAACGACAAGAAAATCAGCGGTACGCTGATAGAGACCTCCATCGATTCAAAGGGTATCAAGACTTGCATCTTTGGCATCGGCATCAATGTCAACCAGGAGGCATTCCATAGTGATGCGCCCAATCCTGTATCACTTCGCCAAATCCTAGGACATGAGGTGGATAAGGATGAACTCCTACAGAAGGTGATAGAGGGTTTCAGACGATATTATGAACTCTTGCGCCGTGCCGACTATATGGATGTGTCCGGCATCTATCATCTGTCGCTCTATCGTCGTAAGGGATTCCATCGTTATGAGGATGCGGATGGTGACTTCGAGGGCGCCTTCGTGGAGGTTGAAGATGATGGGCATCTGATTCTGCACGACAAGCAGGGAGTGATTCGTTCCTATTCCTTTGGGGAAGTGAAATTCAAATGATCAATCATAAATTATAAATACTATAGAATATGGCTAAGTTTAAGAGAATTCTTTTGAAGTTGAGCGGTGAGAGCTTGATGGGAAAGCAGAGCTTTGGCATCGACCCTGAGCGCTTAAGTGATTATGCTAAGCAAATCAAGGAAGTGCATGAGATGGGCGTGCAGATAGGCATTGTCATCGGTGGTGGTAACATCTTCCGTGGTTTGAGTGGAAGCCAGAAGGGTTTCGACCGTGTGAAGGGCGACCAGATGGGTATGTGTGCCACGGTCATCAACTCGCTCGCTTTGAGCAGTGCCTTGGGTGCGCTTGGTGTCAAGAATAAGGTGCTTACAGCCATCCGTATGGAACCTATTGGTGAGTTCTATACCAAGTGGAAGGCTATCGAGGCAATGGAGGATGGATATATCTGCATCTTCTCAGCTGGTACGGGTAGCCCTTACTTTACTACAGACACAGGTTCCTCTCTCCGTGGTATCGAGATAGAGGCGGACGTGATGCTGAAGGGTACTCGTGTGGATGGTATCTATACCGCCGACCCAGAGAAGGATCCTACTGCTACCAAGTTTAAGGACATTACATACGATGAGATCTATACCAAGGGATTGAAGGTAATGGACTTGACTGCTACGACCATGTGCAAGGAGAACAATCTCCCTATCTATGTGTTCAATATGGATGTAGTGGGTAATCTGAAGAAAGTGATGGAAGGTGAGGAGATAGGCACGCTCGTTCACAACTAAATCCGATGATTCCAAAGCATTGAGCTAATAACAAAAAAGGCGTATCGTCTCATGACGATGCGCCTTTATTCAATGTATGATGATTTATTACTTCTTCAAGCACTTGATGGCAGAGATGAGTACATATACCACGATGATAATCCACCATGCACTGAGAAATCCCGTGAGTCCTCCTTCCAAGGTGGCTATCGCGAGAGTGGCAACGGTGAAACCTGCAAACCAATACTTGATTTCGTTTCCCTTGTACGACCACTGCTTGAACTTCAACGCGAAGAGCGGCATCTCGCATACCAAGAGATAGCTGGTGATGAGGATGAGTGCCAATACGATCCAAACAGACCAAACGCTACCGCTAAGCCAAAATGGGTCGAAGACAATCAGAGAGCCCCAAAAGAGGGCATTGGCTGGCGTAGGGACTCCGATGAAGGAAGTGGTCTGACGCTCGTCTAGGTTGAACTTGGCAAGACGCAATGCGGAGAATGCCGCAATGATGAAAGCAGCATAAGGCAAGTATGGACGCAAAGGTTCCAATGCTTGTGGATAGTTCATTACGAAGAGCTGTGAGAAGACGATAGTGGCAGGAGCCACGCCGAATGTTACATCGTCTGCCAAGCTATCCAACTCTTTTCCAATTGGTGACGAAACATGGAGCAATCGAGCACTCATGCCATCGAAGAAGTCGAATGTGGCACCAATGATAATCCAAAGGAGAGCCAACTTAGGTGAGCCTCCAAAGGCATAAGAAGTCGCAATGCAACCGGATATAAGGTTGCAGCAAGTAATCGTGTTAGGAATATGTTTCTTGATACTCATTTTCCAATTTATATCATGAGTTCGTCTAATTCTTTCATTTCTTTTCTCGTCTCGGCTTGAATTATTTCAGCTTGGCGATGATGGTCTGGTCGCCCGTGGTGGATTGTCCCATCTTCACGCAAATCTCAGTACCTACTGGGAGATAGACATCTACGCGAGAACCCAACTTGATGAAGCCCAAGTGTTCGTCGATGTAGCACTCCTCGCCATCCTTAGCATAGGTGACGATGCGGCGAGCTACGGCACCAGCAATCTGGCGACATAGTACATCCACGCCTTGTGGGGTCGTGATCATCACGTCGGCGTGCTCGTTCTCCTCGCTTGCCTTAGGAAGCCAAGCCTTGTGGTAGTTGCCATCGACATGCTTCACAAACTTCACTTTGCCATCCACAGGGAACCAATTGGCATGTACGTTCCAAAGGCTCATAAAGATGGATACCATGATGCGCTTATCGTTGAAATACGGAGCGTTGTCAACTTCCTCGATGACCACAATCTTGCCGTCGGCAGGAGCTACCACCAAATTCTCGGTGTCCTCTACATTCAAGTAACGTATCGGGCAACGATAGAAATTGAGCACGATGCAATAAACTACACCAAAGACCACAGAGAATATCCAAAAAGGAATTTTGTTGTCAAAAGTGTACCACAATATCACCGCAATAGCTACGATGGCAATGATTCCATAAACGAGTTGGTCTGTACCCTCGCGGTGCAATCTTATCTTTTTCAGTTTCTTTATTTTCTGTCCCATTATAGAGATATTAAGTTTTTATCAGTGCAAAGGTACATCATTTTTGTCGTTTTTGCAAATTTTTCAGTACTTTCTTTTGGTTATCTCAACTTTTAGCAGTAACTTTGAACTCAAATTTAGCTTTTTGTATTAAAAAATGGAAGATTTCATACATTTACACGTCCATACGCAGTACTCCATTCTTGATGGTCAGTCGAAGATTCCGCATCTTGTCGATAAGGCTATCAAGGACGGTATGAAGGGTATGGCAGTGACCGATCATGGTGTCATGTTTGGCATCAAGGAACTGACCGACTATTGTGGAAAGGTCAACAAGGGTAGAAAGAAGGAAGGACTGGAACCTTTCAAGCCTATCATCGGTTGCGAGATGTATGTGGCTCATCGTCGCAAGGAGGACAAGGAAAAAGACAAGGGCGATATGAGTGGCTATCACTTGATAGTCTTGGCAAAAAACTATAATGGTTACAAGAACTTGATCAAGCTTGTGAGCAATTCGTGGGTGGATGGTTATTATATGCGCCCACGTACCGACCGTGCCGACTTGGAGAAATATCATGAGGACCTCATCGTTTGTTCTGCTTGTATCGCAGGTGAGGTGCCTGCCAAAATTTTGAAGGGCGACATCGAAGGTGCTCGTGAGGCATGCGAGTGGTATCACAATCTTTTCGGCGATGATTATTACCTGGAGTTGCAGCGCCATAAGGTTCCGGATATTCCGGGATTGTTAGCGAATCGTGAGGCTTACGAATTGCAACAGCGTGCCAATAAAGTGCTCATCGAGTTTGCCAAGGAATATGGTATCAAGTTGATTTGTACCAACGACTGCCACTTTGAGGACAAGGAGACGGCTGAGGCGCATGACCATTTGCTCTGTATTGCCACGGGCAAGGATTTGGACGATCCTAATCGTATGCGCTACTCCAAACAGGAGTGGTTTAAGACCCGTGAGGAGATGAACGAAGTGTTCTCTGACATCCCTGAAGCCTTGTCGAACACGCTCGATATATATAATAAGGTGGAAATCTACAGTATCGACCATGGTCCTATCATGCCATTCTTCCCAATTCCTGAGAGTTTCGGTACAGAGGAACAATTACGACAGAAGGTTTCCGAGGAAGACTTGTTCAAGGAGTTTACTTCCGATGAAAATGGACAAAATCAACTTCCACCAGAGGAAGGACAGAAAGTCATCGACCGTTTGGGTGGATATGATAAGATATACCGCATCAAGTTTGAGGCGGAGTATTTGAAGCACTTGGCATACGAAGGTGCCAAGGAACGATATGGCGACCCACTGCCTGAGAATGTGGATGAGCACGTCAACTTTGAGTTGCACGTCATGAAGACAATGGGTTTCCCTGGCTACTTCTTGATTGTGTCTGACTTCATTCGTGCAGCACGTGAGGAACTGGGGGTTGTCGTAGGACCAGGACGTGGTTCTGCGGCAGGTTCTGTAGTGGCTTACTGCTTGGGTATCACAAAGATAGACCCATTGAAGTACGATTTGCTGTTTGAACGTTTCTTGAATCCAGACCGTGTCAACCTTCCTGATATTGATACCGACTTCGATGATGATGGTCGAGGAAAGGTGCTGAGATGGGTAATGGATAAGTATGGTCATGAGAACTGTGCGCATATCATTACTTATGGTAGTATGGCGACGAAGAACTCTATCAAGGATGTCGCCCGTGTGGAAAAGTTGCCACTCGATAAGGCGAATGCACTCTGTAAGGCGATACCTGACCGTCTGCCTGAGGGTGCTAAGATGAACTTGACCAACGCTATTAAATACACGCCTGAACTCAGAGATGCGGAATATTCTACTGACCCCCGTGAGAGCAATACCATCAAGTACGCCAAGATGTTGGAGGGAACTATTCGTGGTACCGGTATCCATGCCTGTGGATTTATCATCTGTCGTGACCCTATTAGTAACTGGGTACCTGTATCGACGGCTGATGACCCTGATTTCCCTGGCTTGAAAACAGCTGTCACTCAGTATGATGGGCACGTCATCGAATCAACTGGTTTGATCAAGATGGACTTCTTGGGCTTGAAGACTCTCTCTGAGTTGAAGGAGGCATGCAAGGTAGTGAAACAGACGCTCGGTGAGGATGTCGATCTCGACCATATTCCGATAGATGATACGTTGACTTACGAACTTTACCAGCGAGGACAGACCATTGGTACGTTCCAGTTTGAGTCGCCTGGTATGCAGAAGTATCTTCGTGAGTTGAAGCCAACCGTGTTTGAGGACTTGATTGCGATGAATGCCTTGTATCGTCCGGGACCTATGGATTATATCCCTTCGTTCATCGCCCGTAAGAACGGTCAAGAGGAAATCAAGTATGACATCCCTTGCATGGAGAAGTACTTGAAGGATACTTATGGCATTACGGTGTATCAGGAGCAGGTGATGCTTCTTTCCCGACAATTGGCTAACTTCACCCGAGGTGAGTCTGATGCCTTGCGTAAGGCGATGGGTAAGAAGAAGAAGGACATCGTTGATGCGATGAAGCCTAAGTTTATTAAGCAGGGACAGGAAAATGGACATGATCCAGCCATCTTGGAGAAGATTTGGG
Source organism: Prevotella sp. CAG:732 (assembly GCA_000436035.1). Lineage (GTDB taxonomy): Bacteria > Bacteroidota > Bacteroidia > Bacteroidales > Bacteroidaceae > Prevotella. The sequence goes on along the minus strand of FR893291.1, from coordinate 30,885 downwards.
GTGACTGGGAAAAGTTCGCTTCCTATGCCTTCAATAAGTCGCATGCCACCTGTTACTCTTGGGTAGCTTATCAGACGGCATACATGAAGGCACACTATCCTGCTGAGTATATGGCTGCGCTGATGACTAGAAGATTTGCGCAAATCACCGAAATCACCAAGTTGATGGAGGAGTGCCAGTCGATGAATATCAAGACGCTGGGTCCTGATGTCAATGAAAGTTATCGTGCCTTCGGTGTGAATGAGCATGGCGAGATTCGTTTTGGTCTTTCTGCTATTAAGGGTATGGGTGCTCCTGCTGCTGATGCCATTGTGGCGGAGCGTCAAAAGAATGGACCTTATAAGGATATCTTTGACTTTGCTCAACGTGTGGATTTCTCCAATGTGAATCGTAAGGCTTTTGAAAGTCTTGCCCTGAGTGGTGGTTTTGATAGTTTCGGTATTCCTCGTGAGGACTTCTTTGGTAAGGACAATAAGGGTGTTGTGTTCCTTGATTCCCTGGTGAAGTACGGACAGCTCTATCAGCAAGAACAGAGAGAAGTACAGAACTCTCTGTTTGGTGAGGAAGATGCGGCGGAGATAGCTACACCACCTATTCCTAAGGCTGAGCCATGGAGTACTATCGAGCGTTTGAATCGTGAGCGTGAGTTGGTGGGCATCTATTTGTCTGCACATCCTCTGGATGACTATAGTATCATTCTCAATTCTATGTGTAATACGCATTGTTCCGAGCTGGGCGACAAGGCCGAGCTTGCCAAGAAGGCTGATATTTTGTTCGGTGGAATCGTGACGGGTGTGAAGTCGAAGTTTACAAAGACGGGAAAACCTTGTGGATTCGTTACCTTGGAAGACTTCGAGGGCTCAGGTGAATTGGCCCTATTTGGTGAGGATTGGGGTATGTGGAGAGGCGTCCTTATAGAGGGTGCAACTGTATATGTCACGGCAAAATGCGCACCACGTTATGCCAACAGTGACTATCTAGACTTTCGCATTTCTAGCATCGATTACATGCAGACGGTTAAGGAGAAACGTATCGAGCGAATAACCATAACAGTAGATAGTGATATCATTGACGAAACGGTGGTTAATGATTTCAAGACGATGCTTCAGGAGGATGCGGCTGGAAAGACGCAGCTCTTCTTCCAAATCCACGATGTGGAAACCAACAACTTCATCATGCTACGTGCGCAAGATAGAACGGTGAATGTGGGCAAGGAATTGATACATTACATCGACTCTAACCCGAAGATGGCTTATCACATCAACTAGAGAAGATGGTTGGCATGGTAATTGCTGGTAATGCCCTCTGAAAAAGAGACAAATTATTCATTATTAAATATAAAAAACAATGGAAGTTACAATTACAAAAGACAATTTCGAGAGCTACAAGAATGGTGAGCTCCCTTTGGTGGTAGATTTATGGGCAACATGGTGCGGTCCATGCCGTCAGATTGCTCCTATCGTTTCTGAACTTGCTGCAGAGTATGATGGCAAGTTGGTAGTAGGTAAGTGCGACATTGAGGAAAATGATGACATCCCAATGGAGTTTGGTGTTCGCAATATTCCTACTATCTTGTTCTTCAAGGGTGGTGAGTTGGTTGACAAGTTTGTGGGTGCTGCCTCAAAGGCAACACTCCAGGCTAAGTTTGACGCTCTTCTTGGATAATGATCTTTCAGAAAGATAAGAGGGTATGCTATGGGTATGGCATACCCTCTTTGGGTAATTTGAATGCATAAAAAAAAGAGCGAACCACTTAAAAAGTGATTTGCTCTCTTCTGTAGCGGGGGTGGGACCCGAACCCACGACCTCCGGATTATGAATCCGACGCTCTAACCAGCTGAGCTATCCCGCCAAACAGCATAATGATTTCTCATTTGCGGGTGCAAAGGTAATACATTTTTTCGGTTTGAACAAATTTTTCTGAAAGTTTTTTCAAAAAAATATGTTTTTTCTGCTTTTTCGTGCCTTGCGCCCCATTCTTACACCTATTAATAATATAAAAACTGCAAAAAAGAAGGTTATTTTATTTTTTTATGTTACCTTTGCACACCAAATAGGATTTTCGCCTTATCAAGCGATTTCCCTCTAAAGACAAGGACATGTTTCGAATTAAGAAATTAGACATATTCATAGCCAAGCAATTTGGACTCCTCTTCATAGGTACCTTCTTCATCTGCCAATTTGTGCTGATGATGCAATTCTTGTGGAGATACATCGACGAACTCATCGGAAAGGGTTTGTCAATGGAGATAATGGCACAGTTCTTCTGGTACATGGGACTTTTCTTGGTATCGCAAGCGCTTCCACTAGCCATTCTCCTTTCTTCTCTTATTACCTTTGGAAACTTAGGAGAAAGTTCTGAACTTACAGCCATCAAGGCGGCGGGTATTTCTTTGATGCAGGCTTTCCGTTCGCTCATCGTCATCACCATCTTGATTATGATTGGCTCTTTCTATTTCCAAAACAACGTGGGTCCGCATGCCAATATGAAGTTGACGCAACTGCTTATTTCCATGAAGCAGAAAAGCCCTGAACTTGAGATTCCTGAAGGCATATTCTATGATGGGATACCTAACTGCAATCTCTACGTACAGAAAAAGGACTTGAAAACGGGCAAACTCTATGGCGTGATGATCTATCGAATGACCGATAGTTATGAGGATGCAGCTATCATTCTTGCTGACTCTGCCATGTTGCAGAGTACTGCCGAGAAGAAACATCTATTGCTCACGCTATGGAGTGGAGAATGGTTTGAGAACATGAAGAGCAGTGAGATAGCAAATAGTGCTGCCGTTCCTTATCGCCGTGAATCGTTCATTAATAAGCGCATCGTATTAGACTTCGATGGTGATTTCAATATGACAGATGCAACATCGCTGTCGAATAATGCTAAGGCGAAGAGTCTTGCACAAATCAAACATGCTATCGACTCGCTCGACTGTACCTACGATTCTGTGGGTAGAAGTTATATGAGAGAAGCAATGGTTAGGTATTATAACATACCATCTATTGACAAAAAAGACTCCCTCTTGGCAGTGAAGAGAGGAGAGCAGAAGAACGCAAACATAGACTCTGTGTTCAATCGACTTAGGCAAGATGAGAAGGCTAGGGTGGTGAATGCGGCGCTAGCAGATGTCCAACAGGCGACTAGTGACCTCGATTTTAAGAGAATGATTACTGATGATGCAGACTATGTCATCCGTCAGCATCAGTTGGAAGGCATAGGTAAGTTTACTCTTGCCTTGTCATGTCTTATCTTCTTTTTCATCGGTGCGCCACTTGGAGCTATTATTCGAAAAGGTGGCTTGGGATTCCCAGTGGTCATCTCTGTGTTGGTCTTCATCATCTATTTTATTCTTGATAACTCAGGATTCCGTATGGCGCGTAGTGGTATGTGGTCCATTTGGTTTGGCCGACTCCTTTCGACGGCTGTACTTGCTCCACTAGCTATCTTCGTGACATGGAAAGCCACCAATGATTCGGCTGTGTTCAACATCGATGCGTACAAAGAGTTTTTCATGAAGTTACTTGGACTGCGCATGAAGCGTCATTACTTTGGTAAGGAAGTGATTATTCATGATCCAGACTACGCCGCAGATGCCCAGTCGTTGACTACTATCAATGAGGACATTATATTATATAATAAGGTACATAAGTTGAAGAGGGCGCCGAATTTCATCAATGTCTTTTTCAAATATCAGCCAGATCATGAGATAGAACGTATCAACGAAGAGCTGGAAAAAGTGATAGATGACTTGACAAATACAAAGAACAAGTACATTCTGCATGACATCAACCAATATCCAGTGTTGTCAACCAAGGCTCATACTCGTCCGTTTGAACGCAAGTGGCTCAACATAATGGCTGCCATCATCATCCCATTGGGAACGGTACTTTACTTCAGAATGTGGAGATTCCGTTTGCGTATGTATCGTGACTTGCGTGTGGTGAAACAAACCAATGATGATGTCATTAACCGCATAAAGGACATCAAAGTTAGGAAATAGTAGGTGAAAGATATGGCTTTAATGGTAAGCTATATTAAAATAAGAAATGTAACTAATATTAAATAAGGTATCAATTAGAATATGGAAGACGTAAGACTAAGTACTGTTGAAGATGCAATAAAAGACTTCAAGGAAGGCAAGTTCGTAATCGTGGTAGATGACGAAGATCGTGAGAATGAGGGTGACCTTATCATCGCAGCTGAAAAAATAGATGCTGATAAGGTGAATTTCATGCTCAAGCATGCACGTGGAGTGCTTTGCGCACCTATTACAATCAGCAGATGTGATGAATTGGATCTCCCGCATCAGGTTTCAGAGAACACCTCTATGCTCGGTACTCCTTTCACGGTGACAATTGACAAACTCGAAGGTTGTACCACGGGTGTCTCAGCTCATGATCGTGCAGAGACGATCAAGGCACTTGCTGATCCTAACTCTACGGCACAGACGTTTGGACGTCCAGGACACATCAATCCTCTCTATGCACAAGACAATGGTGTGCTTCGCCGAAGTGGACACACTGAAGCTGCTATTGATCTCTGTAAGATGGCTGGCCTCTATCCTGCTGGTGCACTTATGGAGATTATGAATGAAGACGGAACGATGGCTCGCTTGCCACAACTCCTCGAATTTGCAAAGGAGTGGGACTTGAAGGTGATCTCCATCAAGGATATGATTACTTATAGACTGAAGAAAGAGTCACTCATTGAGGTCGGTGAGGAAGTTGATATGCCAACTGAATATGGACATTTCCATCTCATACCTTTCCGCCAGGCAAGCAACGGGTTGGAGCATATGGCGCTAATTAAGGGTGAATGGGCTGAGGATGAGCCAGTTCTTGTCAGAGTTCATTCTTCTTGCGCAACAGGCGACATCCTTGGCAGTATGAGATGCGACTGTGGGCAACAGTTACACAAGGCAATGCAGGCTATCGAAAAGGCTGGCAAGGGTGTTGTGATTTACATGCAGCAGGAAGGACGTGGCATAGGACTGATGAACAAAATCGCAGCTTATAAGTTGCAGGAGGAAGGCTACGATACTGTGGATGCTAATACTCACCTCGGTTTCAAACCTGATGAACGTGACTATGGTTGCGGTGCGCAGATGCTCAGACACCTAGGTGTGCATAAGATGCGTTTACTCACCAACAATCCTGTGAAGCGTGTTGGCTTGGAGGCTTATGGGCTTGAAATCGTAGAGAACGTACCAATCGAAGTGACACCTAATAAATACAATGAACGTTATCTTCGTACAAAAAGAGATCGCATGGGGCATACGCTGCATCTGAAATAATCAGTGGATAAGCTCATGCAATTGTAGCGATTTATAAAAAGTTGTTATTATTTTATGTTGAAACGTGAAATAATGACACTTTTCTTTCGCTAAAAGAAATAAATTGCTTAATTTTGCAAGCAAATTACAAACAAAAAAATGAATTATGGCACAATTATCTGATCGTCTAAACAGATTGGCACCTTCAGCAACGCTGGCGATGTCACAGAAAAGTAATGAAATGAAGGCTCAAGGAGTTGACGTAATCAACATGAGTGTAGGAGAACCAGACTTCAATACTCCAGAGAATATTAAGGAAGCTGCAAAGAAAGCTATCGATGACAACTTCTCTAGATATTCACCTGTTCCTGGCTATCCTGACTTGCGAAAAGCTATTGTTGCCAAACTCAAGAACGAGAATGGTCTCGACTATACTGCCAACGAGGTGATTGTTGGCACGGGTGGTAAGCAGGGCATCTGCAATGTAATCCTCGCTCTTGTCAATCCAGGCGATGAGGTTATCATTCCTGCACCATATTGGGTAAGCTATCCACAGATGGTGAAATTGGCTGGCGGTGTGCCTGTTACTGTAAGCGCTGGCTTCGAACAGGACTTCAAGATGACAGCCGAGCAATTGGAAAATGCCATCACCGACAAAACTAAGATGCTTATTCTTTGCTCTCCTAGCAATCCTACTGGTAGCGTATATAGTAAAGAGGAATTGGCTTCATTGGCGGAAGTGCTAAGAAAGCATCCTGACGTGTTTGTACTTGCTGATGAGATTTACGAGCATATCAATTATGTTGGCAAACATCATAGTATTGCCCAAGAACCAGGTTTGAAAGAACAGGTGATTATCGCCAATGGCGTTTCCAAAGCTTACGCTATGACTGGATGGAGAATCGGTTTCTTGGCTGGTCCGGAATGGATTATCAAGGGGTGCAATAAACTTCAGGGTCAATATACGAGTGGTACTTGCTCAGTTAGCCAGAAGGCGGCAGAAGCGGCCTATACGCTCGACCAAAGCGCTGTAGAGGAAATGCGTCAAGCATTCGAACGCAGAAGAGACCTTATTGTAAAGTTGGCTAAGGAAGTTCCTGGATTGGAAGTGAATGTGCCACAAGGTGCTTTCTATCTCTTCCCTAAGTGCAACTCTTACTTTGGTAAGAGTAATGGCGAGAAGACAATTAATAACTCAACGGATTTCGCAATGTATCTCTTGGAAGAGGCTCATGTTGCTACTGTAGGAGGTGATGCGTTTGGTGATCCAGACTGCTTCCGTATGAGCTATGCTACTAGCGATGAGAACATCGTGGAGGCTATCCGTCGCATCAAGGAAGCTTTGGCAAAGTTGAAGTAACGCAAATGTGTTTTTCGAAAAATAAAGTCGAAAAAGGTTGAAAAAACGAGAAAAAGCTATTTTTAACGAGATATTTTGGAGAAAATTCAATAATATCTCGTTAAAACTTCTTAATTAGGTTCGTAGTTCTTATTAAATTATTATCTTTGCCAAGAGAATGACTAAGAATGATAACCTACATCGTGTTTTTCAAATAACACTATAGGTCACTAAAGCAAAAGAATACAATAAATAAATTTATTAACTAATAATTTAAAAAGTAAAATTATGGCAACTACAAAACAAGCAGCCCCAGCTAAGAAGTCTGAGGGCTTTCAGGGAGTAAGAGGCGCATTCTGGATCATCGTGGTATGTGCTATCATCGCATTCACTTTGTTCTTCACTTGGTTCGGAAACGACATGCACTTCCAGGATCCAGGTGTACAGGATCACCCAGCAGACATTTGGGGTACAATTTACAAAGGTGGTGTAATCGTACCAGTTATCCACACATTGTTGCTCACAGTGTTGGCTATGACAATCGAGCGTTGGTTGGCTCTTAAGACCGCTACAGGTACAGGTGCTCTTCCTAAGTTCGTTGCTAACATCAAGGCAGCTTTGAATGCAAACGACTTCGCTAAGGCTGAGCAACTTTGCAACAAGCAGAAGGGTACTGTAGCTAACGTAGTATTGGCTTCTTTGAACGCTTACAAGTCAATGGAGTCTGGTGCAAATGCATCTTTGAAGAAGGCTCAGAAGGTAGCTAAGATTCAGCAGGCTCACGAGGAGGCAACACAGTTGGAGATGCCTACATTGACAATGAACTTGCCTATCATCGCAACTATCGTAACACTTGGTACATTGACCGGACTTCTTGGTACTGTAACTGGTATGATCAAGTCATTCCAGGCCATGGGTGAAGGTGGTGGCGCTGACTCAGCAGCACTTTCTGTAGGTATTTCTGAGGCTTTGATCAACACCGCATTCGGTATCTTGACATCTTGGTGTGCCGTTGTATCTTACAACACATTCACCAACAAGGTAGATAAGTTGACATATGCACTCGACGAGGTAGGTTACTCAATTGCTCAGACATACGAAGCTAACCACGCAGACGAGGCTTAATTTTTGCTAACCCTTTAAAATTTTATCGCTATGGGTAAAGTAAAAATTAAGAAGAGTGACGTCTGGATTGACATGACACCTATGTCAGACGTTATGACCTTGCTTCTTACTTTCTTCATGCTCACTTCTACATTCGTGAAAAATGAGCCTGTGAAAGTGACAACGCCAGGTTCTGTGTCTGAGATTAAGGTGCCTGAAAACGGCGTCTTGACCATCTTGGTAAGTCCTGAAAAGGATGCCGCTGGTAAACCAACCGGCGAAGGTCAAGTATTTATGAGTATTGATAATACCGATCAGTTAGGAAATACTTTGAGCTCAATGACAAGCAACTTCGGTGTTTCTTTGAGCCCTAAGCAGATTGAAACTTTCAAGAGCGAAGGTACATTCGGTGTACCAATGAGCGACTTGAGCACATATCTTGCAATGAACGCTTCTAAGCGTCCACAGTATCTCCAAACTAAGGGTATTCCTCTCGACAGTATCAAGGGAGGAATGAGTGAGTTCCAGCAGTGGGTTGACGCAGCTCGTTCCGTAAACGAAGACATCAAGATTGCTCTCAAGGCAGATGCTTCTACACCTTATAAGACAGTTAAGAGAGTGATGAACGAACTCCAGGATATGGACGAGAGTCATTACTATATGATTACACAGTTAAAACAACAGGGGGACGAATAAATGGCTAAGAAAGAAAGCAAACAAAAGAAAATGAATGTCCGCGTAGACTTTACGCCTATGGTGGATATGCTCATGCTGCTTATCACGTTCTTCATGCTGTGTACATCATTGAGCAAACCTCGGCTAAGAAAGAAAGCAAACAAAAGAAAATGAATGTCCGCGTTGACTTTACGCCAATGGTGGATATGCTCATGCTTCTTATCACGTTCTTCATGCTGTGTACATCTTTGAGCAAACCTCAGACTATGGAGCTGACGATGCCAAGTAATGACGAGAACACTCAAGAAGAGCAGAAGAACGAGGCTAAGGCTTCTGAGACAGTGACTCTCTATGTGACAGCTGACAACAAGATTTACTATGGTGAAGGTATCCCTAAGTACGATGATCCAACATGGATCAAGGAAACTACATGGGGTAGCGATGGTATCCGTAAAGTCTTGCGTGACCATGCTACTGAACAAGGTATTCGTCCTGTACAGCGCATCGGTTTGGCTGTAAGAGAATTGAATATGCAACGTCAAAAGAATCCTAACCAGTATCCTGATAGTATCTATCAGAAGGAACTCAGCAAGTTGAAAGCTGGTAACTTGAAGGAAGGTAAGATTCCAACTCTTACCATTGTCATCAAGCCTACTGATAATGCTACATATAAGAATATGGTTGACGCTCTCGATGAAATGCAGATTTTGAACATTGGTACGTATGTCATCGACAAGATTAACGCTGACGACGAGAAACTTCTCGACTCTAAGAACGTTAAAATGTAATGATGAGATACAAACTAATTAAAACAAGAAAGAAATGGCAAAAATAGATCTTTACGATCCTAAATGGGTCGATATGGTTTTCGCCGGAAAGAACAAGGAGTATGGTGCTTACCAACTCCGTAAGGGTACTTCTGGTCGAAACATCAAGGCTCTTCTCATTTTGATCATTGCTGCAGCTCTCGTGGGTGGATTCTTGGCTTGGAAAGTCATCGAACAGAAACAAGCTGAAGAACAACAAGCATACATGGAAGCTATGGAGTTGGCAAAACTCCAAGAGCAAGCTAAGAAAGAGAAGAAGAAACCTGAGCCAATCAAGCCAAAGGTTGAACAGAAAAAGGAAATACCTGTAGCTCGTGAGACTCAGAAATTTACTGCACCTGTCATCAAGAAAGATGAACTCGTAAAAGAGGAAAACCAGGTTAAGCAGATGGATCAGTTGGACGACAAGGTTGCTGTTGGTACTGAAAACAAGGAAGGTGTTAAAGACCGTACAGTAGAGGCTGTCAGAAATGATATCGCCGTTGCAGCTCCACCTCCACCACCAGCACCAAAGCCTGAGGTTGCCAACAAGGTATTCGATGTTGTAGAGGAAATGCCTTCATTCCCTGGTGGTCAGGGAGCTTTGATGGCATTCTTGAGTAGCAACATTAAGTATCCTGTTGTAGCACAGGAGAATGGCGTTCAAGGTCGTGTAATCGTTGGCTTCGTCGTAGAGAAAGATGGTTCTATCTCTGACGTTAAGGTTATGCGTTCTGTTGACCCTTCACTCGACCGTGAGGCTCAGCGAGTTGTTAGGGCAATGCCTAGATGGAAACCAGGAAAGCAGAACGGTTCTGCTGTACGTGTAAAATATACCGTACCAGTTGTATTTAGATTGCAGTAATATATTTGCAGTAAATTTGAATATGAAAAGAACATCTTATATTTTTATAGGATTAGCAATTATGTTGTCTTTGGCTTTCTTCGGCTCTTGTGGCAAGAAGAAAGCCAAAGATGGCAGAACTGACACCCCAACGTCTGGCACCATTCAGTTTGTTGCCGACGAAAGTTTAAGTCCTATCATTGAAGAAGAAAAAACACAGTTTGAGTTTGAATACCCTAATGCAAAACTCAAGCCTCTTTATTCTGATGAGGTGACAGGACTACAGATGATAAAGGATTTCAAAACTACCCTTTTGTTTACGACTAGAGGTCTTAAGGATAGTGAAATCGCTTATCTTAAATCCAAAAGCAATGTTATTCCTTCAGTCTTCCCTATTGGATATGATGGGTTGGCATTTATCGTTAACAAGAATAATAATGATACTTGCTTTACGGTAAATGACCTCAAAAGGATTCTTACGGGAAAGGCTACTAAATGGAATGACGTCGTCCCTGGTTCTAAGAGAGGTGACATTGAAGTTGTATTTGATAATACACGATCTGCTACGACAAACTTCGTTGTTGACTCTGTGCTCCATGGAGAGAAATTCGGTGAAAATATAATGGCTGCCAAAACTAGTAAGCAGGTGATTGACTATGTAGATCAAAATCCTGGTTCTATTGGTGTCATTGGTTCCAATTGGTTGAATGATCGTAGAGATTCTACCAACACCACATTTAAAAAGAATATTCATGTCGTATCGGTTTCCATTAAGGATAAAGCAACGCCAATGAATAGTTGGAAACCTTATCAGGCATACCTTCTCGATGGAAGATATCCGTTCGTACGTACTTTATATGCTATTGTAGTAGATCCTCATAAGGCATTGCCTTGGAGTTTCGCTAATTATATTACTAATCCACGTGGTCAACTCATTCTCTTCAAGACAGGTTTGTTACCATATCGAGGTGATATTACTTTCAAAAAGGTAAATATCAAAAAGTAACTTGTATTTACATATATGAATGTAAGGTAAATAGCAAAATCTAAAAAAGTTAAAAGCGACATCAAATAATAGTTGTAATCAATAAACCTAATTTATTTCGAAACGTCAAATGGCTAAAATGTCATTAAGACAAAATGCTATCATTGTTTCACACTTTATAAACTTTGAATTATGAAAGCAATTAAATATTTAATAGCTGGAGTGTTGATGATGGGATTGTCAACCTCTGCAATGGCTCAGGAAGTGAATTATAAAGACATGCTGAAGCCAATAGAGACAACTTTGAAGGCAGGCAACGCTGATCCAAAGGAGTTTGCTAAGACTCTCAAAGAGTATCAAAAAGTATTCAAGAAGGATCCTAAAGCTCTTGTTGCTCTTGGTAATATCCTTGCTATGAACAAGCAGTATGATGATGCCAACTTGGTAGCTGATGGTGTTATTGCCAAGTTTAAAAACTATGGTGATGCATACATCCTCAAGGGTGACATTTATGCTTTGCAGGATAATGGAGGCGAGGCTGCTACATGGTATGGTCAGTGTATGACTATGGATCCAAAGAATCCTCAGGGTTACATTAGTTACTCTAATGTATATAGAAAAATTGATCCAGCTGCCAGTGCTGATGCTTTGAATAAGTTACGTGAAATTAATCCTGACTATCCAATCGAGGCTGAGGCAGGTCATAATTTCTTCAGCGCAGGTAATTATGACAAGGCTTATGAGTATTTCTCAAAAGCTAAGGAGAGTACCCTTGAAGAGTATATCTACTATGAGTACGCATTCTCAACTTATATTCTTAACAAAAAGGAGGAGACTCTCAGCATCTGTCAGTCTGGTATCAAGAAATTTCCAAAAGATGCTTCAATGCAAGTTTTGGCAATGCGTGCTGCTGTCGATTTGAAGAATTATGAAGAAGCTTTGGTACATGCCAACATCGTGATGAATACTGATTCTATCAAGAAGAATGCTAGCATTGTTTCTTACTATGGTTTGGCATTGGCTGGCAACAAGCAGTATAATGAGGCTATCGAGCAGTACAAGAAGGCTTTGGAGATGAAAGCTGATGACCCTAAGCCATTACAGTATATCTCTGAGGCTTATAAAGACCTAGGTGATGAAGATAAGGCTTTGGAATATAACCAGCAGTATATGGATAAGAATCCTAACGCAGCTCCTACAGACTTTATGAAGCTTGCCGAGATTTACATCAACAAGGCAAAGAAAGATCCTGCTAAGAAGGTTGAGAATATAGAGAAAGCTATTGGCGTATATGCTAAGTTGGCAGAGAAGTATCCAACATTGAAGCCATTTGCAAAACTTCAAGAAGGTAACACTGCATTCCAGAATGAGTTGGATGATAAGGCAATCCCAGCTTACGAAGATGTAATCAAGGACTTGGAAGCAAAGCAGTGTGATGCAGATGAGATCAGCTACTTGAAGCAGGCTTATCAGTATATGGGCTTTATCTATACTTATGACAAGCAAGACTTTGATACAGCTAAACCATATTTTGACAAGCTCTTGAAGTTGGATCCAAACAATAAGATTGCTAAGGATGCATTCGAGAAAGCAGGAATCCAGCCAGGTGCTTAATATGGTGAATTGACATTCATTTGCATTATTTAATCAATCATAAAGAAAGGGTGAGTCAATTATTGGCTCACCCTTATTTTCTTTAGTACCTATTTAAAAAATGTCATTTTTGCTTTATATCAGCACATTGTTAGCGTCTGTTTTGCTAAAACTCTATCGTTCTTGTACCATCCTCTTCCGTCTTGATAGTAACCTTAGTGCAATCTTCTGGCAACAAATCTTCGATGAGTTCAGGCCACTCTAAGAAACAAAGGTGACCGCCGTAGAAGTAATCCTCGTACCCCATATCATATACTTCTTCTTCTTTCTTGATGCGATAGAAATCGAAATGATAGACTGGGTCACCATTGCCTGCTGTATATTCGTTGACGATAGCAAAGGTTGGAGAGGTTATGACATCTTCAACTCCCAATTCTTCGCAGATAGCCTTGATAAAAGTTGTCTTTCCGGCACCCATCTTGCCATAGAAGGCAAAAACGTTGCCATCACCCATATGCTCCAAAAATTGTTTTGCAGCAATATGAATGTTTTCTAATGAGTCAATTTTGATTTTCATATCTTCTGTATTTTGTATTTATCTCTTTCTTGGTGTCAGCGTGATGAGTGGGATGAGCATTTCTTCCATTGATATACCACCATGCTGGAATGTGTCTTTATAATATGACACATAGTAATTGTAATTATTTGGATATGCAAAGAAAGCATCGCCATAAGCGAATACATATGATGTGCTTAGATTTGGAGCTGGCAGCTGCGCCTTATGAGGCTCCTTGATGGTAAACACTTCTTTTGCATTGTAAGCGAGATTCTTTCCTAATTTGTATCGCAAGTTGGTGTTAGTATTGCGATCTCCAATAATCTTGATAGGCTTCGATGCTCTGATACTACCATGGTCGGTAGTGATTACAATCTTATAGTCACTTTGTGAAAGTTTTTTAAATAGATCTGATAGTACAGAGTGGCGTAGCCAACTTTGAGTGATGCTTCGATATGCTGACTCATTGTTGGCCAACTCACGAACCATCTTGGATTCTGTTCGTGCATGCGACAGCATGTCAATGAAGTTGATGACTAGTACATTGAGATCATTGTTCATGCACTCGTTGTATTTGTCCATAAACTTGTCTGCTCCCAAAGAATCATTCACCTTATGATAGCTGAAACTATAATGCTTACGGAATCTATCAATTTGAGTCTTGATAAGAGGCTCCTCATTGAGATTCTTACCCTCTTCTTCATCTTCGTCCACCCAAAGGTCAGGGAACATCTCTGCAATTTTATTTGGCATCAGACCGCTGAAGATGGCATTGCGTGCATATTGCGTTGCTGTAGGGAGGATGCTCATATACATATCCTCATCGATGTCGAATAGGTCTCCTATATCGTGTGCCAGCATTTTCCATTGATCATAGCGGAAATTGTCTATAACGATGAGGAAAACCTTCTCCCCATTGTCTAGCATAGGAAAAAGATGGCTCTTGAATATATCAGGGCTCATGATAGGCTTACCATCAATCTGCTTGCCTATATTCTTGGGATCAACCCAACTTAGGTAGTTCTTTGCGATGTATTTGGCAAATCCATTGTTTGCTTCTTCTTTCTGCATGGTCAACATCTCGGTCATCGAACTGTCAGTGTCGCTTAGTTCTAGTTCCCATTTCACTAGGCGCTTATATACCTCCATCCAGTCTTTCACATTTCGACAATCCATGATTTGCATGGCTATCTGTTGATAGTCTTGCTGGTAACCGCTTTGAGTTACCTCTGTCACGATGTCTCTGCGGTGAATATTCTTTTTGAGGGAGAGTAATATTTGGCTAGGGTTGACTGGCTTGATGAGATAGTCTGCTATTTTCGAACCAATAGCTTGGTCCATGATGTTTTCCTCCTCACTTTTGGTACACATCACGATAGGGGTGGCGGGCTGGATGTCCTTGATTTGCTGCAAGGTCTCTAGTCCGCTCAGTCCTGGCATCATCTCATCGAGGAGGATGAGGTCAAAAGTTTGTTGACGACAGAGCTCTATGGCGTCAGCGCCATTGCTTGTTGTCATCACTTCGTACCCTTTTTTCTCCAAGAAGATGATATGCGCTTTGAGAAGCTCAATCTCATCATCTACCCAAAGTAATAAACCGTTGTTCATATTGTCTAATCTTTATTTTAATATTGTAACCATCGTGGTATTCAAGCTGATGTTTAGAAACCATCGAGGTCGTAATACTCGTCTTCCAAGTCGAAGTTGTCATCTTTCTTCGTCTTGTCTTTCTTTTGCCCGTTCTCCTTTTTATGATTCTTGGGAGTTGGAGTAATATCTGTATCGTCATCAAAGATAATGATGTCACTATCTTCTTCGATAGGTTGCTTCTTTATTTCTTTCTTTGTTTCCGACGCATTATTTTCGTCAGAAGTCTTCTTTATTTCTGATTTCTTCTCGTCAGAAGTCTTCTTTTGTTTTGAAACCTTTTCCTCCAAAATTGTATCGTTTGTTGATGGGACAGAAGTGGTAGACTTTGTCTCTGTCTTTATTTCCTCAATCGTTGTTCTTTTGTCTTCTAGAAGTTTGTTCTCTGGAACGTCAGGAATCATTATTGTAGACTGGTTTTCCTTTATGGAAGTATCGTCTTCTATGTCCAAGATGTTGTCAGAATCAGAAGGCATTCCGTTTTCTTCATCTACTTCCTCATCGCCAGCTTCTGTGGTCTCAGATTTCTTCTCTGTTACAATCTCTGTTGGTTCCCAAAGTGTATGAGAAGGAGTTATCTTCAATGATGAGAAATGCTTTTGGAAGTATTTCTCGTAATCTTGATATGTGAAAGCTCTTCCCAATAATTCTAAGTTGCTTTCGCTGATGATGACAAGGCGTGAGTTGCGTGATGCCTTAGCAACAGACTCTTGTTGAGTAATGGTACGGGCATACTGCCATGCTTCGTCATAATTCCGGAACCCCGTCAATTTCATTTGGTGCAGACCATCTTGCTCCTCGATGCTTAGGTCGAAGTTGCGGACAAGGTAATGTGTGAAGTTGAACTTGGCAACCTCGAACAGCAACTGGTTTTCATTGATGGAGTCTGGCTGATATACAAACAAGAATGCGAAGTTGGTATTTCTCTCGTCTGTAAATCCCTTGCTCTGAATGGAGTCGTTTGTATTTAGTGTTATGCTTCGGCGATTCCATACATCCTCTAAATCGAACTTGCCGCCATGGAGACGTTTGCCTGCATTGACACCGTTCACAATCATACCGGCCATTTCGCTGATACGGCTTTCTGGGTACTTCTCCACAACAGTTTTCATATCGTCGATACAACCTTTCGCATCCCCGTCGTTGAGTTTGCTAAGACCGCCGATAAACAGAAACTTGTCACGATTGGCTCCATTTGGAAATCTATCACCAGAGATACGCGCATTTCCCTTCGCCTCACTGTATCGGCTAGCTTTGAAAGCCTCGTAGGTGGCTGCGTATAGAGAGTCTTCTATGTGGACGCCAAATTGAGCGCTCTCTTTATAATATGGGTCGGTGAGGAGAGTAGTCCATTGACTCTCTGGGTAGGATTTCTTCAACTTGTCAATATAATTGTCAGCTGTACTAGGCATACCTTTCCTTGAATAGAGTAAGTACAGATGATAATAGACATCATCCATGTGCTCGAAATCTTTGTAGTTGTCCTCCAATCTTCTAAGTGCTTTCTCACTGAGTGTGAGATTGTCCAATTTATCCTTGAAGATAACGCCAGAATTGTATAGCGCATCTTCTAGCAGCAAATTGCTGGCTGCAATCTGCTCTGGTGTGAAAGGAATTTGTGCCAAGTAGTACTCTCTTTTGTGAGGATCGTTTTGGGCACTGTCCGTTACCTCTTTGATGGAGTCTTCTTTTTCGGCAACTTGTATGAGTGAGTCTCTCATCTCATCGGTCATTTCTTCGGCTCCTTCAGGGGCTGCTACTACTGTCTTGTTGATTCTTTGCCAGTTATCCACATTCTCACGCTTACCCCATAGGCGTTGGAACTGCGTCTTTCCTTGACTTACAGCTATTGGGTTGTAGAAATACCAAGCACCTTTTTGCCCCGTATTGGTTGCGGATGATGTCGTGTTTGTCTTATTGTTTCGATTGACATTATTGCCGCCGTTCATAGCTTGTTGTCTGTTGCTTTCTTGCTCGGCAAGTTTGTCTTTTTCTTCCTTTTCTTTCTTCTTGAGTGCAGAGATTACCCTATCGATGGCAGCATTGCGGTCTTTCTCGTCCATTTGGGCGAGTGCTTGAAGGGAGTCTTGTAGATGGACAGCTTCGGTATGAGGAACCAACTCGTCGAGTACCTTGGAACGGTCGGATAGCTGCTGATAGTCTTTGCGATCCTTGTCGAGTAAACCGATAGCTTCTCCATAGCATCGTTGTGCATCGCTGTATTTCTCCATTCCCCAATATAAGTCACCAAGGTGGAGTAGGAGCACACCTTTCTCGATGCCACTGCGAGTAGCCTTGGCATTACCTTTCTCGTATGCAGAGATAGCATGGACAGTATCTTTCTCGTTGAGATAGATATTGCCCATGGCATAATAAACTTGGTCTAGATATTCTTTGTTGTTATCGGAACTTGCCATTCTCTTTAGTCGAGCAATCATTTTCTTGGCATTGCCTTTGGCCATTACTTCCGACATGGCGATTCTGGCATTGAACTCCAGTTCGTAAGGAGGGTTGAGACGGATTACATGCTTAAAAGCCTTGTAAGCTTCCTCTCGCTTACCGATGGCAGCTTGTAACTGTCCCATAAGAAACCACTCGCGAGCTTTTTGTTTGCGTCGCATTTCATGTTTGATAACTTTCGCAAGGTAGGGAATGGCTTGTTCAAAGTCACCTATATGAATATAATAGTCTGCGTATGTGTAGTCCCATTCCTTTTGAGCACGCCAATGAATGCTGTCTCTCTGCATGTTGCGGATGACATCCTCGGCATCGTATCGCCAGTCTTGCTCAATATAACATTTTGCAAGCCAAGCTCTGGCTCTTCCATAGATGGCTGGTTGTGTGGCATATAGGCGACTCATGTAGGCGAAGGTGGCGGCTGCACCATCAAAATCACCCTTAAAGAACTGTGAACGTCCCATCAGCATCCATGCTTTCCAAAGAAATGGATTGTATTCCTTTCGATTCAACCACTCGATGTCCTTAGCTGTCTTCCTGCGGTTCTTGGTCCATTCAGGTCGCTTCTTGATGCTATGCTGGTGGATGGCTTTCTCGCATTTCAAGATAGCTGTCTCGTAATTGCTCTTGCCAAGTTCGCGACTGTTCTTGTTGGTTACGGTATAGAGAGGGATCATCTCAGTGAAGTTGTCCTTGTTGCCATTCTCCTTTTCCAAACTTCCATCGATATATGCCAAAGTACCATTATAATAGGTATTATAACGGGCATTGAAAGAATGCCACCACCTGCTCCTCGCAGTATTCTTTTGCGTGGAACAACCCGTTATTGCCAGTAGGGTGGTAAGGACGAGAAATATGATGATATGTCGATGAGAGTATAGTTTCACTATTGAAAATTTTAATTTGCTTGATAAGTTTTACTATAAAACTTGAAAAGCAATGCTTTTATTGCTTTGCAGAGGATGAAAAACAAGATGCTGATAAAAATGATGGTGGCTCCCGAAGGCACGTTGAGTATATAGCTGGCATAGAGACCGGCGAAACACTCTAACCATCCCAGTACAATGCTGTAAGCTATCATTTGCTTGTAATGATAGGTGAATAAGTTGGCAGTCATCTGTGGAATGGTCAATAGACTAATAGCCAGTACGATACCCACCATTTTGAGCGTGGCTACAATCGTCATGGCGATGAGTGTCATCATCCCATACTCTATCCATTTGACGGGCAAGTGCTGTGAACTAGCGAATGCTTTGTCGAACGATACACTTTGGATAGGGCGCAGAAGAGTGGCAAAAACCAAGATGGTTACCAATGTCAGGATACCTAACAGCCATAGGTCGGAACTCTCTATGGTTAAGATGCTTCCAAAAAGAAAAGAGGGAAGGTCGGGCATGAAGCCTGGTGTCAGAAAACAGCAGATGATTCCAACGCTCATACCTAGCGTCCAAAACATGGCGATGGCAGAGTCTTTTCTCACATCCGTCTTGGCACTGACCCATTGCACCCCGAAGGCACTGAGGATGGCGAATGCCATGGCAGATACTATCGGGTTGAAACCAGCGAATACGCCAATGCCAATGCCTCCAAAGGAAGCGTGTGTGATGCCGCCGCTGATGAATACCAGTCGGCGTGTAACAATGTAGGTACCCACAAATCCGCAGAGTATGCTGGCAAGGAAGGCACCTAGCAATGCGTTTTGGAAAAATGTATATTGTATGATATCCATTTGATAGTCGTTATGATGAATATATCAGATGAGGAGATGCCGGATGAGTTGTTCTTCACTCTTCCTTATTCGCTGAGGAATCCGATGACCTCATCTTTCAGTTGGTTGGGAAGGTTGATGCCTCTGAGAATCAGACTTCTGTTCCATCCTGCCACATCTTGGGCTTGCATGGTATAGAGAACTTCTGCAAATTCTTCCACTTCTTCGTCGCTGTAATTGTTGGCGGCTCTTCCCTTGAACCGGTCTAGTTCTTCGTCATCGTAATAGACGATGTCTTTGGTAGCTGCCTCCATCATGCATTCTTGTTCACACTTCGTGTTCTCGCCATTGCAAGTGTTGCACGAAACACCTTCCTGCAGAGGCTCTTCCTCTCCTCCCTTATGATGGGAGAGAAGACCGAGAATGGCAGAGACGAAACCAAGTGCCACAAGGGCGAGAACTAAATAAAGCATAGATAAATTATAAATGATAATTAATAAATGATAAATGGGGGCTAGTCACCTGGATGGCTATTGAATCCTTCACTCTTCACTTATCTCAAATCCTGCCTTTTTCAGGTCTTCCCAAAAATGAGGATAGGATTTGGAGACGACTTCAGGATGATTGATTTTGAGTTGAGGAAGTTTGAAGGCGATAGGGGCGAAAGCCATTGCCATGCGATGATCCTCGTAGGTGTCGATGGCTTCGTAGGAAGGATCGCATCTCTCGCCATCCCAAATCAGGGTGTTGTCATTCTCGTCTTTGATGACGTAGCCCACCTTCTTTAGTTCCTTCTTCAATGCCTCTATGCGGTCGGTCTCTTTGATTTTGAGACTAGCAAGACCTGTGAACTTGAACTTTACGCCCATCAAGCAGCAGCAAACTACAAAAGTTTGCGCCAAGTCGGGTGAACCTGTAAAGTCATAATCCAAGCGAGGCAACAAACAGCGATGTGCCTTTAAGGTCACAGTCGTTGGAGCGTTGCGATTTTCACTTTTCACTTTTTGTACCTCACTTTCCTCAAATTCTGTCTTTACCCCCAGAAGGCTAAAGATGTATTTCACTACGGAGTCGCCTTGCTTAGAACCATCCATGAGTCCTTCCAGCTTCACTTCTGAGTCGAAGTTGCCATTCAATGTCATCATCTCATACCAATAGGATGAGGCACTCCAGTCATTTTCGATGAGATACTCATGCTCTTGGTAAGGTTGTGGTTTCACCACGATGGTATCGACATCGGTCCATTCTGCGGATGCGCCAAATTCTTGCATCGTCCATAGGGTCAAGTCGATGTAAGGACGCGAGGCGATTTCTCCAGTCAACTTCAGTTCCAATCCATTCTTGAGAATTGGACCAATGAGCAAGAGGGCAGAAATGTATTGTGAACTGATGTTGCCCACCACTTCGAGATGCCCACCTTCCAGTGGATGTCCTTTGATATGGAGTGGAGGATACCCTTCCTTTTCTTCATACTCTATGTCGGCTCCTAGATAGCGCAAGGCTTCTACGAGCACGCCGATAGGACGGTTCTTCATTCGCTCGGTACCCGTGAGAGTATGCTCTCCCTCTGTGGCACTGAGGAATGCGGTCATGAAGCGCATGGCTGTACCTGCCGCCTTGATGTTGATAACGTCGGGCATGTCTTTGAGGGCATTGATGATAACCTCTGTGTCATCGCAATCGCTGAGATTGGATGGCTGAATCTTGCCACCTGCTATGGCGTGTATGATGAGTGCTCTGTTGCTGATGCTCTTGCTCGATGGCAAGTTGATGGTTGTGTTCAACTGCTTGGGAGCTTTGATGATGTATGTCATTGTTGTTTTGTTATTCTAGTTGTCTTTATTTTTAATGTTCTTTCTTTTGCCAAGACATTAGGAATGTCTAAGTCTTCCGAAGGTAATTCTGAGAGTGACCTTGTGGTAGGGCGCGCTTTCTTGGGACCGGGAATCAAAGGTGAATAATAAAGCACCTGCCTCATACGATGTACTTGCTCTGGTGAGAAGCGCATACTATATCCCACGCTGTAGTCCATCAGGTTGTCAGATTGCCACTCTTTCTTCTTGCTATTCTCGCGTTTGGCAAGTATCTTCATGCTGAAAGTTGTGTCTTGACGACCTGCAGCCTTAGCTTCATCTTCAGCTTGCTTTATGTAACTGGTCAACCATTTCGTGTAAGCCACACGATTGTAGCTTGGCGTGTCTGTGCAATGATCGGTATCCTCGTCGTTGTCTGCTTCTTCTGAGTTGCTTTTATCGCCAGTTTTTTCGGAGAAAGCATGGAAGAGTCCGAGGTAGTGACCTAGCTCATGTGCCAATGTTGCATTGGGGTCGTAAACACAATATTGGTATCCCTTCGAATTTCCTTTGTCTGTAGTATATCGACTACCTTCGAAGTTTTTGTCAATATAGGCTGCATTCAAGGATACGCAATATGGAAATTTGCCTGGCTTGCTGAGTGGATAGTTCTTGCCATTTGCCAGTCCTTCTATCTCTGGATAGCCTTTCACTTGGTAGGGAAGGTTGCTGATGCCCAAGGTCTCGGAGTCATTGCTGGTCTTTTTGAATGTATAGACCATGATATTGATATAGTCATTTTGGTTCCATGAGTATTGCGCCTTGTTTTTGTCTTTCATAAACTGTTCGCAATCAAACGTGCTGTTTGATACCTTGATGTACTCCACGCCAGGTGTGCTGAGCGTTTTGCCGTTGGCATCTTTCTGTGCAAGTTCAAATACGACGTGTACATTCTCACTGGCTGTGGTGTCGAGGTTCACATTATATACATCGCCTTGGAACAACTCGTTCACGTTGTTGAGAATTTCCTTGAGCCGAATGTATTCGATGTATTGTGATTTGTTGTAGGGGTCATCGTAGAAGACATGGAAAATGACGGGCAGATGATAGACGTAGTCATCACCGGTGATGATGTCATTGTCTCTGTCCTGTCCATTTTCGGTGATAGGAGAGTCGCCAATGATTCCATCGGAATCCTTGCATGATAGGAGCCCGAATGTGCTCATAAGCATGAGAAATAATAAAAGGTGTTTCATAAGCATACCTTATTAATATATATATGATGGTGCAAAAGTACAAAATAAAAAGAACATAATCTAAAAAACGATACAAAAAGTTTGCAAAAGGGTACTAAAAAGTCCTTTCTTTCCATATAGCTTATGTTAAGCGAACTTTCAATATGTTATCAGATGGAAGAAAAATACATAGTCTTTTGTGATATGTCAACTTGAAATGTGCGAAAAATGCCGTTTGATGTTACAATTTGTTAGATTGTGTGCGTTTTCTTTTAAAATTCAAAACGCATGATAAAAATATAATAAAATAGCGTTAACGATTGGAACAACTAACTGATTTTTTCTCTATCTTTGCATCAGAAAAAGAAAGTAAAACCTAAAAACGTAAAGATATGAAACGAATTATATTACTATCCATGATGGCTTTGATGACCATTGCTAGCTTTGGTCGCAAGCATGTTGAGAATGTTACCGTAGTTGCCGACACTATTTTCTATGCAGAGAATATGAGCAATGTGGCAAGCTCAGCGCAGGCAAGTTATTACAGACTCTTGATGACAACCGGTACTGGTCTTAACAAGAAGGATGTCTTCAAGGACTACTATATGAATGGCAACCTAAGAGCCGAGGGCGGTTATAGCTTCATCGACTTGGGTAACGACCGAAATACCATCTTCAATGGTGAGGTAACAACTTATTATAAGAATGGTAAGGAAAAATGGCATGGCAAGTACGTGAATGGTAAGCGTGAGGGCTACTTTACATTGCAACTTCGTGAGGGCGGTGTCGCTGTAGTTCAGTTCAAGAATGGTAAGTCTGTTCACGATTTCTTCACTGTCACCTACAAGGATGGCAAGATGGAGAAGAAACCTCTCTCAGAGCTTCGTGCTTTCATGTAAGATGATACATAGTATATTCTCTTATACATTATAAAGATAAAATCTCTCTTATATAAATTAAAATTTTATGTTGATATGACCAATAAGGGTTGCTCTCCGTGAGGAAAGCAACCCTTTCTTGTATCTTGTTTCATCTCTTGTTGCAAGAGAGTCTGATTTACAACTGTATATCTAGTTCTACGGGACAATGGTCGCTGCCCATCACCTCGGTGTGAATCTTGGCATCCTCAATCTTCTCTTTGAGCCTTTCGGATACCAAGAAATAGTCGATACGCCAACCTGCATTCTTCTCTCTTGCCTTGAAGCGATATGACCACCAAGAGTAAGTCACAGTTTCTGGGTATTTGTATCGGAAGGTATCGATGAAGCCATCAGCGAGCAATTCTGTCATCTTCTCTCTTTCCTCGTCTGTGAAACCGGCGTTGCGGCGGTTGGTCTTTGGATTCTTGATGTCGATTTCTTCATGAGCAACATTCATATCTCCACAGACGATGACTGGCTTCTTGGCATCCAATTGCTTGAGGAACTTCTTGAAATCCTCTTCCCAAGTCATACGATAGTCCAAACGCTTCAATTCGTTTTGCGAGTTAGGGGTATAGACCGTCACGAGGTAGAACTGCTCATATTCCAAGGTGATGACACGCCCTTCATGATCGTGTTTCTCTATGCCCATGCCATAGCTAACGCTGAGCGGCTTGTGCTTGGTATAGATGGCTGTACCAGAATATCCCTTCTTCTCGGCATAGTTCCAGTAACTATCGTAGCCCTCGAATGTCAAGTCTAGTTGCCCTTCCTGCATCTTGGTCTCTTGTAGGCAGAAGAAATCTGCGTCAAGTGCTTTGAAGTCAGCTTCAAAGTTCTTGCCAACACAAGCCCGAAGGCCATTTACGTTCCATGAGATAAACTTCAACATATTGATTAAGTTTTTTAATTAGCTCCTAAAAGTTCTGGTTAGAAACGATGGCTCTCCCCACGGAGCAGGTTCATAAACTCCTGTCGAGTATTGAGTGAATTGAAGACGCCGCTGTAGTCGCTTGTGGTAGTGACGGAGTTCTGTTTCTCCACGCCTCTCATCTGCATGCACATGTGCTTCGCCTCCAATACTACCATCACACCTTGTGGATTCAAGGTCTCCTGGATGCAGTCCTTGATCTGTTGGGTGAGTCGTTCCTGTACTTGCAAGCGATGGCTATAGATATCTACGACCCTGGCAATCTTGCTCAGTCCGGTAATCTTTCCATTTGGGATATATGCCACGTGCGCTTTTCCGTAGAAAGGAAGCATATGGTGCTCACACATAGAGAAGAAGTCGATGTCCTTGACGATGACCATTTGGTTGTATTTCTCCTCGAAGAGAGCATCTTGTAGTACTTTATGAGGATCTTGTGTGTAGCCACGGGTTAGTATCTGCATCGCCTTTGCCACACGCATCGGAGTCTTCACGAGTCCTTCACGCTCAGGGTCCTCGCCCAAGAGCTTCAGTACTTCCTTGTAATGTGCTGCGAGCTCGTCCAATCCCTCGCGAAATTCTGTTTCTGGATTCATTATTTTAGTTTTGAACGGTTATTTTCCCCTTCACGAGACATGCTTGTTTGTAGCCCATGGCACGTACCTTGGCCAACATCTTCTTGGCTTCGGCAAGACTGCGGTAGTTGCCGATGCGACATATCCAACGAGGAGAGTAAAAGTGAACATATACAGGCTGGTCTGGGTATTTCATCTTGATGGCGTTGCCGATTTGCTCTGCCTTCAAGCGGTCGTTGCGGGAATTGCCGCCAGCGTATGCCTGTACTCTATATCCTGTTACCTTGTAGCTGCCACGCATCACTTTCTTGCGCATGTCAACCATAGGTGTCTCATTTTCTTCTTTTTCAGTTTCTGTCTTCTTCACTGGTGCTTCGTGTGCTGCAGGCTTTTCGGCTGTAGGCTCATGATGCTCTGGCTTCTTGACAGAATCGGGTGTCAGCTTCTTTTGAGGCTCGGAAACCTTGTTGTTTTTGTTGGGTGTGGTCGATGGGGTAGTTTTAGTATGGATGTCTTGAGGAGTTGTTGTCGCCTTTTTCTCGTTGGTTGGCGCCACTTGCTTTCCGTTGACCAATTCATCGATGGCCTTGCTTTGGGTAACGGTAATCGAACCCAATCCTGGTGTTTTCTGCTGTATGTGCTCCAGGTAAGTCTGGGCAAAGCTCATAGCAGTAGTGCCGAGCATGATAGCAAAAAGTAAGATGAATCGTTTCATAACTTTCTTGATTGGTTGTATAATGTTCTAGATAATAAAAGAGAGCCATGTCTGCTCCCATGTGCGATGAGGCAGACATGGCTCTAAGCAATTACTTCTTCCAAGCGTCGATGATACCCTTGAAGTCAGCAGCCTTCAAAGAAGCACCACCGATCAAGCCACCGTCGATGTTTGGCTTAGCGAAGAGCTCTGGAGCGTTGCTAGCCTTGCAGCTACCACCATAGAGGATAGTTGTGTCCTCAGCAGCCTCGTTGCCATACTTCTCTGCTACGATAGAGCGGATGTATGCCAACATCTCCTCAGCCTGGTCTGAAGTAGCGGTCTTACCTGTACCGATAGCCCAGATTGGCTCGTAAGCAAGGATGATGTTCTTCCAAGCGTCAGCGCTCAAGTGGAATACTGAACCTTCCAACTCTGCCTTAACGACCTCGTTCTGCTTCTCTGCCTCACGCTCCTCAAGTGTCTCACCGCAGCAGAAGATAACCTTCAAACCGTTAGCCAAAGCCAACTCTACCTTCTCCTTCAAGATCTCAGCAGTCTCACCATAGTACTGGCGACGCTCTGAGTGACCGAGGATTACATACTGAGCACCTGTGCTCTTTACCATCTCTGCTGAAACCTCACCAGTGTAAGCACCCTTAGCCTTGTCAGCGCAGTTCTCTGCACCGAGACCTACAACCTCAGAATCCAATACCTGAGCTACAGAAGCCAAGTGGATGAAAGGAGTGCAGATGATAACGCCACAGTTTGGCTTGTCTGCTACCAATGCCTCGTTGATTTCCTTAGCGAGTGCAACACCATCTTGCAGGTTCATGTTCATTTTCCAGTTACCTGCTACAATTTTCTTTCTCATTTTCTTTTTCTTTTTAAAAGTTGATAATATCTTATTTGTATCTTCTTTTTCTCTTAACCAGTTCGACCAAGCCCAAAGTCTGTCGGCGATGGAGAGGAGTATCAGTGGCAACAAGAACCACAATACGACTTGCAAGATTTTCTTCGACATTCCGTCTTCAGGCATCTTGCCGTATTCGCTCTTTTCCAGTGGCTTGCTCATCATCTCCTCGCCTGGCAGTTCGTTGTGGCTCCATTTTCGGATGATGGTGCCGCCCTTGATGAGTATCAGTCCGGGATTGCTCCTGATCATGGTCTTCAGGGTGGTGGCATCGGTTGTGTAGAATGGATATTCTGCTCCGGTGATGTCTTGCCATTTGGCGATGGCTTTCTCGCCGCTTGCCGTTAGACAGATGAAGCGATAGCCATGGTCTTGGGCGTATTCGTAAATTTGGTCGATATTGCCGAAGTTGGAGTCATCTGCCTTCTCCAATATGGGAGAGATCAGGAGGAAGGTATAACCCTTGTCATTCAGCACTTCCTGCGTGATGTCTTCTCCCTTTCGGGTATCCTCGATGCTGAAGTCGTGGATAGGGGGAACGTAGCCTTCTTCCGTCTGAACCGTCTTCGAGTCGATGAATGTCCAGGTGGAGTCGGGATAGTTGTCTATCGTAAACTCCTTCTGCTCTCCATTCTTGGCAAGGATGAAGGTGGTCTCAAACTTGGGCTGCTTGGCTCCCTTTGGTATCTCCATCCCTTTCTGAATGTTGGCTCCGATATGGTATGGTCGGAAGTCGAAGAGTGGCAAACTCCATAGACTCCACAGACTCAAGATGACCGCAAAGAGAATCGTATAGTTGATGACAATCCATTGTGTCGGCTTGGAGATGAACCTGACCATGTCCAATGGCTTCTTCCATAGGAGGATGGAGATGGCTAGCAAGACGATGTTCTTGGCGAACGTCTCGGCGTTCGTCAGTTTCAGGGCATCGCCAAAGCAACCGCAATCCTTGACGGGGTTGGCTATCACAATCCATGCCGTGATGAGGGTCATCACTGCCATCACTAATAGCAAAACCTTGGAAGTTAGCCTTCTTCTGATGGCAAACAACAAGAATATTCCGATGGAGAACTCCAAGGTGGAAAGACCGATGGAGGCGGTCAGCGTGAGCCAGTCGGGGATGACGCCTCCCAATCCAAGGGCTTGCAGATAGTCGGCTATCTTATATTGGGTGCCAAGTGGGTCGATGGCCTTGACATATCCCGAAAACAGGAATGTCAATGCTACAATCAATCTGCCTAGATTGATGCCAATCTTTCTTGTCGTACTGCTGATACTCACTTTTTACACCTTAATTATATATATATATGTCATTCAAAAACTACCTAAGCCAACTCTGTTTCTTGCTCTTTCATCTTGATGGCTCCGAACACAGAGTAGTTGATGATGTCCATGTAGTTGGAGTCGATGCCTTCGGAAACCAATGTGGCACCCTGGATGTCTTCGATTTCCTTCACACGCTGTATCTTGGTGAGGATGAAGTCGGTATAGCTGCTCACTCTCATCGAACGCCATGCCTCATCGTAGTCGTGGTTCTTCTTCAACATCAGTTCCAAGGCTTCATGGGCATGCTTGTCGTAGAGCTTCATCGCCTCCTCTGGAGTCATATCGACTTCATCGACAAAGCCCCTCTCTAGCTGGATGGTGCCCACGATGCCATAGTTGATGAGCGCGATAAACTCAGGGCGAATGCCCTCACCCACAAGTGATTCCTTCTTGATTTCAAGCGAGCGGATGCGCTTCGCCTTGATGTATAACTGGTCTGTCAAAGAGGAAGGACGCAAAATTCTCCAAGAAGCTCCATAATCATGCAACTTCTTCTCGAAGAGGGAGCGACATTCCTCCATCACGTCTTTAAACTGCTGTTCTGTTTTTGATAAATCTGCCATAATATTTTCGAAAATCGCTGCAAATTTACGCATTTATTGTGAAATAGCCAAATTTTTATTTTGTTATTCACCATTTTTGCAGTAACTTTGCACCCCGAAAGAAAAGAATAATGAGAAATTTATCCAACGCCGAATTGGCGAAAATACTAGACAAAGATATATTCCATAAGATTTCAGAGGCAGCCGACTCGCTGCAGCTGGAGTGCTATGTGGTAGGTGGTTATGTAAGAGATTTGTTCTTGGAGCGCCCTTCCAACGACATCGACGTGGTCGTTGTGGGTAGTGGTATTCAGGTAGCTTCCGAACTGAAAAAGATGCTGGGTAAGAAAGCCCACTTGTCGGTGTTCCGTAATTTCGGAACGGCGCAAGTGAAGTACAAGGACACCGAGGTGGAATTTGTCGGTGCCCGAAAGGAAAGCTATCAGCATGATTCTCGCAAACCTATCGTAGAGGATGGCACCTTGGAGGATGACCAAAACCGACGTGATTTCACCATCAATGCCTTGGCTGTATGTCTCAACAAGGACCGCTTCGGCGAGTTGGTCGATCCTTTCGATGGGGTCTATGACATGGAAGATGGCATCATTGCCACACCGCTCGACCCAGATGTGACGTTCTCCGACGACCCTCTTCGTATGATGAGATGCGTGCGCTTTGCCACCCAGCTCAATTTCCAGATAGAACCAGAGACCTACGAGGCGCTGTCTCGCAATGCCGATCGATTGAAAATTATCAGTGGTGAGCGCATTGCCGATGAGATGAACAAGATTATGTTGTCGAAACATCCTAGCAGTGGCTTCTATTACCTCAAAGATACGGGCTTGCTCGAACTGATTATGCCTGAGCTTTGTGCGATGGACAAGGTAGAGACACGCAATGGCCGTGCTCACAAGAACAACTACGACCATACGATGGAAGTGCTGGAGAATGTATGCAAGCATTCCGACAACCTTTGGCTCCGTTGGGCAGCCTTGTTGCATGACATCGGCAAACCAAAGAGCAAGCGATGGGACAACCAGATAGGGTGGACCTTCCATAATCATAACAACATCGGTGCCAAGATGATACCGTCTATGTTCCGTCGTATGAAGCTTCCGATGGATGCCAAGATGAAGTACGTGCAGAAGTTGGTGGAACTCCACATGCGTCCTATCGTCATCGCTGACGAGGAGGTGACCGACAGTGCCGTTCGCCGACTGATGAATGATGCGGGCGATGACATCGATGACTTGATGACGCTCTGCGAGGCAGACATCACCAGCAAGAACATGCAGCGCAAGCAGAAGTTCTTGGATAACTTCCGCATCGTACGAGAGAAGTTGAAGGACTTGCAGGAACGTGACTACAAGCGTCTTCTCCAGCCATGTATCGATGGCAATGAAATCATGGAGATATTCCACTTGAAACCTTCCCGTGAGGTGGGTACCTTGAAGCAGACGCTCAAGGATGCCGTGCTCGACAATAAGGTGGCTAATGAGCGTGAGCCTTTGATGCAACTTCTCATGGAAAAAGCCAAGCAGATGAATCTCATCGATTGATATAAATAACCTCATGGATAGACGTCCGTGAGGTTTTATTTTCTAAATACGAATAATAATTGTTAAAAAGCATTTGGGTTCGTGCTATGTTTGCTTTATTATTAGTACTTTTGCAGCGTCAAAAACTCATTTCGTCAATCGGGTTTCCTATAAGGGCGATGTTTCAGCGTTAGTTTTTGCATATTTTGAGGCACGAGAGCCTCTATACAAATAGTTGTATTTAAGGTATCAATTGTATAATCATTATAAATATAATAAATAGGTATGAAAATTAAAAACGTTTTGTTTGTTGCAGCTATTGCAGCTCTTGCAACTTTGACATCATGTGGTGGAAGTAAGAAAGGCGGTCTGCCTAACTTCGGCGACGATGAGTTTGCCGTGGCTACTATCGGTACTTCCAGCGCCGCATTGCAGACTACCTATCCTGCTACCATCAAGGGTATTCAGGATGTTGAGGTACGTCCTAAGGTTTCTGGCTTCATTACAAAGGTTTTTGTACATGAGGGTCAGACAGTTTCTGCAGGTCAGGCTTTGTTCTCTATCGATAGCGAGACTTATCAGGCTGCTGTCCGTTCAGCTGCTGCCGCTGTCAATACAGCCAAGGCTCAGGCTAACACTGCAAAGTTGACTTATCAGAACAATAAGAAGTTGTATGATAGCAAGATTATCGGTGAATATGAACTTTCTACAGCAGCTAACGGCTATGCAACCGCTAAGGCTCAGGTCGCTCAGGCAGAGGCTTCTCTGGCTTCAGCTCGCGAGCAGTTGGCTTGGTGTACTGTTACCAGCCCTTCTGCAGGTGTTGTTGGTAGCCTTCCTTTCAAGGTGGGTGCTTTGGTCAGCGCTTCTGGCCAGGCTTTGACTACCGTTTCCAACATCAGCACCATGGAGGTGTTCTTCTCACTCTCTGAGTCTCAGATTTTGAATATGTCTAAGACCAATGGTAGCATTCAGGCTGCTATCGCTGCGTTCCCAGCTGTTAAATTGCAGTTGGCAGACGGTTCTATCTATAATCATCCAGGTAAGGTGGTTAAGATGAGTGGTGTCATCGATGCTACTTCTGGTTCTATCTCTCTCATCGCTCACTTCGCTAACCCAGAGAAGTTGCTGAAGAGTGGTGGTGCTGGTTCTATTGTTGTTCCTAACGATAACAACAACGCAATCGTTATCCCTCAGGAGGCTTGCTCTCAGGTGCAGGATAAGGTCTTCGTTTACGTAGTAACCAAGGATAACAAGGTGAAGTATTCTGAAATCAAGGTAAATCCACAGGATGATGGCAAGAACTATATCGTAACTTCTGGCCTCCATGTAGGTGACCGCATCGTATTGAAGGGCATCACCAAGTTGACCGATGGTCAGCAGATCAAGCCTATCACTCTAGAGCGCTACAATCAGAAGATTGCTGAG
>FR893290.1 GCA_000436035.1 Prevotella sp. CAG:732 | reverse complement strand
ATGATACCGCAGTTGACACCGATGTACTTGTGCTCTGTAGCCTGACCTGCCAAAGCGAGATCCCACTTAGAAACCTTGTTGTCGCCGAAGAGGTCGTTCAAAGCGAAAGCGAAGCAGCTCTCCAAAGCAGCTGATGAAGACATACCTGCACCGAGAGGCACATCACCGTAGAAGGCTGCATTGAAACCTTTGACGTCAACGCCCAAAGCCTTCATCTCCTGGCAGATACCGTAGATGTAGCGTGCCCAAGAAGCACGAGGACCCTGAGGATCGTCCACCTTGAACTCTACACGATCCTTCAAGTCGATAGAGTAGAGCATCACAGTGTTGGTGCCGTTAGGACGAATCTCTGCCATGATCCCCTTGTCAACAGCACCTGGGAATACGAATCCACCATTGTAGTCGGTGTGCTCGCCGATGAGGTTGATACGGCCTGGAGACATATAAATATTACCTGTTTTACCATCAAAGTGCTTGATGAAGCGGCTTCTTACTTTTTCAATATCCATAGTTGTATAGTTTAGATTGTTAAATAAATGAATTGTTGATTATTTGTTATTCCCAAGAGCGTGATGCTCTCGGGAATTGAAGTTATTTCGGAAATTAATCTACTACGATGTCCTTATTGACATTCTTTGCACCAACGAGGGCGTAGAAGAGAAGGTATGCCACCATGGCGATGATGAGCCAGTAAGAGGCGATAGGGCCTGCTGTCTTGGCGATACCATCCTGGATGAGAGGCATCACGCCACCACCTACTACCATCATCATGAAGATACCAGATGCCTGTGCTGTGTATTTGCCAAGTCCCTCAACGGCAAGGTTGAAGATACCACCCCACATGATAGAGGTGCAGAAACCACAGAGTGCGATGAGCACACACTTGGTAGGGATTGTAAATGCTACGACACCTGTACCATGGTCATCCAACTTTAAGAGACTTGCAATCTCAGAGTCGCCTGAGAGAGAGAAGTTCAAAGTGTTGCTCTCTGGCAAGAAGATAGCGATGAGGAGCAATAAGATGGCTACCAAAGATACGGTTGTCATCTGAATCTTGGTAGATACGGCACCACTGATGAAGGAGCTGAGGAAACGGCCACACATCATAAACAACCAATATACGGCTGCGAATGCACCACCTACAGAAGCTGCACCAGTGAAGTCCATATTAGAAATGTAGAAGTTGAGCTGTGCAGGAATCCCAATCTCAATACCTACATAGAAGAAGATACCAATCACACCCAATACGAAATGGCGGAAAGCCCAAGGGCTGCGCTCGTATGTGGCATTGTCCTTCTTAGCCTGTGGCTCAGGGATATAGACATTGTAGATGATGAAGAATGCGATGATGAATACTGCCATACCGATGAAGAGCAATGGAGCTACATCACTCATACTGGTCTGGGCGGTAACGGTACCTACCAATACACCTGCCAACAATGGGGTGAGGGTACCGGTGAGTGAGTTCAATGTACCACCAATCTGGATGAGCTGGTTACCACGGTTACCACCGCCACCGAGCAAGTTCAACATTGGGTTGACTACTGTATTGAGCATACATACACAGAAACCGCAAACGAATGCACCGAGGAGGTAAATGATCAAGTTGAGACAAACGGCACCAGACTCAAGGGTGAATACTACGATGTCATCACCGAAGAGGCTTGACATATATTGGATGAGCAAGCCGATGGTACCTACGGCAAGAGCGATGAGGGCTGTCTTCTTGTAACCCTTGCTTTCCAACATCTTACCAGCAGGAATACCCATGAAGAGGTATGCGGCGAAGTTCATCATGTTACCCATCATGGATGCCCAGGTATATTTGAAACCCCAAATATTACCAAATGGTGCTCCCATGTTGGTTACGAAAGAAATCATTGCAAAGATAAAACACATGGTTATGATTGCAACGATACGACTGTTACTATTTCCAATTTTTTGTTCCATTGTTTTGAATTGATAGTTGATATTGTTAATGTTTTATGATTTGTTTTTCCACAAAAAGGAGTGACTGCTTAGCAAGGTTGGTTGCCAAGCAATTACTCCTATCTTATTATTTGTTTTTAAGCTTATTTGTCAACACCAAACTTATAAATTGTCTTTTGTGTATAAGTTTCTCCTGGCTTCAATGTGCAGCTAGGGAAATATGGGTGGTTTGGTGTGTCAGGGAATTTCTGTGCCTCGAAACATACCGCACTGCGACGTGGGAATGTTGCGCCATGCTGGCCAGGAATGCCTGCCAAGAAGTTGCCAGTGTACATCTGAAGGCCTGGCTCTGTAGTATAGACTTCCATGGTACGGCAGCTTGCTGGGTCCTTGATGCGGGCAGCGAAGCTCAACTCGCCTTCCTCTTTCTTGTTCAATACATAGTTGTGGTCATAGCCCTGGCCATTCTTGATCTGCTCATCGTCAGCATCGATGTCCTGACCGATAGGCTTTGGTGTGCGGAAGTCGAATGGAGTGCCTTCTACCTTCAAAATCTCACCTGTAGGAATAGATACCTCGTCGATAGGCAAGTAGTAGTCTGCATTGACCTCGCAGATGATGTTGTCGATAGTTGGAGTAGGGTTGGCGATACCTTGGATAGAGAAGAATCCGTGGTGTGTCAAGTTGACGATGGTCATCTTGTTGGTTGTTGCCTGATATTTGATGACGAACTCATTGTCGTCTGTCAATGTGTAAGCTACCCAAACTTCCAATTCGCCAGTGAAACCTTCCTCGCCGTAAGGGCTGGTGTATTTCAAGACAACGGCGTTGTCGCTCATGCGAGTGGCATCCCAAACGTGTGCGTGGAAACCGGTAGGACCGCCATGCAAGTGGTTAGGACCATCATTGCAAGCCAACTGATACTCCTTGCCATGGAGGGTGAACTTACCTTCCTTGATACGGTTGCCATAGCGACCGATCAGTACGCTCAAGAATGGTTCTGGAGAATTGATGACATCCTGGATGTTGTCATGACCCTGGATAAGATTTGCATAGTTGCCATCCTTGTCAGGCATCATGATTGCTACAACCGCACCACCGTAGTTTGTTACTGCAACTTCGTTGCCCTGCTTGTTCTTTAAGATGAAAAGGTCTGTCTGCTTTCCATTCACAGTGGTCTGAAAATCTTCTCTTTTCAGACCACAGAGGTTTTCTACTTCTGCGCTCATAATATCATTATTTTTTAGTTACTTTATTGCTTAAGTTATTATCTACTGCAAAGTAACTAAAAAAAAATGATTATCACAAACTTTTTTGCAACTTATTGATTTAAAAAAACAAAAAATATCTTACGAAAGGAAATCAGCCACGATGTAACTGGAGCCTCCTACAAAGATGAAATCCTTGCTGTCTGATTCGGCAAGTGCTGCCTTAAATGCCTTATTAACAGACGAATACATTTCTCCGCTTAAGCCATTCTGACGACCTAGTTCTGCGATTTTCTCCACTTTAATGGCTCTTTTCGTGGTAGCTTGCGTCCAATAGTAAATCGCCTCCTTAGGAAGCATTTTCATCACAGTTGACACATCTTTGTCATCTACCATGCCAAAAACGATGCGAAGCTGTTGGCAGGGTTGAGACTTGATTTGTGGTGCCAGACATTCCCATCCAGCTACGTTGTGCCCGGTGTCGCAGATGACCAAAGGATGCTCTTGTATCTTTTGCCATCTACCCATCAGGCCCGTCAGTTCTGTCACATGCTTGACACCTTTTCGTATGCTCTCTTCGCTTATCTTGATAGGGGCGGCTTTTGTGGTGAGGATGTGGACGGCTTGCAGGATGGTGTTCATGTTCATCACTTGATATTCACCATAAAGTTCACCGATCAGTCTGCCATAACGTTTGGTGTTGTATTCGAGAC
This sequence comes from Prevotella sp. CAG:732, assembly GCA_000436035.1. Lineage (GTDB taxonomy): Bacteria > Bacteroidota > Bacteroidia > Bacteroidales > Bacteroidaceae > Prevotella. Next base: position 6,563 of record FR893290.1, on the reverse strand, counting down.
CATTCTCAATAGGTATGGCAAAGCTTACTTCTTGATTTTTGTAGTCGCTGGCAAAGACAATAGGACTTTGCATTTCTTGCGCTTTCTTTCTGAATACAGGCTTTGTCTCTGAAGTGTATTCGCCAATCACAACAGGCACACCTTTCTTGATGATGCCCGCTTTCTCGCCTGCGATTTCCGTCAGGGTGTTGCCGAGGAACTGGGTGTGGTCAAGACTGATGTTGGTGATGATGGAGAGGATAGGGGTGATGATGTTGGTGCAATCCAATCTGCCTCCCAATCCAACTTCTATGACGGCGATATCTACCTTTTGCTCGGCAAAATACTTAAATGCCAAGGCGGTGGTCAGTTCGAAGAACGAACAGTGCAATGGCTCGAAGAAGTTGCGTTCCTTCTCCACGAAGTCGATGACATACTCCTCTGGGATGCACTCGCCGTTTACACGGATGCGCTCACGGAAATCCACGAGATGTGGGGAGGTGTATAATCCCACCTTGTAACCTTCTGCCTGTAGGATGGCAGCGAGGGTGTGCGAGCATGAACCCTTGCCGTTGGTTCCTGCCACATGGATGGTCTTGAACTGATGATGAGGATGCCCGAAATGCTCATCGAGGGCTTCGGTGGTTTGCAATCCTGGTTTATATGCTTTGGCTCCAATTTTTTCGAAGACTGGAGTGCTATTGAATAAGTATTCTATTGTTTCTTGATAGTTCATGTTCTTCTGCGGTTTGAATGGACGATTTGTTGGCTTTCCTATACCTTATTATATATAGGGGAGACGATATGATATATGTAGGGGTGATGATAGGCAAGCCGAGGGGCAAATCATCAAAAAAGGAGCATCCCATCCTTTGCCTTGAAAAGATGAAATTGCTCCTTCCTTTATCATATTATCTTTGTAAAAGTCTATTTAAACAAGTTCTTGAAACTCTCGAAGAGTGACTTCTTGGTGGCATTGTCTGCTGTGAAGTTCTCGCATTGCTTGAACTTCAATACCAATTCCTTCTCTTCCTTGGTCAAGGTCTTAGGCACATAGACGGTGGCATTGACGATGATGTCGCCCTTGCCATAGCCGTAGCCTTGCACTGCTGGCAGACCCTTGCCTCTCAAGCGGATTTGCTTGCCTGGTTGGGTTCCTGGCTCTATCTTGATGGTTGTCTTGCCATCGATGGTTGGAACTTCTACCTCACCACCGAGGGTGGCAGTGGTGAAGTCGAGCACGAGATTGTAGTACAAGTCTTGACCATCACGTTCGAAGATCTCGCTTTTCTCCTCCTGTATCAATACTTGGATGTCGCCGTTGATGCCATTGTGCTTGCCGGCGTTACCTTTGCCACGTACGGTGACGCACATACCATCTTCTACACCAGCAGGGATGTTGATTTCTACGACCTCGTCGCCCTTGACGATGCCTTCTCCATTGCACTCCTTGCACTTGTGCTTGATGATGGTGCCCTCTCCATGACAGTTAGGACAAGGGACCTGAGTCTGCATCATGCCAAACATGGAGCGAACGGTCTTAATGGTGGCACCAGTACCATGACAAGTAGGGCAAGTCTCAGGCTGAGCACCGCCCTCACAACCAGTGCCGTGGCAAGCGCTACAGGTGACGTCCTTGCGAATCTTAAACTTCTTGGTGACGCCAGTGGCAATCTCCTGCAAGCTGAGTTTCACCTTCACTCTCAAGTCGCTACCTTGGTATTGCTGGCGTACGGCACCTCCGCCAAAGCCACCAAAACCACCGCCGTGACCACCGAAGATGTCGCCGAACATAGAGAAGATGTCGTCCATGTTCATGCCAGCTCCACCGCCGAATCCGCCAAATCCACCTTGTGGACCATCAAATCCGAACTGGTCATACTGTTGGCGTTTCTGTGCATCGTGCAAAACCTCGTAAGCTTCTGCAGCCTCCTTAAATTTTTCCTCGGCCTCCTTGTCGCCAGGGTTGCGGTCTGGATGATACTTGATAGCTATCTTTCGATAAGCCTTCTTTATTTCGTCTTCAGATGCTGACTTATCGACGCCAAGCACCTCGTAATAGTCTCTTTTTGCCATTTTCTCTAGTTGAGTGAGCCTCGAAGCCCGTTTACTTGTTGTTCTTATTCAGTTGATTATTGTCCTACAGCTACCTTTGCGTGGCGGATCACCTTGTCGTTGAGGGTGTAACCTGTCTGTACGCAGTCGATGACCTTGCCTTTCTTGTCATCGCCCATGCCTGGAACCATGGCGATAGCCTCGTGATAATCTACGTCGAAGTCCTTGTCGGCTGTCTCTATCTTCTTCACGCCAAGTCCTTCGAGGGTCTTGGTAAACTTGTTGAAGATCATCTGAACACCTTCCTTGATGGCCTTAGGGTCCTCGCTCTTGTCGGCGATGGCACGCTCAAAGTCATCGAGCACTGGGAGAATGGCAGCTATCGTCTTCTCGCCACCATTGAGAATCAACTCAGCTTTCTCCTTGAGGGTACGCTTGCGGTAGTTCTCAAATTCGGCGGTCTTGTAGAGCAACTGCTTCTTCAGTTCTTCTACTTCCTTCTGTGCTTTCTCCAATGGGTTCAACTCTGCCTCTTCTGCCTTTTTGTCGGCAGAATCATTGCTGTCAGCCGTTTTGTCAGCTACAGTGTCAGTCTCTTTCTGGGCATCACCTTGTTGAGCGTCTGGATTCTCTGCTTGCTGGTTGGAAACCTGCTCGTTTTCCACTTGCTCCTTGGCGTTGCCGTCTTCTATCTTAATTTCTTTTTCTTGTGACATAGTCGTTTAAAATGATAAATAGTAAATTATAAGTGACAATTGATTGTCTATTCTTCGACACACCTCTTCACAAAAAGTGTGCCAACCTTAGAAAAAGGCTGGCACTCTCTATGATATGTATTAATTAATGTGTCAAACTTACTGCAACCCATACATCTTAGCCTTCTGCTCCTTGATGGCCTCGTCGTAGATGTACTCATCGTAAGACATGAGCTTGTCGATGGTGCCTGATGGAGTCAACTCGATGATGCGGTTGGCTACGGTGTTGATGAACTCGTGGTCGTGGCTGGCGAAGAGGATGTTACCCTTGAAAGCCACCAAGTTGTTGTTGAATGCCTGGATGCTCTCCAAGTCCAAGTGGTTGGTAGGAGTGTCGAGGATCAAGCAGTTGGCGTTCTGCAACTGCATACGGGCAATCATACATCTCATCTTCTCACCTCCAGAGAGCACGTTCACCTTCTTCAATACTTCCTCACCGCTGAAGAGCATTCTTCCGAGGTAACCCTTCATGGCAACCTCGTTGCCCGGACCATACTGGCTCAACCAATCTACGAGGTTCTTGTCGCTCTGGAAGAACTCGGTGTTGTCGAGTGGGAGGTAAGCGGTAGTGATGGTCACACCCCACTTGTAGTCACCGGCATCAGCCTTGCGGTTGCCATTGATGATCTCGAAGAGGGCAGTCATCGCCTTAGGGTTGTGAGAGAGGAATACCACCTTCTCGCCCTTCTCGATGTTGAAGTTCACGTTGTCGAAGAGTACAGTTCCATCCTCGTCAACAGCCTTCAAGCCTTCTACCTCAAGAATCTGGTTGCCTGGCTCACGGTCCATCTGGAAGATGATGCCTGGGTACTTACGGCTAGAAGGACGGATCTCCTCCACGTTCAACTTCTCCAGCATCTTCTTGCGAGATGTGGTCTGCTTGCTCTTAGCCACGTTGGCAGAGAATCGGCGGATGAACTCCTCCAACTGCTTCTTCTTCTCCTCAGCCTTCATCTTCTGGTTCTGAGCCTGGCGCAATGCCAACTGAGAACTCTCGTACCAGAATGAGTAGTTACCTGCGAACATGGTTACCTTGCCGAAGTCGATGTCCACGGTCTGTGTGCTGACGGAGTCGAGGAAGTGACGGTCGTGGGATACCACCAAAACGGTCTGCTCGATATTGCTCAAGTATTCCTCCAACCACTCTACGGTGTCGAGGTCTAGGTCGTTGGTAGGCTCATCGAGGAGGAGGTTGTCAGGGTTGCCGAAGAGAGCCTTCGCCAACATCACGCGCACCTTCTCAGTATTGGAAAGCTCACCTACCAACTTGTCGTGCTGCTCTTCCTTCACGCCGAGGTTCTGGAGAAGCTGGGCAGCGTTGCTCTCAGCCTCCCAACCATTCATCTCAGCGAACTTCAGCTCCAAGTCGGCGGCACGGTTGCCATCTTCCTCAGTCATCTCAGGTTTAGCATAGAGGCGCTCACGCTCCTTCATGTTCTCCCAGAGAGGTTGATGACCCATCAAGACGGTGTCCATCACACGGAACTCATCATATTTGAAGTGATCCTGCTCCAAGACAGAAAGGCGCTCGCCTGGACCCATTTCCACGCTACCCTTGTTAGGCTCCAAGTCTCCGCTGATAGCTCTGAGCAGAGTTGACTTGCCGGCACCGTTGGCACCGATGATACCATAAATGTTACCATGAGTGAACTTGAGGTTCACGTCCTTGTAGAGGACTCTCTTTCCGAATTGGATTGCAAGATTTGTTACTGTTATCATTACTACGTATTACCTTAATATTATTAATTTTAGGCTGCAAAGTTACGAAAAATATTCGGGAAACGCAAATTTAGAGCAAAAAACAAGCAGATATTGCAATAAAACGTGCTATATATTTGGCAGTTAGGGCAAAAAACACTACTTTTGCACTATCATGAGACCAAAGAACAACAATTATCATCAACAGCATGAGTACGACCATTATACGGTCGGAAAGCCAGCTCCCTTGTTGGAGTGGTTGCTCGCCAACATCAAGGGCGAGAGCAAGACGAAGATCAAGCAGACCCTCCAGGGGCGTGGCATCAAGGTGGATGGCAAGACTGTCACCCAGTTCGACTATGCCTTGCGTCCTGGCATGAAGGTGTCGGTGAGCAAGTCGAAGAAGAATAACAATGGATTCAAGAGTAGATATATCAAGATCGTCTATGAGGACAGATACATCGTGGTGATAGAGAAGAACGTCGGCATCCTGAGCATGGCGGCGGGTCATTCCGCACTCAATGTCAAGACCGTGCTCGACGACTATTTCCATAAGACTCGCCAGAACTGTCAGGCTCACGTGGTGCATCGCCTCGACCGTGATACATCGGGGTTGATGATTTACGCCAAGGACAAGCAGACGGAACTTGCCCTGGAGAATGATTGGCATCACAATGTCTATGACCGCCGATATGTGGCTGGGGGGTCGCCCCGCCGATATGTGGCTGTGGTGTCGGGCGAGATGGAAGAGGACGAGGGAACGATAGCCAACTGGCTGAAGGACAACAAGGCGTATATCACCTATAGCAGTCCTACTGACAATGGCGGTAAGTATGCTGTCACTCACTTCCATACGCTGGATCGCTCTACCGAGCATTCATTGGTGGAGTTCCGCCTGGAGACGGGACGCAAGAACCAGATTCGTGTGCATACTGCCGATATGGGGCATCCTGTGTGTGGTGACATCAAGTATGGCAATGGCGATGATCCTTGCCATCGACTTTGCCTCCATGCCTATGTGCTCTGTTTCTATCATCCAGTGACGCATCAGCCAATGGAGTTTGAGACACCGATACCTACGGAGTTCCGCCGCCTTTTCAAGTAATTATTTAGTAAAAGTAAAGTTTTCTATTATGGGAGATTTTGGATATTACATTTTCGCCTTGGTGGTGCTCATCGTAGGCTTCTTGGTTGTCAAGAAGGTGGCTACCTGTCTGATTAAAACAGTGGTAACCGTCATCGTATTAGCGATTCTTGCTGGAATTTATTGGCTATATATAGCATAAGTTATCCCAGTTGTCATGTTGGGGAAGCATGGCAACTGGGATTTTTCTTCTCTGCTAGTCACAGAGAATTCTCTCTTAGTCATTCAGCTTTTTCTGTTAGTCACAGAGCAACCTTTGTTAGTCATTTGAATCGGTGAACCCCTTTTATATAATAATTATATCTTTTATATATTATATATGTGTTTTTCTTCGTAAAACTAATGAAAGTGTGTTCTTTCTTATATATTCTTTCGCGTATGCGCATGAAAGCAAGAAAAGAGGGTTCACCGTTCACCTTGGTTTCGGGAAGCCGATAAACACTGGGCTTCCGATGGGTGAACCCACCCTTCACCTGTATTCACGATAGTAGCTTTTGAAGGTACAAATGGTGAACCCTTGGTGAAGGAAAATGACGATGGGTGAACCCTATTTTGCATGTATGGTAACAGCCATTTGTTGTGGCGGTAGATGTATTCGCCGTCCTAGTACCACTTTCATTTCTCCCTAGTTAGGAAAAAATTCTTTCCTAGTTAGGCGTGAATTTTTACCTAGTTAGGGAGCAAATGCTGCGTAGTGGATGGAAAAGTGGGTTTGTGGGGAGGATGTAAAGAATTATTGGCGTGTCAAGCGAATCAGTAATACTTTCCTTGTTGTGTATAGAGTTTCAGTAAGAAAGCAAATGGATTGTGAATGCATGGACGTATGCGTATGTCGGCAAGGATGCCTAGGAGCGTCGGCGTGGACGTACGCCCATAGGGGGAGACGACGTGCGTCCATAAGGGGTATGGTCGTACAAGCATAGGGGATGCGG
>FR893289.1 GCA_000436035.1 Prevotella sp. CAG:732 | reverse complement strand
TTTACGATAGGAAGACCGAAATCGTGATACTTTACTTCAAAATCGTGATACATTGATGATACATTACAAGGGGTATATGGCAATGTATCACTACAGCAAACGTGTTGATTATCAGAGCATAGCAAGGAAAGCAATGCTAAATAATGATACAATGATACTTTTTTGAAGAAAACATTTACGTGTGCGAGAAAGAACTCCTTATATAGGCTTGCGTTTCTAAGAAAGATGAAAATCTGCATTTTAGCGAATTTTAGCTATTCTAACACGTTATATATCAAGTATTTTTCATATATTTGCACCATCAAACAGAATCAAGGACGAAAAAGCAATGCCAAAGCGTACATCATCGACCCAGGTCTTCAAAACAACAGGGACAACTCCTTTGCAGGCGAGAACATCGGTTGGCGACTAGAGAACGTGGTGTATATCGAACTGCTTCGAAGATGTGCCAATGAGTACTTAGACATCTATTATTATAAGGACACGCCCCGTTCCAAGGAAGTGGATTTCGTCATTTGCAACCAAAACAAGGCGGTGGAGTTGATCCAAGTGTCATACGACATCGACAACAAGAAGACGTTCGACAGGGAGGTAAATGCCTTGCTGAAAGCATCCGCCGCCCTCAAATGCGACCATCTATCCCTGATAGCCTTCTCACCGACAAGGGACATCGAGATAGGCGGCAAGTGCATCCACATTTACTCTGCCATAGACTGGCTTCTGAAAGAGGGGACGGAGTAAAAATCTCCTCCATTTACCATACATAACCATTATCATTTTATCCAGCAAAAGCCATTCTGCGAAAGATTTTTGCGTAAATACGCAAAAATCTTTCGCAGAATCAACTATTTTACGTATCTTTGCAGAAGAAAAATGCGTATTTACGCAAAAATCTTTCGTAAGCTAACATTAAAACTCATATAGAAAATGATCATAGAACGCAAAAAATACATGCAGCAATTAGTCCAAAGCAAACATAATGGACTGGTAAAAATCATTACTGGCATCAGAAGATGCGGTAAGTCATTTCTATTATTCAATCTGTTCAAGAGTCAATTAGAAAAGGAAGGCATAGACAAAGAGCACATCATCGAGATGGCTTTCGATGACTTCGCAAATCGAGAATATAGAGACCCTGAGAAATTCTATCAGTATGTAAAAGCTCAGATCAAGGATGGAAGAATGTACTATGCCTTATTGGACGAAGTCCAAATGATGGACCAGTTTGAAGACGTACTAAACGGTTTGCTTCACATTCCAAATGTCGATGTATATGTCACCGGCAGCAACGCCAAGTTCCTATCCAAGGACATCATCACAGAATTCAGAGGGCGTGGTTACCAAATACACGTTTCACCCCTCAGTTTCTCTGAGTTCATGACGACCTACAATGGC
>FR893288.1:12668-57607 GCA_000436035.1 Prevotella sp. CAG:732 | reverse complement strand
CGTATCGCCCTCGGTTTGAAGCAGTTGACTCCACACCCATGGGATGCTTTGGATGCTAACTTGAAGGTGGGTGACCACGTGAAGGGTAAGGTAGTCGTTATGGCTGACTACGGTGCATTCGTAGAGATCGCTCCTGGTGTTGAGGGCTTGATCCACGTATCCGAGATGTCTTGGAGCCAGCACTTGCGTTCTGCTCAGGACTTCATGAAGGTAGGTGACGAGGTAGAGGCTGTCATCTTGACACTCGACCGCGCTGAGCGTAAGATGAGCTTGGGTATCAAGCAGTTGAAGGAAGACCCATGGGAGACCATCGAGGTTAAGTACCCTGTAGGTAGCAAGCACACCGCTAAGGTTCGCAACTTCACTAACTTCGGTATCTTCGTAGAGCTCGAGGAAGGTGTTGATGGTTTGATCCACATCTCTGACCTCTCTTGGACTAAGAAGGTTAAGCACCCATCTGAGTTCACTACAGTAGGTGCAGACATCGACGTAGTAGTTCTCGAAATCGACAAGGAGAATCGTCGTTTGAGCTTGGGTCACAAGCAGTTGGAGGCTAACCCATGGGATGAGTACGAGGCAATCTACACTCCAGGTTCAGTTCACCAGGGTACTATCACTGAGTTGAAGGACAAGGGTGCAGTCGTAACTCTCGCAGAGGGTGGCGAAGGCTTCGCAACTCCAAAGCACCTCACTAAGGAGGATGGCACTCAGGCTAAGGAAGGCGAGACTCTCGACTTCAAGGTGATTGAGTTCGTTAAGGAGACAAAGCGTATCATCCTCTCTCACTCTCGTACATTCGAGGAGGGCAAGGACGATGTTAAGCCAACAGCTCCACGCAAGCACAACAACGGTGGTCGCAAGAACGAGACTGCAGCTATCAACAACGTAGCAGCAGGTACTTCACTCGGTGACATCGACGCACTTGCTAAGTTGAAGGCTCAGATGGAGGGTAAGGCTTAATCGCCACTCCCCCATCCCAGAAGATTGAAACAATAGATTTCACTTCATAATACATTAAGGCTGATTCTCGCAAGAGAGTCAGCCTTATTTTTTAGATGCTTAGCAAGGCAGTATATAATTGGGAACGCATGACGAATTATGAATAAAAACAAAAAGACTGCAATAAAGATATAACTTTAATAATCATTTCATTATGGGATAATTATGTAATAATCTTGCGAAAATGGTAGGGGAATGCAACAAAAACGGAACAAATGTGCATTTTCAGCCGAAAAATTTTGGAAGTTCAAAGTTTTCATCGTAACTTTGCACCTTGATTTAGATAAGATTACAATATTATAAATTTATATGAGATATTATAAAATGATAGCAGCTGCCCTCATCGGTAGCTCTACCCTCACCTCTTGCTTTAAGGATGAGCCATTGAATGCTGAATGTGACATTGAGCAGGCATATATCCACGTGGATAATCCAACGGATATATTCTACCAGGCCAGTGATACTTTAGCTGACATCAACTTGGATTATTCAGATAGTCAAATCATCTTCAAGTATGCAAAAAGGAATGCATCTTCCTTACTTAAGACCCTTGCACCTCAGTTTAGAATAACAGAAGGTGCAACAATAACTCCTGCAAGTGGTTCTATACAAGACTTTTCAAATGGTCCCGTTACCTACACAGTAACATCTCAAGATAGAAATTGGAGTCGATTATACCAAGTTTCAATTCAATTTCCACCGGTAACATACGAGAAGATGGAATATGAATTTGAAAATTATTTCTTAAGCAAAAAACCTGCCAATAAATATTATGAATGGAGTGACAAAAATGATGACGGAACACTCCAAAATAATTGGGCTACAGGAAATCCAGGGTTCTACAAGTCTGATAGATTTGCAAAAGCAGACACATACCCTACGACACCAGAGCCGAATGGCTACAAGGGCGCATGTGTAAAGCTTACAACACGTGATACTGGTGCCTTTGGCATGACAGGCGGCGTAAAGATGCCAATTGCCGCAGGTAACCTCTTCACAGGTTCATTTGATAGTGGTCCTGCACTCACCGAACCTATGCAATGTACAAAATTTGGTTTGCCTGTTAGCTACAAGCCTGTCAAGTTGGAAGCATGGTATAAATATCATCGTGGAGAGACTTTCACAAATAAAAACAAAGAGGTTGTCGAAGGCAAAAAGGATTATGGTACAATCTATGCTGTTTTATATGAACGCCTCTTTGACAATGAGGGAAATGAAATTCCATTGCATGGTGATGACATACAAACAAGTCCACGAATTGCTGGCATAGCTCTTGGAGAAAATCTCGACAACACTCAAAATTGGACACATTTGGAATTGAACTTCGAATACAAAAAAGATGTTGACGATGACAAGTTAGCTGCAATGGGTTACAATTTAGCTATTGTATGCTCATCAAGCGTTGATGGCGCAAAATTCGAAGGAGCCATCGGAAGTACTTTGTATGTTGACAGCATAAGTATAACTTGTGAAAAAAGTGAAGAAGAATGAAAAAGAAACACATAACCACATTTTTGTTGGTAATTTCTGCACTGCCGACATGGGCTTTTGGAGGAAAATTACTGCATAATTATAGCTATTATGCAAGAGTAGGTTACAATTTGGGAGGCACAGCCCCTATCGGCATGCCCGCAACAATCCGCTCGCTTAACAGCTATAGTCTCCGACCTAATTTCACATTAGGTGTTGATGCTTTCCATCCTTTTACAGACAGATGGGGAATTATGTTTGGACTTCATTTCGAAAATAAAGGTATGAAGACTGATGCCGACGTGAAGAACTATCACATGAAAATTGTAAGAGGAGGAAAAGAACTTGAAGGATACTTCACTGGTGGGGTCGTAACGAAAGTTGACCAAAGCCTTGCAACCATTCCCGTACAAGCAACCTATAGTATCAGCGAAAAAGTAAGAGTAAAGCTTGGTCCATACTTTTCTTATGTTACATCACACAAATTCAGTGGCTACGCATATGACGGCTACCTCCGCCAAGATGATCCTACAGGTGCAAAAATTGAACTTGGAAACGAAGAAGGAAAGCGTGGTGAGTATGACTTCTCTGGTGATATGAGAACTTGGCAATTCGGTGTTGCAGCAGGTGCCGATTGGTATTTCAGCAAGCGATGGGCAGGCAGCGTTGGTCTCACTTGGGGACTCTCCGAAATTTTCAAGAAGAATTTTGAAGTAATCGACCAAGCCATGTATCCTATTTACGGAACAATCGGTTTGATATACCAACTTAAATAGAATTTATCAATTAGAAAGGAATAAAAATGAAGAAATTATTTACCATTATGGCATTGGCATTGTGTTCATTGGCTTCCATAGCTGACGAATACACATGTCCTTACAAAGTTTTGGTGACAGGCTTGAATCCTGTAACTGGTGAAATGACTGTCAATGTCGACAAACAATCCAACAACAAGTACACCCTGAGCATCAAAAACTTTGCCTTAAATGCAGCGATGAAAGTTGGAAATATTGTCGTAAATGACGTTGACGGACTAGTTTGTGGAAACACAACTGCCCTCTCCACCCAACAAGTTATTCAAATTACCTCTGGAGATGGAAATGCAGAAGAGTGGATGGGACCAACTTTAGGAAATGTCCCTATTTTGATGAAAGCAGAGATATGTAACAACAAGCTTAACGCTATCCTCAACATTGACATGTCTAAAATGCAGCAGAATGTCAGTGTGATGCTTGGTGAGAATATTGATAACTTTGGCCAGATTCCTAATTCTGATTTCGGTGATTTCCATGATGCAAAATACGGAAGTGCGACAAGCCGTGAGCCAAACCATTGGCACTCTTTCATGAGCGCAACAGGAGATAAAGTTTCATATGTCGCAGAAGCACCACATACATTTGAATCAACCGACCATCCTTCAAATTCTAAGAATGGCAAATCTGTCCAGATTAAATCTGCGGCCGTTGCTGGACAATCTGCCAATGGAACTCTTACCACTGGGCGTTTAAAAGCTGGTAGCATATTTGCCTCATCAAGTGAAAATAATGCATTTTTGGATTTAAGCAACGAAGACGAAGATAACAATAACGATCCATTCTATACTGTTCTTACCTGTAAGCCAGATGAGATGAAAGTAAATCTCAAATACAACATCGGCAAAAGAGGAATTACAAATAAAGACAATAAGAATGCAACTGTAAAGGCTATCATAACCAATGGAAACAAAGTCCAAGATCCAGAATTGGAAGAAAATAATGGCAATGTAGTGGCTAGAGCAGAAAATGCAACTATAGCAAGTAGCAATGACTGGCAAGAAATTTCGATTCCATTCATTTATACCAAAAATAACATTGATACAAAAGCTATCCTTGTAACCATCTCAACATCTTCAGTTGCGGCTGGTGGTAGTAAATATGACAGCAATCCTGACATTGTTTGGGTTGACAATGTAGAGCTTGTATATAATGCAGATTTGGAAAGTGTCACATACAAAGGTGAGCCAATTGAGTTCGAAGATGGAGAGGCTCTCGTTGAAGGAACTGGAGTGGTTAACTTGGATGACTTTGTTGTAAAAACAAAAAGTCCTAACGCTTACATCTCAAAGACAATAAGTCCACATGGTAAAGATGCTGTCATCGTTGCTGTTACTGTTACATCTAATGATTTAAAAACAGCCAATGTATATTATATCTTGATCGAAGGTGCCACTACAGGAATCAAAGATACACAAGCTAGTATAGCCAAAAATGGCATAAAAGCCATCTACAACCTCGCTGGTCAGCAGGTAGGCTCTATGACTCCAGGTCAGGTATATATCGTTAAGACAACAGATGGTCAGACTAAGAAGGTGATCAAGAAATAATTCTTGCATTCGAAAGATAGTACAATATAAAATTCCTCAGCAAACGGAGAAATCCGCTGCTGAGGATTTTTTTTGACATAATCGGAGGAATCGAAAATACATAGGCTTGCCAGCAAATCCTACCTAACTAGGAAAATTTTCACGCCTAACTAGGAAAAAATTCATACCTAACTAGGTATAAATCAAAGTGGTACCTAAAGGGAAATTCCGCTTGCTTAACAGCAAAAGCATGCATAGTAAATAATCTTAACAAACTTTAGCAAGCCATTCATATGCTTTTTTGATTATCGTAAAAAAGAGAGCGAAAAGTTTGGAGATTTCATAAAGAATGATTACCTTTGCAACCATGTGATGATTATATCACACCAATACATAAGTATAACCATTTAAACAAAAGGAGATCCGAATATGGCGAAAACCAAAGACGATTTCAAAATGCAAAGAGATGCCGCTCATGGCATTTCGAGTTCAGAACCAAAAGTTAAGGAGAAAAGAAGCATGAAGTATCTAGACCCCAAGACAGACTTGACCTTCAAGAAGATATTCTACAAGCACCCAGACTTGCTCATCAGCCTGCTCAATGCTCTGCTACCTCTCAGCGACGACGAACAGATAAAGAGCATCAAGTACTTGCCTACAGAACTGGTGCCACAACTCTACTTGCACAAGAACTCTATTGTGGACGTGCTCTGCGTGGATGCCAAGGGCAGAAAGTTTTGTGTGGAGATGCAGATGGAATGGAGCAAGTCGTTCATGCAAAGAGTACTCTTCAATGCATCCAAGTTGTACGTTACCCAGGCTATGAAGAAAGACCAATACAGCGAGTTGCAACCCGTATATTCGCTCAACCTGGTGAACGACACCTTCGAGCATGATATGCCCAACACCTACATCCACAACTACAACATCGTACACGACCAGAATAGTAAGAAGGTAATCAAGGGCTTGCACTTCACATTCATCGAACTTCCGAAGTTCACCCCTCACACCATCACGGAAAAGAAGATGACCGTGCTCTGGCTCCGCTTCCTCACCGAAATAGATACGAACACCGAACAGGTGCCTACGGAACTGAAAGAAAATCCGGAAATCCAAAAGGCTTTGGAGGAGTTGAAAGTCACTGGCTTTACGGAAGAAGAGTTGAGAGCATACGAGAAGTTGCTTGACAACATTCGTGTAGAACGCACGCTTCAGCAAGACAGCTACGAGAAAGGTGTCGAGGAAGGAATGGAGAAAGGAATAGAGCAAGGCGTGGAAATTGGCCTGACAAAAGGTCAAAACAAAGAGAAGTTTACCATTGCTCAAAAAATGCTATCAGCAAAATTGCCTTACTCCCAAATCATAGCTTTCACCGGACTGACAGAAGAGCAACTAAAGGAGATTCTAGATGAAAGTTTTACTATCTAAGTGAGAAAGCTTCTATCATCTAATGATGGATACAAAAATCAAATATGACCAAGCAAGAGAAAGTAGGTACATCCCCTTTCCCTTGCTTGATTTGTTTTATTCCCCTTTAAGATTGCTATATATAATAAGGTGTGCGAGCACAAATCACGCCTTTCACTATCTTATCAAAAGTTAAAAAGTGACTTTTTTCTACTTTTTCTGCATTTTTTCTTTCTTTTTGTTTGCTATTTCAATCTTTTTCTTTACCTTTGCAACCGAAATAAGGAAACAACCAATTCTACCAATATAGAAAAGGATGATTTCCGAAAAGAAAGAGAATAACAATTTTAAACCCAATAAAAGATTAGATTATGAAAGCATCAGAAGTAATCGCGAATCTTGAAAGAAGATTCCCTAATGAGCCTGAATACATCCAGGCAGTTAGTCAGGTACTCGGCACTATCGAGGAAGAGTACAACAAGCACCCTGAATTTGAGAAAGCAAACCTCATCGAGCGTCTTTGCATCCCAGACCGTGTAATCGAGTTCCGTGTATCATGGGTAGATGACAAGGGTAACGTGCAGACTAACATGGGTTACCGCATCCAGCACAACAACGTGATTGGCCCATATAAGGGAGGTCTTCGTTTCCACAAGTCTGTAAACTTGGGTATCTTGAAGTTCCTCGCTTTCGAGCAGACATTCAAGAACTCTTTGACTACTCTCCCAATGGGTGGTGCTAAGGGTGGTTCAGACTTCTCTCCACGTGGTAAGAGCAATGCCGAGGTGATGCGTTTCTGCCAGGCTTTCATGACTGAGCTTTATCGCCACATCGGTCCTGACGAGGATGTTCCTGCTGGTGACATCGGTGTAGGTGGTCGTGAGGTAGGCTACTTGTTCGGTATGTACAAGAAGTTGACTCATCAGTTCCAGGGTATGTTGACCGGTAAGGGTCAGGAGTTCGGTGGTTCTCTCATCCGTCCTGAGGCTACAGGTTACGGTAACGTATATTTCCTCTGCAACATGTTGGCTACCAAGAACATCGACATCAAGGGCAAGACAGTCTTGGTTTCTGGTTCAGGTAACGTAGCTCAATACACAATGGAGAAATTGATCCAGTTGGGTGCTAAGCCAGTGACATGTTCAGACTCTAACGGTTACATCTACGACCCAGATGGTATCGATGCTGAGAAGCTCGCTTACATCATGGAGTTGAAGAACGTAGAGCGTGGTCGTATCAAGGAGTATGCTGAGAAATACGGCGTGAAGTATGTAGAGGGTGCTAAGCCTTGGTTTGAGAAGGCAGACATCGCTCTCCCATCTGCTACTCAGAACGAGATCAACGAGGAGGCTGCTAAGGCTTTGGTTGCCAACGGTGTAATCGCTGTCA
Organism: Prevotella sp. CAG:732; assembly: GCA_000436035.1. Taxonomy (GTDB): domain Bacteria; phylum Bacteroidota; class Bacteroidia; order Bacteroidales; family Bacteroidaceae; genus Prevotella. Next base: position 50,001 of record FR893288.1, on the reverse strand, counting down.
GCGAGGGTGCTAACATGCCAACTACCCCAAAGGCTATCAAGGTATTCCAGGATGCTAAGATTCTCTACTCTCCAGGTAAGGCTGCCAACGCTGGTGGTGTTGCAGTATCAGGTCTTGAGATGAGCCAGAACTCTGAGCGCTTGAAGTGGTCTCGTGAGGAGGTTGATGCTAAGCTCCACGACATCATGAACGACATTCACGCCAACTGTGTGAAGTATGGTACAGAGGCTGATGGCTATGTCAACTACGTGAAGGGTGCCAACGTTGCTGGTTTCTTGAAGGTAGCTAAGGCTATGATGGCTCAAGGCATCGTATAATATTGAAGGATAGATTGTTCTAGGGGATTTCTGCCCCTGGTCTTTAAATAATTGAAGCGTGTTTATCGTGATGATAAGCACGCTTATTTTATTTTCTCCCTTATTTCCTTTGCAAATTCAAATAATAATTGTATTTTTGCAGAAGTTTAAAGATTACATAATTATGGAGACGATAAACATACAACTGCAAGTTCCTAACACAGGCAAATACAGCCTTGACGAATTCATTGCCAAGGTAAAGGAGTATGCCGAAAAATTGTCAGATACACTGACTACTCCGGTAAAGAGCTACAGAGAGACATACATGACAAGAAAAGAACAAGAGGCATACGTAGCAGAAAGCCTCAATCGTGCGCTTGACCAAATGGAAGCACATGAAAAAAATGGAACGAGACCAATGACATTTGATGAGTTTTTGGACAAATTAGATTAATACATTACCTATAACATCCAAAAGATAGACGATGATACCATAAAGATAGACTTGCTCACAATATATGATAAGTGAGAAATATCTACCATATCCGACAACTTCATCAATTATCTATTAGACAATAGAAGTAATATGAGATAACCTCCCACTCTACCCCTCATAGAACAGCACCGCCTTGATGAAAGTCTCGTACTTCACATCCTTGTGCTTGCTGAGTCTCAGCTGGATGATCGCCTTCTGAAGGGCGTAGATGCACATATAGAGCATAAAACCAACGACGATGGCGAGGACGGTGGTCCACATCTTGCCATAGATGTAAGCACTATCCGGGAAGGCGGAGAGGACGATGACTGGCAGGAGCGTGATGATGCCACCCACCGTCATCTTGGTACGTGGGGTGCCAGCCATGTCGAGGATGGCTTGCTTATCGAAGAGATAATCATCGAGCTCCATACGGGTGATTCCGTAGTCTTCTACCTTAGGGAAATCGACACGGTCGGCATACTTCTTCATCTTGTCGGTCACCTTATGCTCGAAATCATTAAAAAATTCCTTTTCTGGGTCTTTGAGATTCATATCGTTTTATTTTTTAGTTAAAAGTAAAAAAGCAAAGGAATCCTAGGAATATAGAATCCTTCGCTTTCACTTTAAATAGGTAAAAAAGAAAAGCAGTGCCCCTATAAGCCGAGTTCTGTAGCTCCTCACGGATGACACCGCTCAGAGTCGTCTGCCATTTATCTAGTCCTAGAGTCACCCCTAGGCTCAAGCACTCTACCCTCCACAGTAGCCCGAAGGCAATCGGACGAGCCGCCCTCAATCTGCGGTTTACATGAGCTTACAGCTCCCAGATGGCACAGCCTGGCGATCACCCGCCAACTGGTGGTCTCTTACACCACCTTCTCACCCTTACCCGACACTACCCCCGCATGGATACGGGATAAGTTTCGGGCGGTCATTTTCTTCTGCCGACACCTACTGTCACCAATAGCTTCTAGTTTCGGAAGTGGGATGCCCTGCGCTGCCCGGACTTTCCTCTCGCATCCCCATAAGAGAATGCCAGCGACAGACCGAAGCGCTGCTTTTGGAAATGCAAAGGTAATGAAAAAATAGTGAACAACACTACTTTTCATTACCTTTTTTATATTTTTTGACAAAAAACATCATTTAGTGCTTGCCGCCGCAGCAACCACCCTCGTGATGCACGCCACCCACTACAGCCTGGTGCTGGTCACGAAGCAAGTCGTTGACAGTCTTCACCGGGTTGAAGGTGCTCAATGGAACCTCTACGAAGACGGTGTTCCAGTCGCTCATCGCACCGTTCCAGAGACCCGGCAACTCCAATGCCTTCAAGTCCTTGCCGTTCTTACTCTTGCTAGAGATGAAGCCCGTGCTAGGATCCACATACTTAGGCAAGTCGAATGGCTGACCCTTGTAGTCCTTAGTAGCACAAACGAGATCCACAGGGTTGAAGTGAGTGCCCTGGGTAAACATCTTCATGTACTCCTCGTTGTTGGTGTCAATCTGAGAGCTTTCCAAAATCTGCAAGCTGACAGTGCCATCGCTATTATAAGTAAGGAATGGACCACCACCTGGCTCACCCACGTTCTTGACAACGCCGCAGACACGCATAGGACGGTTCAACTTCTTGCGGAGATAGATGACCAAGTCGGCATCCTCCAGTTCCTTGATGTCAGCCTTGCGACAGCAGAGGTCACGCTGAACGAAGCGGATGATCTCCTCCAACTTCTCATGGTTGTACAGACCAGAGTCGAGCACCTTGAGATATTCGAACGCCTTCTTCTGAAGGGTCACCAAGACACCTGCAATCACCTGCTTGTAGGTCACGGTGTCAGCCTTCAAGCGATCAGGCACCACATTATCGATGTTCTTGATGAACACCACGTCGGCATCAATCTCATTGAGGTTCTCGATGAGCGCGCCATGACCACCCGGACGGAAGAGCAAAGAGCCATCCTCATTGCGGAATGGAGTATTGTCTGGGTTGGCAGCGATGGTGTCGGTGCTTGGTTTCTGCTCAGAGAAGGAGATGTTGTACTTCACGCCAAACTTCTGTGCATAGAAGTCAGCCTTCTCAGCCACCTTCTGCTTAAAGAGAGCGAGATGGTCGTGAGAGACGGTGAAGTGAACGTTGGCCTCGCCATTGCTGCTAGCATAGAGGGCAGCCTCCACCAAGTGCTCCTCCATCGGAGTGCGCACCTCATCGGCAGAATACTCATGGAAGAGGAGCAATCCCTTAGGCAACTGACCGTAGTTCAATCCCTTCGCCTCCAAGAGATTGGCTACCACAGCCTTGTAGTTGCCCTTCTTGATGAGACACATGATGCCCTTGCCCTCGTTCTCATGGCATTTGTCGCAGAGAGCAGAACGGAAGGCGAACTTCTTGATGTTGTCGAAAAACTGTTTCTCGAAATCAGTAGTAGGCACGTCGTAAGGAGCGTTGAGGAAGGCAAACATATTCTTGAACATACGGCTAGCGGCACCAGAGGCAGGCACAAACTTCACGATTTTGTGTCCCTCCGCCTTATAGTCGTTCCAAGCCTTCTCATAGTTCGTCACTTCATCGTCTGTCGGAGCCACGATGCCCTTGCCAATGGCAGCAGCACCTTCCAATTTCAAGAAAGGGAAGCCTTGCTTGATTTGTTCCAACTGATGTTCAATTTGTTGCTCGCTGATACCACGAGCCTGAATTTGGTTAAGATCTTGCTGATTCATAATACCACATTTATGTTATTTTATGCGAATATGCCACAAAAATAGTAATATTTTTTGAAAAAGAGAAATTTTCGTGCGATTTTTTGTACCTTTGCATTGAAAAATTAACATGGAGGGAATGAATATGAACGAAACATTCACTTTTACACCTGAGGAGAGGGAGCAAACGCTACTCATCCTCAACCGTCTGAGAGCAGCCATCGGCGACACTTTCAGCAAGGACGACGAGCAACATCTGCGCGAGGACATCCACCATGCCTTCGAGAACCATCAGATACGTCGCGACGTGTTTGGATTGAACCCTATCCTGCACGCCCTTCAAACCGCCGAGATCGCCGTCAACGAGATTGGTCTCAAACGTGATGGTGTCATCGCTATCCTCATGCAGACCAGCGTCATCGACGGCTACCAGACCCTCGAAGACATCAAGAGCAAATATGGAGATAGCGTGGAGCACATCATCGGTGGACTCCTCCGCATCCACGACCTATACAAGCGCAACCCAATCATCGAGAGCGAGAATTTCCGCAACCTGCTCATCTCGTTCTCTGAGGACATGCGCGTGATCCTCATCATGATAGCCGACCGTGTGAACGTAATGCGACAGATACGTGACACAGAACAGGTGGTGGCGAAGCATGAGGTGAGCGAGGAAGCTAGTTACCTCTATGCCCCACTCGCCCACAAGCTCGGACTCTACAAACTGAAGAGCGAGCTGGAGGACCTCAGTCTGAAGTACCTGGAGCACGACGCCTATTATTTAATTAAGGAGAAACTGAATGCCACCAAGCGTTCACGTGATGCTTACATCGCCCGCTTCATCCAACCAATCCAGGAGAAACTAGACGAGGCTGGACTGAAGTACCACATGAAGGGCAGAACAAAGAGCATCCACTCCATCTGGCAGAAGATGAAGAAGCAGAACTGCGGTTTTGAGGGCGTATATGACCTCTTCGCCATCCGTATCATCCTCGATGTGCCTCGTGAGATGGAATACAAGCAGTGCTGGCAGGTGTTCGCCATCATCACCGACATGTATCAGCCGAACCCGAAGCGTATGCGCGACTGGCTCTCCGTGCCGAAGAGCAATGGCTATGAGAGCTTGCACACCACCGTGCTGGGACCGGAAAACAAGTGGGTGGAGGTACAGATACGTACCGAGCGCATGGACGACATTGCCGAGCATGGACTCGCCGCACACTGGCGCTACAAGGGCATCAAGCAGGGCGAGGGTGGCATCGACGAATGGCTCGCCAACATCCGCAGTGCCCTAGAGAACAACGACGACCTCCAGTTGATGGACCAGTTTACCACCGACCTGAAGGAAGACGAGGTCTATGTGTTCACGCCGAAGGGCGACCTCCTGAACTTCCCAAAGGGGGCGACGGTGCTCGACTTCGCCTACTACATCCACTCTCGCATCGGCAACACGTGTGTGGGCGGCAAGATCAATGGCAGGGCGGTGAGCTTCCGACAGGAACTCCACTCTGGCGACCAGATCGAGATTCTCACGCAGAGCAACCAGAAGCCTCGCCATGAATGGCTCAACATCGTGCAGACCTCGAAGGCGAAGGCGAAGATACGTCTCGCCCTCAAGGAGACGCAGAAGAAAGACGGTCTCTACGCCAAGGAACTCATCGAGCGACGCTTCAAGAACCGCAAGATAGACATCGACGAGAGCACGATGGCTCGCATCATCAAGAAGATGGGCTACAAGGAGAACTCCGACTTCTACAAGGACATCGCTGAGGAGAAACTGGACGTCAACACGGTGATCGACCGATATGTGGCGGAGCGTGACCACGACCTCAATCTCACCAACGTGACGAAAACTGCCGAAAGTGCAGCCAACTTCGAGTACGAGAATCCTACCGAGGAACTGATGAAGCAGAGCGACGACGTGCTCACCATCGACGAGAACCTGAAGGGCATCGACTTCGAACTGGCACACTGCTGCCACCCTATCTATGGCGACCCTATCTTCGGATTCGTCACCATCAACAAGGGCATCAAGATACACCGCACCGACTGTCCGAACGCCAGAGAGTTGCGCCGCCGTTTCGGTTATCGCATCGTGAAGGCACGCTGGAGCGGAAAGGGAACGTCGAAGTACGCCATCACCCTCCGCATCATAGGCAACGACGACATTGGTATCGTGAGCAACATCACCAACATCATCTCCAAGGAAGACAAGCTCGTGATGAGAGGCATCAACATCTCCTCGAAAGACGGCTTGTTCTCTGGCAACGTAACGGTGATGATCGATGACGCAGGCAAGACCGAGGCGCTCATCAAGAAACTGAGTGCCGTGAAGGGAGTGAAACAAGTGACGAGAATATAACTTAACGAAGTTAAATAAGCGACACGTAATCGTTAAGAAAAGTTATAAAATAATGAAAAGTATTGCATTATCAAATAATAGTAGTACTTTTGCATTGTGTTTTTCATAGTATTAGATTTAAGGTTAACAAAGGCGGGGTCACAGCGGTGACCCTTTTTTTGTGCCCAAAAACAAACGATGACTCACTTTCATCAAGAAGGAAGTGAGCCATCGTTTGTTTCATTTCTATCATTTTCTCTTGAACTTGCGATAGAGTTTCCAAGCCAAGATAGCTCCATCAAAGGCACCAGCCCCTATCGAGAAGAGACTCTTCATGCGACTGCTCGGCGTAGCATTCTTCGACAGAGCCGACGGTTTGGTGAAGAGCGATTGCCAGAGTTTCTTGATTTTCTCGTCGTCAGCCTGTATGTCCTTGCGCAGGAGTTCCTTGCGCAGTCGGATTTCCGTGAGCGAGGAATATGTAATATGTTCAATATTTTCTGCCATCATCATTTCAAAGTTTAAGAATCATACAAATCCATTCAATGGAAAGGAGAAAAAATAAAAGGCTAGCCTCTACTGCATGAGGATGCTAGCCAGGAAGCGAACCAATGGTCTCTCTATCCATTGATGACGGAAAATGACGAAGATTACTAATATAAATAGGTATAGACCAGCCACGATGGAGAATCCACACGCATTGCCGACCCATTCGCCCAGTCCATAAGCCAAGGCAAACGACAAGTAGATGAGGGCTATGACCAATAAGCCCACGAGCACCACCGTCATGGTGATAGCCGTGAGCAACCTGACCACTTTATCCACTACATCGAGCTTCACATATTCCGTCTGAAGCCCGATGTAATGTTTGAGCACCTCAACGAGTTGCCCGATAGTCTCTACGTTTTTATCGTTGGAAAACATCATGTATAGATTGTCACCAGAAACGTCTTGTCTCGATTATATCTCAGGAGCTGCGTCCTTGATGTCGTCCACCAAATCGTCAACATCCTTCTTGCTCAACTTGATGTTGTGCTTGTTGCAGAAGTTATCTACTGCGTCAGCAATCTTGCTGCGTGTATCCTCACCCTTCTCAGGAGCGAAAATCAAACCCAATGCAGACCCGGCAAGAGCACCGCCGAGGAATGCGCCAATGTAACCTAATGCTTTCATAATGACTAAGTTTTAATTGTTAAACATGTTATCAAGAGTCCTTAGAACGATAGTCCATGGGCATCTTCATGTTGCAAATATACAAAATATTCCGCAACAAGCAAGGATTTTTTTCTTAATTTTTCGATAAATTTGTTGTATTACCTTGTTTTAACAAACTTTAGGCTGTATTTGTGGTCTTATTTGGGATATTATTTGTATTTTCGCAGAACGAAACGACGTGTTGACTAAACACTGGAACAAAGAAAACAACAAGTTTAACAATAAAACCATTTTAAAGTTATGAAGAAATTATCAGTTTTGGGCCTCGGCATGTGCATGGTATTGGCACTTGCTAGCTGCAAGTCAAAGGAAAGCATGTATAAGAAAGCATACGAGAAAGCTCAAGCTCAGGAGCAGCAGACAGCACCTGTTACACAGGAGCCTGTAGTGACACCTTTGCAGACCACCACTCCATCTGAGTCAACCAATACAGAGGTAGATAACGCTACCGTACGCCAGGAGAATGTATCTCTCATCGCTGGTTCTGGCTTGCAGAACTTCAGCGTAGTAGTAGGTTCCTTCGGCTTGAAGGCTAACGCAGAGGGTCTCTACAACACATTGAAGAGCGCTGGCTACGACGCACAGATCGTATTCAATGGCGAGCGCAACATGTATCGTGTGGTAGCAGCCACATTCGTTGACAAGGCTAGCGCAGTGAAGAGCCGCAACGAGCTTCGCGCCAGCAAGTATAATGACGCTTGGTTGCTCTTCAAGAAATAATGCGAATTTTATCTATCGATTACGGTAAAAAGCGTACCGGACTGGCAGTTACCGACCCGTTGCAGATTATTGCAGGCGGGTTGGCAACTGTTGCGACGGCGGAACTCTTCACCTACCTGGAGTCTTACATACAGAAGGAGCAGGTGGAGAGAATCGTCATCGGAAAGCCCACACAGCCCAACGGACAGCCAAGTGAGAACCTGGCACGTGTGGAGAACTTCTTCAACCGATGGCGCAAGGCTCACCCTGAGGTACCCATTGAGTACTACGACGAGCGCTTCACATCGGTCATCGCCCACAGAGCCATGATAGACGGAGGCGTGAAGAAGAAGGTGAGAAAAGAAAACAAAGGACTGGTCGATGAGATCAGTGCCACCATTATTTTACAAGATTTTATGCAATCAAGAAGATGATATTACCTATTTATATATATGGTCAGCCTGTTTTGAGAAAAGTGGCTGAAGACATCACACCCGATTATCCAGAACTCAAACAACTTATCAACGACATGTACGAGACCCTCGACTCCAGCAATGGCATCGGTCTCGCAGCTCCACAGATAGGCAAAGCCATCCGCCTCGTGGTCATCGACCTCGACGTATTGAGCGACGACCTCCCAGAGTACAAGGGATTCCGCCATGCCTTTATCAACGCCCACATCTTGGAGTATGATGATGAGAACAAGGACTCCTCCGACGAGGGTTGCCTCTCCATCCCAGGCATCAGCGAGAAGGTGGTGCGCCCTACCCGCATCCATGTGAAATACATGGACGAGGACTTCCAGGAGCACGACGAATGGGTAGGTGGCTATCTGGCTCGTGTGATGCAGCATGAGTTCGACCACTTGGAGGGAACCATGTTTGTCGATCGTGTATCTGCACTCCGCAAAAACATGATCTCCGGCAAACTCAAGAACATCATCAAGGGCAAGTTCCGCTGCTCTTATCGCACGAAGATAAGACACTAAACATCAAATTTATTTTATGGGTACAAAGAAGAAAAGCTGGCTCTTGATAGCTATGCTCGCCCTGACGGCTGCGCCATCCATGGCACAGTACAGGGTAGATAGGTTGATTACCGCCGGAAGAAGCGCACTCTTCTATGAGGACTACGTGCTCTCCATCAAGTATTTCAACCTGGCTATCGGCGCCAAGCCTTATCTCTATGAGCCTTGGTATTTCCGCAGCGTGGCGAAGTTCTCGCTCGATGACTACATGGGTGCCGAGAGCGATGCTACCGAGGCATTGCAACTCAACCCGTACGTCAACGACATCTACGACCTTCGTGCCATCTGCCGCATCCGACAGAACAACTACGAGGATGCCATCAAGGACTACAACCGTGCCATTCACCTGGAGCCGCGCAACCGCAACTATTGGTTCAACCGTGCCTTGTGCTACATGCAGGACAAGAAATATGATGAGTCGCTCAACCAGTTGGACTCCGTCATCACCAAGTGGAAGGACTACTCCAACGCCTACTCGCTGAAAGCAGAAGTGTATCTGCAGAAGAAGGACACCGTGAATGCTGAGAAATGGCTCGACAAGAGTCTGGAACTCAACCCATACGACGGCGATGCCTGGGTGACACGTGCCTACATGGCACTTGCCAGAAAGGAATGGAAGGTGGCTGACGAGGCGCTCACCAAGTCGCTGCACTTCAAGCCCAACAACGTGAACAGCTACATCAACCGTGCCTTGGCTCGCATCAATCTCAACAACTTGAGAGGGGCGATGAGCGACTACGACAATGCGCTCGACCTCGACCCGAACAACTTCCTCGCACACTACAACCGAGGACTGATGCGTGTGCAGCTGGGTGACGACAACCGAGCCATCAGCGACTTCGACTTCGTTATCAAGATGGAGCCACAGAACTTCATGGCGATCTTCAACCGTGCCCTCCTGCACGAGAAGACCGGTAACCTGAGGGCCGCCATCAGCGACTTGACCACCGTCATCAACCAGTTTCCAAACTTCTGGACAGGTCTCTCCTACCGTGCCCAATGCTATCGCAAGTTGGGTATGACCGGCAAGGCAGAGCTGGACGAGTTCCGCATCATGAAGGCACAGATGAACAAGCACCTCGGCATCCAACCTCGTTGGAGCGCCAAGACCAAGAAGGAAGTGCGCAAGCGTTCGGAGATAGACCCCAACAAGTTTGCCAGCATCGTGGTGGATGATGAGCCAAAGTACGAGCATGAGTACAAGAGCGAGTACAGAGGAAAGGTACAAAACCGAATGGTGGAGGCAGCCTATCTGCCTATGTATCACGTCACTTACTTCCCATCAGCCAGTCAGATTTCGAGTGGTCAGTCGTTCGACAAGGACGTGGAGACACTCAACATGCAGACCAAGCAGAAGGGAGAGAAACTCTATATCGTTTGCGACAAGGACCAGTTGGACGAGAATGGTTCCATGCAGATTTTCTCGCTCATCGACAAGTTGTCGGCTGAGTTGAGCATCGTCAAGGACGAGAATCAGAAGAAGAACCTGCTCATCCATCGAGCCATCGCCCACTCCGTACTTCGAGACTTCGAGGCAGCCATCCAGGACTTCGATGACTATCTGAAGCTCGACGACCACAATGCCCTCGCTTATTGGGCAAGGGCGGTATGCCAGATGGAGATGGACGAGTTCCATGTGGCTGAGGGTCAGCCTATCCTCAATGTCCACTCGGCAGAGGCGGACTTGAGCGATGCCATCCGACTGAGCAACAACAACAATGCGTACATCTATTATAACCGTGCCAACTTGCATGCCAAGCGCAAGGAGCTGTCCAAGGCGATCGACGACTATACGATGGCCATCAAGATAGACAACCGTCTGGCAGAGGCATACTATAACAGAGGTATCGCTCGTTCGAAGTCGGGCAACAAGGCGGCAGCCATCCAAGACCTGTCGAAGGCTGGAGAGCTAGGACTCTATGATGCCTACTCCGTCATCAAGCGACTGAACAAGCAGAAGTAAAGAAGTTAAAGGAATTTCCTTAACTTCCTTACATACGAAAAGTTTAGCAATAAAAAAATCCCTGCATCTCATAGCGAGACGCAGGGATTTTTTATGTTTTAGAAATAACATTCTCTAATTTATTCTAGAAATGATATTCTCCAATACATTCCAGAAATGGTATTCTTAAGAAGAGAGAATATTAGAGTCGATTCCCCTCCTTAGGGAAGATCACGGTAGGCTTGAAGGTCTTCGCCTCCTCGAAATCCATGATGGCGTAGGCGATGATGATAACCGTATCGCCCACCTGAACCTTGCGAGCAGCTGCACCATTGAGACAGATACAACCACTGCCACGCTCACCCTTGATGATATAGGTCTCCAGGCGCTCACCATTGTTATTATCTACGATTTGCACCTTCTCGCCAGCGATCAAGCCAGCGGCATCCATCAAGTCCTCGTCTATTGTGATACTGCCCATGTAGTTGAGGTTAGCCTCCGTAACCGTCACACAATGGAGCTTACTTTTCAATACTTCTATCTGCATATCTTTTTACGTGTTGTATAGTAAAATGTGCCTATGAATATGATACTTATCTATTAGCCTTTGTAACGAATGTGGTCGATGAGACGGATAGGAGTCTTGCCGCAATATACGGTGATGCAACCTACCACGTAGTCGCTGTCATCCCATGCGTTGACATCCTGCAAGGAGTCGCCATCCACGATCTCGAAGTACTCCACCTCAAGACCCTCCACGGCGTTGATGTCAGCCACCACCTTGTCGTGCGTCTCCGGCACGGTGTGAGACTTGGCATACTCCACGCTCTCCTTCAGAGCCTTGTAGATGTTAGGAGCGATGGCACGCTCATCAGCAGCCAACAATGTGTTGCGGCTACTCTTGGCAAGGCCATCCTCGTCACGCACGATAGGACACTCCACGATCTGGACGTCAGAACCAATAAATTTCACGAGCTGCTTGATGACGGCAATCTGCTGCCAGTCTTTCTCACCGAAGTAAGCACGAGTAGGACGCACGATATAGAAAAGACGGCTCACCACCTGGCAAACGCCATTGAAGTGACCAGGGCGCTTGGCACCCTCCATCACGGTAGAAACCGGTGGGAACTCGAAATGACGCTCATCCTTGGTAGGATACATCTCCTTCACGGATGGAGCAAACACATAGTCAGCCCCACAAGCCTCCAAGAGCTTGCAGTCGGCATCAAGGGTACGAGGATAGCGATCCAAGTCACCTTGGTCATTAAACTGAGTTGGATTCAAGAAAACGGAAACGACAGTGACGCCATTTTCCTTCACACTACGTTTTACCAATGAGGCGTGACCCTCATGCAGAGCACCCATCGTAGGTACCAAACCTATTTCCTTCCCCTCCTTACGAGCCTGAAAGAGTTCGTTTTGGAGTTCAACAATCTTATTGAATACTTTCATCGTTTTATTAAATTTCGGGGTGCAAAATAACAACTAATTTCTGAAATAACAAAAAAATATCATAAAAATGTGCTTTTTGAGGGTCGGATTTCTTGGTTTTCGCTAAAAAATTGGGTATTTTGAAGTTTTTTTTGTACCTTTGCACCTAATTCGAGGTGACTATTTCATCCGAGAAGAATAAAAAAATAATTATGGCAAAGAAAGTATTATTCATTAATCAGGAGATAAATCCGTATGTAGCTGAGAGCCGCATGTCGGTGATGGGTCATGAATTGCCTCAGAAAATGGCAGAAGCTGGTTTTGAAATTCGCACATTCATGCCTAAGTGGGGCATCATCAATGAGCGCCGTGGACAGTTGCATGAGGTCATCCGCCTTTCGGGTATGAACCTCATCATCGATGATACCGATCATCCTCTGATTATCAAGGTTGCCTCTATACCGACAACCCGTCAGCAAATCTACTTCATCGACAACGATGATTATTTCAGCAATCGCCAAATGGGCGCAGACGAGAATGGCAAGGAGTACGAAGACAACGGCGAGCGTGCCATCTTCTATGCTAGAGGCGTGCTGGAGACCGTGAAAAAACTCCGTTGGCAGCCAGACGTCATCGTTTGCCAAGGATGGATGGGAGCTATCGTTCCTCTTTACATCAAGACAGCGTATGCAGAGGAGCCTTCATTTGCCAATTCCAAGGTCATCGTCTCCTTGTACGACAACCCATTGAAGGGCAGTCTCGGCGACAACTTCAAGCAGTGCGTCGATTTCCGTGATGCCAAGGCTGAGTTGCTCGACACCTACAAGAGCGATTTCGACTACGATGAGCTAGCCAAGCTCGCCATCGACTATTGCGACGGTGTCGTAGAGGGCGAACTAGGCATCAACCCAGCCATCCTGGAATATGCCAAGGAGAAGAACAAGCCGCTGCTGGCTTTCACGGGCGATGACTTCTCTGAGCCATACAAGGACTTCATCAATCAGGTGTGTCCTGACGAGGAATAACGAACGATACTAACCATTCCTACCGCTCACAACGAGTGTGGGAATGGTTCATATTTTCGATAATTGGATTGTAGAAGAAATGAAATTTATCAAACTCACAGCATTTTTGTTGGCGGCCTTCTCCATGGTTGCCTGTGATGACACCACCGACACGCTCGGTTCTTCCATCACCAACAAAGTAGATAATCTCACCATCACCGACGCTACCTACAATGTGGAAACACAGTCGCTGGTAGCCGGTCCTGTACTTAGCAAGTCAAACAACGGAATCATCGGTAGAGTGAAGGACCCAGAGACGGGCACCTACCTCACTGCCGACTATATGACACAGATGGTACCGCTCTCGACATTCTCGGTCGACACCCTCCAGTATATCAAGGATGCCAACAATGGCGAGCTCAGAGCTGACTCTTGTTACCTGCTCGTCAGCTACCAGAGCACCTACGGCGACTCCCTCGCCCCTATGAAGGTGACGGCATACGAGATGAGTAAGCCGATGACGGAGGACAAGAACTATTTGACCGACTTCGACCCGATAGCTGAAGGCTACATTGCTGAGAACAGCTATCACAACAGTGCCACCTACAGCCTCTCCAAGGCTACGGGTAACTTCAAGATTTACTTGAACAAACCTTACATCAAGGATGGCGTGACATACGATAACTATGGTACATACATGTTGAAGACATTCGTGGAGCATCCAGAGTACTTCAAGTCCAACTATCAGTTCTTGAAGAATGTATGCCCCGGTTTCTACATCAAGCACGAGGGTGGTATCGGAAATGTGGCTGACGTTTGGAACACAGAGGTGCAGTTCTACTGGTCTCGCCAAAAGACCATCAAGGCATCCGATGGTGTCACCGACAGTATCGCCAAAGGATATGGCTTCAATCGTATCGATGGTACGGAGGAGGCACTTCAGACCAATCATATCGTCAATGATGCAGCATCCATCGCCTCATTGGCAGCTGACCCAAGTTGCACCTATCTCAAGTCGCCTGCAGGCATCTTCACCGAGGTGACACTCCCGGTGGAAGAGATTTTGAGAGATCATGAGAACGATACATTGAACACCGCTAGCATCACCTTCCCAAGAATCAACAATACGGAGACGAACAACCAATATACATTTGATACACCAAGCTACGTACTGATGATTCCAAGGGACAGCATCGATTCCTTCTTCGAAAATGGCGACGTGGTGAACAACCGAAATTCTTTCTACGCTTCTTACAGCAGTAGCACGACAAACGGTTATACGTTCAGCAACATCAGTAACCTCATCACTGCCATGAGCAAGAAGAAAGGCAGCAGTGTGAACTGGAACAAGGCTGTGCTGATACCGATCACCGTAAGTACTGTAGTGGAGAACAACTCAACCATGATCAGTAAGATGACCCACAACATGTCGCTCACCTCTACCCGACTGGTGAAGGGTACGCATTCTGAGAACGCTCAAGACATGAGCAGTCCTATACAGATAAAGGTGATCTACAGTAGGTTCAAAGATAAATAAAGTTTTTGAATCTACAGTAACTATAGATTCAATCGTTTTAATAAAGAAGTAAGAAGATGGAAGACGGATTCCTGGAAAGTCATCGAGAAGAATATGAACGCCGCAAGGCAGCATGGCTTCGCAAGAAGAAACGCTTCCCTGTCATCAAGGGCGGCAAGCCGATTCCAGAGAAGCCCGAAGACGAGGCACTATAAGCATGAAGCCTTATATAATAATAAGGTATCATATAGTTGAAACGTATAACATAACAAAAGCGGAAGAAGAGAGACGAATGAGTCTCTTTTCTTCCGCTTTTTCTTTTATTCCTTTAACTTCTATCACATCAGCGATAATACTATTGAATAATCGTGAACTTGGCGAACTTGAGTAGCAATTGCTTGGAACCTGAGTTGACGAATTCGACAGTGGCCTTGGCATTCTCGCCCGTGCCCTCCAGCTTGACAACCTTTCCTACACCGAATCGCTGGTGCTCGATGCGGTTGCCCTCTTTCAGCAAACCAGCTGGTGTGGAGACAGAAGCACCTCCAATGCCCGAAGCAGAGCTAGCAATATCATTCGACTGAGCATCACTCATCGGAGCATCCTTTCCCAAGATGCGGCGAACCGCATTGACTCCTCTCACCGACTTAAATCTACCTGAAGCCAAAGCCTCCTGAGCATGTTCGCTCATGCTGCTCGTCACTCTTCGTTCAGAAGAACGAGAGCTATAGCTTGGCTTAGGGTCAGCGATGAATTGCGTAGCAACAGGACGAGGTGAATGACTAGAGCGGTAGTCATCGGAGTCACCATCATAGCGACGAGCCGAACGATAATCATCGGAATCATCATAGCGACGAGCCGAGCGATAATCATCGTCTCGATCTCTATCCCATGGCATCCGAGAGCCATAGCCACTTCCAGCAGAGCTACTCACCGATTCATCATCATTCTCAATCAATTTCGGGTCGATTTCATTGAGGAAACGGCTTGGATTGTCAAACTCCATCTTGCCATAACGGAAACGATTCTTGGCGTTCGTCAAGATACAATGTTTCTCGGCACGAGTGATGGCGACATAGAGCAAGCGACGCTCCTCTTCCAACTCACGCATGGAAGCCGCTGCGATAGGACTTGGGAAGATATTCTCCTCCAAACCTACGATGAAGACCGTAGGAAACTCCAATCCCTTCGCCGCATGAACAGTCATCAGCGAGACACGAGGGGCATCATCATCCCCCTTGCTATCCAAGTCGGTCAAGAGGGCGACATCCTGCAGATAGTCTGTCAGATAGACCTCATCTGCCCTATCCTCCTCCTTGCGTTCCTCCACAAATGTCTGCATACCACTCAAGAACTCCTCCAAGTTCTCCTGACGAGCGAGGTTCTCGGCATCCTTTCCACCCTCGAAGATGTCCTTGCTGATGCCACTCTCCTTGATGATGCTGTCACCCAACTCATAGATGTCGAGTTTGTCAGCTTTCTCTATGAAACCGCTGATCAACAAGCGGAAGTTGTCGAGTTTGGTGAGCGTTCCCTTGTTGACGGCAAGTCCATAGTGCTGAGGCTCTGAAATCACCTCCCAGAAACTCACTTGGTTCGCCAAGGCACAAGCGGCGATCTTGGCTACGGTTGTATTGCCGATACCACGAGCAGGATAGTTGATGATGCGCTTGAAAGCCTCCTCGTCATCGGGATTGGCGACCAGACGGAAATAGGCGATAATGTCCTTGATTTCCTTGCGCTGATAGAAACTCATACCGCCATAGATGCGATAAGGAACGCCCTGTTTACGAAACTCCTCCTCGAAGCTTCGGCTCTGCGCATTGGTGCGATAGAGAATGGCGAAGTCGGAATACTCACATCCATCCTGACGCTTGATGCGCTTGACATCCTTGCTCACGATGAGCGCCTCCTCCTTATCGCTATAGGCTGGCTGGTAAATCAACTTCTCGCCCACGGCATTCTCACTGAACACATCTTTCTGAATCTGATTCTTGTTGCGCTTGATGAGACTGTTGGCAGCATTCACGATATTCTGCGTACTACGATAGTTCTGCTCCAACTTGAAGAGTTTGGCACCCTTCAACTGACTTTGGAATCGGAGGATATTGTCGATGTTGGCACCACGGAAACTATAGATACTCTGCGAGTCATCACCCACGGCGCACACACGGTTCTTCTCCTTACAGAGTTGCATCACGATTTTCATCTGCACGTGGTTGGTATCCTGGTACTCATCGACGAGAATAAAGTCGAAGCGGTCGGAGTATTTCTGTCGAATCTCCTCATGATCACGGAACAACTGGAAGGTAAGCATCAGTAAGTCATCGAAATCCATGGCATTGGCCTGCTTGCAACGCTGCACATAGACTTCGTAAATTTCACCGACACCAGGCATATTGGCATGCTTGTCACGACCGTAATAATCCTTGTCGGCACGATAAATCTCAGGCGTAACAAGATTGTTCTTCGCCATCGAAATCTTGGCATGCACGGCAGCAGGCTTGTAGGTTTTATCATCGAATCCTTTCTCCTTGATAATAGCCTTGAGCAAAGAACGGGAGTCAGACTCATCGTAGATGGTAAAATTGTTGTTGAAACCGATATGGTCGGCCTCCGCTCTCAAGATGCGAGAGAAGATGCTATGGAAGGTGCCCATATAGAGGTGTGCCGCCAAGTCGCCTCCCACGAGGCGGTTGATACGTTCCCTCATCTCCTTGGCAGCCTTATTGGTAAAGGTAAGAGCCATGATGCTCCATGGCTTCATGCCCTGTTGCAAAAGATAAGCGATCTTATAGGTAAGCACACGCGTCTTACCCGAACCCGCACCAGCAATCACCAACGAAGGTCCATCAATATATTCCACAGCCTTGCGCTGCGCTTCATTCAAGTCGTTCAGTAAATCCATGTACATCTTGTGGAGTTAAGGAGTTAAAGAAGTTAAGACGAATGCTCTTTCTTCCTTATACCCTACCCCATTAATTATAAATTATTAATTCAAAATAATCACTTCCCCCTATATCCACCGACGGCAGTCTTTGGATCTACATCCTCCCCTTCTCTTGGGAAGGCTGGGATGAAGCGCATCTCATGCTCTATCTGGTGCTGGCGCTTCTTCATGTAGGCACTCGGATATTGGGAGTTAAACTTACGTGGGTTCGGCAAGGTGGCAGCTATCAGGGCGCACTCACCACGGAAGAGGTCTTGCGCCTTCTTGTTGAAATGATACTCAGCCACAGCATCCACGCCATAGATGCCGTTGCCCATCTCGATACTGTTGAGATACACCTCCATGATACGTTGCTTGCTCCACATCATCTCAATGAGGAAGGTGAAATACACCTCAAATCCCTTGCGAGTCCAGGAGCGACCAGGCCAAAGGAAGACATTCTTGGCAGTCTGCTGACTGATGGTGGAGGCGCCATGCACCTTGCCGCCACGAGCATTATTCTTGGCTGCACTCTGGATGGCATTGAAGTCAAAGCCATGATGTTTCAAGAATCGTGAGTCTTCGCTCGCCATCACAGCCACAGGCATATGAGGAGATATTTTATCCATCGAAACCCAATGATGATGTAGGGTAATACTCTCTCCATCAGCTACTTGTTGGAAGCAGCGGATAAACATCAAGGGAGTAAAATAGACAGGAATAAAACGGTAGGCTACAACAGCAAGAATGGTGGTACTGAAAAACAGCACCACCACCCATTTAATGATATTTCTGATTTTATTTAAAATCATAGAATGTTATTGTCTAAAAACAAGAGAATTCTTCACTCTTCGTTCTTCACTTACTGAAGCGTTCCATTGTTGGCAGCATTTACCATAGCCTGAGAAGCATAGAGGTAAACCTCCACACGACGGTTGGCCTGGCGACCAGCAGCTGTTGAGTTATCAGCCACAGGATTAGTAGAGCCGAAACCACTAACGTTCTTGAACTGACCAGCAGCAACACCACAAGAAGTCAAGTAGTTATATACAGACTTTGCACGGTTCTCGCTCAAAGGCAAGTTGATGCCATCGTTACCCGTATTGTCGGTATAACCCTGGATATCCACCTGGCAATCAGTGTTGTTCTTCAAAACCTGAGAGAACTTAGCCAAGTCGTTCTTAGCGTTGGCATTGAGGTTGAACTTATTAGTCTGGAAGAGAATACCAGAATCGAAAGTCACCTTGACAGCAGCAAGACCATTGGCATCTGTCACCTGCTCCACCTTGGCATTCTCGACAGCCTTAGCCTGCTCAGCCACCTTGTCCATGTGCTTACCAATCAAAGTACCAGCACCACCACCAACAGCAGCACCGATAGCAGCACCCACGAGAGCGCCTGTGCCACGATGGCTATTATTCAACAAACCACCAACGATGGCACCGAGGGCAGCACCAGCTCCAGAACCTACAGCGGCACCAGTGCCAGTCTTAGTTTGACAACTTCCCAAAACGAGCAGCATAGAGAGGGCTGCAACTGAAAATTTCATCTTTTTCATAATCAAATCTCCTATAATTTTGTTATTTCATTGCAAAGATACGTCTTTTTTCTCCATAATGGAGTTTTTTCTAATATTTTTTTGTATTTTTGCATGCAAATTTAAAGGTAATTTGTGGAAATGCCAAGGGGATATGCCTATTTTTCGGTGGAAAATCCCTATTCCGACACTTTCCCATCCCTCCTTGACAGCATTTGGCGAGAAAGGAGGAACATATACCTTATTATATATATAACATCAGAAATTATCAATATTTAGAATAACAAAATGGCTAAGGAACTTAAGAATTTAACCAAGCGTGCTGACAACTACAGTCAGTGGTACAATGACTTGGTAGTAAAGGCTGACCTTGCTGAGTTGTCACCAGTACGTGGCTGTATGGTCATCAAACCATACGGTTATGCCATCTGGGAGAAGATGCAGCAGCAGCTCGACAAGATGTTTAAGCAGACAGGTGTACAGAACGCATACTTTCCTCTCCTCATCCCGAAGAGTTTCTTCTCTCGTGAGGCAGAGCACGTGGCAGGTTTTGCCAAGGAGTGCGCCGTGGTAACACACTATCGCTTGAAGGCTTCAGAGGATGGCAAGAGCGTGGATGTCGATCCAGCTGCCAAGCTCGATGAGGAATTGATTATCCGTCCTACATCCGAGACCATCATCTGGAATACTTATAAGAACTGGATTCACTCATGGCGTGATCTCCCTATCCTCTGCAACCAGTGGTGTAACGTGATGCGCTGGGAGATGCGTACCCGTCCTTTCCTCCGTACTTCTGAGTTCTTGTGGCAAGAGGGTCATACCGCTCACGCTACCAAGGAAGAGGCTGAGGCTAAGGCACAGGAGATGTTGAAGGTATATGCCGACTTCGCTGAGAACTACATGGGCGTACCTGTACTCCAGGGTGTGAAGAGTGAGACCGAGCGTTTCGCTGGTGCCCTCAACACCTATACCATCGAGGCAATGATGCAGGATGGCAAGGCTCTCCAGAGCGGTACTTCTCACTTCTTGGGTCAGAACTTCGCCAAGAGTTTCGATGTAACCTACTTGAACAAGGAGAACAAGCCTGAGTACGTTTGGGCTACCTCTTGGGGTGTATCTACTCGCTTGATGGGTGCTCTCATCATGGTACACAGTGATGACAACGGATTGGTACTTCCTCCTAAGTTGGCTCCTATCCAGGTAGTTATCATCCCTATCAACAAGGGTGATGAGCAGTTGGCACAGATCACAGCCAAGTTGCAGCCAGTTATCGACCAGCTCCGTGAGTTGGGCATCAGCGTGAAGTATGACGACAACACCAACAAGCGTCCAGGCTTCAAGTTCGCCGACTATGAGTTGAAGGGTGTACCAGTACGTCTCGCCATGGGTGGTCGTGACTTGGAGAACAACACCATCGAGATCATGCGTCGTGATACCCTGGAGAAGGAGAACGTCAGCTTCGATGGCATCGTGGAGCGTGTGAAGAACTTGCTCGATGAGATTCAGAAGAACGTATTCGAGAAGGCTCGTGCTTATCGTGACGCTCACGTTTATGAGTGCGACAACTACGAGGAGTTCAAGGAGCGTGTCAAGGATGGCGGTTTCTTCCTCTGCCACTGGGACGGCACTGCCGAGACCGAGGCTAAGATCAAGGAGGACACCCAGGCTACCATCCGTTGCGTGCCTTTCGCATACGAGCAGACACCAGGTGTCGATATGGTGAGCGGCAAGCCATCTGTGGCTCGCGTCATCATCGCTAGAAGTTACTAAAAGAGTAATATACAACAAAAAAAAGCAAGAGAAAAGGAGCATCCTCCTAATCTCTTGCTTTTTTTTATTCTTCATTTGAGATGTCTCTTCTTCCTACATGCAACTCGTTACGCCGAAGGCAGTGCCGAGAGCAGTGAGTACTGTGATGAGAAACTGGATGATGTTCTTCCAAACGTTTTTGTTGATAGTCATAGTGGACACTAGTGAGGCGATGTACATCACCATCGAATAAAACATCACACTCCTAGATATTTCTCCATCACAATTTTCCTGACGGAGAAAGAATCTAGGAGCGTAGTTTTTCCCTAGGCGAAGACGCCTTTTTAATTTTGTATCTATTACTAAATGATTGTTAAATGAATATTAGGCAAATAAACTAATTGCCTCGCTGTTCCGTCTAAAAAGACAAAATCACAAAAAATCACGAATATGAATATGACAACGAAAAAAGCACTGCTTGGCTTGATGATAGCTACCACACCTCTGGGGATGCAAGCCAAACACTGGACGCTGAGAGATTGTATCAACTATGCACTGGAAAACAATATCTCTTTGCAGAAGACGGTATTGAAAAAAGCTAGTGCGCAAGAAGACTACCTCCAGTCGAAAGCCGCTCTGTTGCCTTCGCTGCAAGCAAGCACCAGCCAAAACATCAACTATACGCCATGGGTGGCTAGCGGCATCAGTGGAGATGGCTACACCAAGTCATCCATCGACAAGGTTTATTACAACGGCACCTATTCGGTAGCTGGCAACTATACCATTTGGAATGGCAACAAGAACAGAAACCAAGTGAAGCTAAACAAGCTCACGACGGAGGCTGCCGCCTTGGACTCCGCCATCCAAGCCCAAAACCTGCAAGAGCAAATCGCTACGCTCTACATCCAAATCTGTTACTCCACAGAAGCCATCAACGTCAACAAGGAGAGCTACAAGTCTAGTCTCGAGAATGAGGAACGTGGCAAGGAGATGGTCAAGATAGGCAAGATGAGCCAAGCCGACCTCGCCCAACTCACGGCGCAAAGAGCACAAGACGAGTATAGCATCGTGGAATCGGAAAGCAATGTAAAGAACTACAAGAGACAACTCAAGGAGTTGCTCCAAATCACCAATGATGAGGCTTTCGACATCGTGGTGCCAACTGCTTCGGATGCACAGGCTCTCGGCACTATCCCTAGCCTGAACAGCGTCTATGCTTCTGCTCTCGACACTCGCCCTGAGATCAAGAGCTACCAGAACATGATAGACCAGAGCGACTTGAATATCGCCATCGCCAAGGCTGGCAAGTTGCCTACCATCAGTGCCAATGCCGGAATCTCCACCAGCACCACTTCCATGAACAAGGATGGATGGGGCTCACAGATCAAGCAGAACTTTGGCGTAGGTGGCGGCATCAGCGTCAGCATCCCCATCTGTGACAATCGTGCAACAAAAACTGCAATCAACAAGGCTAACATTCAGAAACAGAGCAGTATGCTTGACCTCAAAGACCAGCAGACGAAGCTCTATTCTACCATCGAAAACTACTGGTTGCAAGCCAACACCAACCAGAGCCAGTTTAAGGCAGCCAAGACTTCGACCGAGAGTGCCAAGACTTCTTACGACTTACTGAGCGAGCAGTTTAAACTCGGCTTGAAGAACATCGTGGAACTTCGCACCGGCAAGGACAACCTCTTGAAAGCTCAGCAGAACGAGTTGCAGTCGAAGTACTTGACGCTCCTCAATATGGGCATGCTCAATTTCTACAAGACAGGACGAGTAGAATAAGACTCCAACAAGCGAAATATCTTCAAGGAAAACAAACACATAATAAGGAATTATAGAGAGAAACTTATGAAAACGAAACATTTCAGCAAAGTATGGATTGCCATGATTGTGGTAGTCATACTCGCCATTGTCGCTTGGTTGCTATCAGGCGGCAAGGAGAAGGAGGAAATCAACTTCAAGCAAGAGAAAGTTGCTACCCACACCCTTCAGAACAGTATCACTGCCACTGGCACCATCGAGGCGGTAACGAGCGTGACCGTCGGTACCCAGGTGAGCGGTATCGTCAACAAGCTTTACGTGGATTACAACTCTGTCGTAAAGAAAGGACAGGTGATTGCCGAACTGGACAAGACCAACTTGACCAGCGAGCTCAACACCGCCAAGGCCAATCTTGCGAGTGCTGAAAGCAACTTGAGTTATCAAAGCGCCAACATGAAGCGTTACCAGACGCTTTACAAGAAAGGACTGGTAAGCGCCGACGATTACGAGAATGCACTTCTCACCTATCGCCAGTCTAAGGAACAAGTGGCTACTGCCAAGGAGAGCGTGCAAAAGGCTCAGACCAACTTGGGCTATGCCACCATCACTTCGCCTATCGACGGAACCGTGATTTCGAAGAGCGTAGAGGAAGGTCAGACCGTGGCTGCCAGCTTCAACACCCCTGAGCTGTTCACCATCGCCAAGGACTTGACCAACATGCAGGTAGTGGCTGACGTGGATGAGGCTGATATAGGTGAGGTGGCAGTGGGCAACCGTGTGGCATTCACCGTGGATGCTTATCCTGACGATACCTTCGAGGGCGTGGTAAAGCAGGTTCGCTTGGAAGCTACCACCACCAACAACGTGGTTACCTATGAGGTAGTGATCAGTGCCCCTAACGCCGACCTCAAATTGAAACCGGGTTTGACAGCCAACGTCACCATCTTCACCAAGGAACAGCCTAACGTGCTCAGCGTACCTAACAAGGCTCTCCGCTTCACTCCTACCAAGGAGACTGTGGGCAAGGACATGAAGATCGTAGATTGCAAGGGCAAGAACAAGGTTTGGACTCTCAATGACAAGACCTTGACCGCACATCCTGTCAACATCGGACAGAGCGATGCCACCCACACCCAGATTATCAGCGGTGTAAAGGCTGGTCAGAGCATCGTCACTGAGATTGTGGTCAATGTGCCTGAAACAGATGATGACCAGCAGCAGAGCCAAGGACTCATCAGCGGTCCTGGTCCTAGAAAGAAGAAGTAAAGTTATAATATATAATAAGGTGTAATCACACTACATTTCAGCTGTCAGATGAAGTGAAGGCATGATAGACATCGAATAAACAACAAGAAATGATGACTGATTCAAAAGATAACAATGGGAAGAAGGTGGTCATCGAACTCGACAATGTGAAGCGTAACTTCCTGGTGGGCGATGAGGTCGTTCATGCCCTCAAGGGAGTGAGCTTCAAGATATACGAGGGTGAGTTTGTCACCATCATGGGTAAGTCGGGTTCCGGTAAATCTACTCTTCTCAACCAGTTGGGTTGTCTCGACACACCTTCCAGCGGCGAATATTACTTGGATGGGGTCAGCGTGCGCACGATGTCACGCAACGACAGAGCCATCCTCAGAAATCGCAAGATAGGATTCATCTTCCAGAACTACAACTTGTTGCCGAAGACGACAAGCGTGGAGAACGTAGAACTGCCTTTGATGTACAATACGTCGGTAGGTACGGAGGAGAGAAAGCGCAGAGCCATCGAAGCCTTGAAGGCTGTGGGATTGGGGGAACGCCTCTATCACAAGAGCAACCAGATGTCGGGTGGTCAGATGCAACGTGTCGCCATCGCCCGTGCCCTGGTCAACGACCCTGCTGTCATCCTCGCAGATGAGGCTACGGGTAACCTGGACACCCGAACGAGTTTCGAGATCTTGGTGCTCTTCCAGAAGTTACACGCCGAGGGACGCACCATCATCTTCGTGACCCACAACCCCGACATCGCCAAGTATTCCAGTCGCAACATCGAACTGCGAGACGGACATATCATCAGCGACTCCTACAACGACCACATCCTCTCGGCTGCCGAAGGACTCGCTGCACTGCCTAAGAATACGGACGAATAATCTTTTTAATTAAGAATTAGGATGAATTATCAGAATCTTTTCAAAATAGCCATCCGTGCGATCGCAGCCAACAAGATGCGTTCCTTCCTGACGGCACTCGGCATCATCATCGGTATCGCCTCCGTGATTACTATGCTTGCCATCGGTCAGGGAAGTAAGGCAAGCATCAAGGCCAACATCGCCGAGATGGGATCCAATATGATTATGATTCACCCGGGTGCCGACATGCGTGGCGGCGTGCGACAAGATGCCTCCTCCATGGAGACCTTGAAGCAAACCGACTACCAAGCCATCAAGGATGAATGTAATTATATCTCCGCCATCTCACCTACAGTGAGCAGCAACGGACAATGGATCAATGGCAACAACAATACCCAGAGTAGCATCTATGGAGTAAACCAAGATTATCTGACTATCCGTCAACTCAAGATAGCAGACGGCGAGATGTTCACCGACACTGACATCAAGGCGGCTGCGAAGGTATGTATCTTGGGGCAGACGGTAGTCGATTATCTTTTCCCAGACGGCAGCGACCCTATTGGAAGGGTGGTCCGTTTCAATAGCATCCCATTCCGTGTCATCGGCGTTCTTCAGAAGAAGGGTTACAACAGTATGGGTATGGACCAGGACGACCTGGTGCTCGCCCCTTACACCACTGTGATGAAACGTATCTTGGCGCAGACCTATCTCAGCGAAATCGTCTGCTCCGCCATCACCGAGGAAGCATCAGAACCGGCACAAGACCAAATCAGCCAGATACTCCGCCGCACCCACAAGTTGAAGGATGCTACGGAAACCACCGAGGGCGATGAGGACGACTTCAATATCCGTTCGCAGGAAGAAATCTCCAGTATGATGAACTCCACCATGTCCACCATCACTATCCTCTTGGGCAGTGTGGCAGGTATCTCGCTCATCGTGGGTGGTATCGGTATCATGAACATCATGTACGTGAGCGTTACTGAGCGAACCCGTGAGATAGGTCTTCGCATGAGTGTGGGAGCCAGGGGCGTGGACATCCTCAACCAGTTCTTGATAGAGGCGATATTGCTCAGTGTGACGGGTGGTATCATCGGCGTCATCCTGGGAGTGAGTATATCGGTATCACTCCAGCAGTTCCTGCATGTGGCTACGCAGATAGAACCTTGGAGCATCATCATGAGCTTTGCGGTATGTACATTTACCGGTGTATTCTTCGGATGGTATCCTGCCAAGAAGGCGGCTCGACTCGACCCTATCGAGGCTATCCGATATGAATAAATAGGAATAAAATCACTACAAGTCGAGAATTATATTCTTCTTTTCGTAGCAAATATTTACAATAAAAATGTTTTCATTGCGTTATTGCAACAATGAAAGCATTTTTTATATTGTATAATCATGAAGATAAATTGCGCAATAGTTGACGACGACCCAGAGTCGGTTGCCACCCTTACAGATTACATAGGACAGCTATCCTACCTGCACTTGACAGGTGGCTACACAGATGCAGTGGATGCTATGAAGGGATTTAGAGACAACACCATCGACCTGCTGTTTCTAGGCATTCGTATGCAACGACTGAGCGGCTTGGAACTTGCCAAGATGTTGCCTAAGACTACCAAGATCGTCTTCGTGACGGCTTTCACCGAGTATGCCATAGACGGTTATAAGTCGGGCGGTTTCGACTACTTGCTCAAGCCTGTCAGCTACAACAACTTCGAGGCTTGCGTGGAGAGGATCAAGAACTATATGTGCGACGTGGAGGGAGCAGACCCTATCCGAAGAGACGGCTATATGTTTGTGAAGAGCGACTACAAATACATCCGCATCAACTTTGATGACATTCTCTTCGTGGAGTGCGTGAAAGACTACGTGAAGTTCCACCTCAACAACAAGCCGAACGTCATCACACTGATGAACATGCGCAAATTGGAAGAGCAACTTCCCAAAAATAAGTTCAAGAGAATCCACCGTTCGTTTATCGCCAACTTCGACTTGTTTGACTACACCGACAAGTCAAAGTTGTATTAAGGTGAGACTGGCATTCCTATCTCGGAATCGTACAAGAATGTAGTATTGGACTTCGTAGAAAAGCATACGTTGTGATTGCGAGACTCCTTCGGGCGGAGTACATCATGAGCTTTGGATATGAACCATAAAAAGTATTTGCTATAGAGCACATAGGCTCTTAAGCAAATACTTTTTATTTTTCCGCTTCATCATTTCAACTGCAAAGGCGACGTGACAAAGATGGTAGCGCCGTGCCCTACCAAGAAGTCATAGTCGCGGAATCCCCAAAGCACACTGATACAAGGCATACCACAGTTGTTAGCTGTCATGATATCCACATCGCTATCGCCGATATAGACGGCTCTTTCCTTCCCCACGTTCATTTGGGCAAGCGCCTCGTTCACGGTATCGGGAGCCGGTTTCTTGCGGATGCCCTCACGCTCTCCTATCGCCACATCCACCAAGTCGCCAAAGAAATGCTTGCACAAGGCTTGGGTAGCCGCATAGAACTTATTGCTGACCACAGCCACTTTCTTGCCACGGCTACGCAGACTCTCCAGCATTTCCATCACTCCAGGATAAGGACAAGTGGTATCCAAATTATGGTGCATATAATGCTGACGGAAATCAGCAAAGGTCTTCTCAAAGAGCGGATTGTCCAACCCGCCAGGGATGGCACGCTCCATCAATTTCTTGACACCGTTACCCACAAATCTTCTTACCTCATCTATCGTTCGCTCTGGCATCCCATTGGCACGCAAGGCATGATTGCAGCTTGCAGCCAAATCGCCGAGAGTAGAAAGCAAGGTACCATCCAAGTCAAATACATACGTGTCGTAATTGAACTGGACTTCCCATCCTTTTTCATTCTGTGTCATTGAATCGCATGTTACATTCTTTTCCATGATTCTGTATCATATTTTAAAATCCGGCGCAAAGTTACTGAAAATTGTAGAGAGCAACAAGGAATAGTAAAAAGAATTAACCTATTTTTAATGCCAATATTTGGCAGTTTGCCATATTTAGTGTACTTTTGCACCATTATTATTTAAACAAGAAGAAAGCACAATGAAAAAGAAAGCTTATCAGCTCTACATCTATGGCGCAGGAGCCTGCTTATTGATCGCTATTGGCTTAGTGTTCCTGTATTGCTTTTCATCCTTTTCGAAAAGCTCAAAGACTCAATATGTATATATTGACGAAGACGACAACATCGACTCAGTGTATAACAAGTTGCGCCCTATCGCCAACAACATCCCTTTCCAGGCTTTTCATACCTTTACCCAGCATTCCAGTTATGCCGAGCATATCCGCACCGGTCGCTATGCCATCAATCCGGGTGAAGGCGCTCTCAAGACTTGGCGTCATCTGAAGAATGGATTGCAATCGCCTGTCAACCTCACTGTTCCTTCGGTGAGAACCATGGACAAGTTGGCTGCCGAACTCAGCAAGAAACTCATGCTGGACAGTGCCACCATCAGTCGTGCACTCTATGATGAGGCAACCTGCGAGAAGTACGGCTATGATACCGCCACCATCGCCTGTATGTTCATCCCTAACACATACGATATTTATTGGAATGTATCTCTCGAAAAACTCCTCGACCGTATGCAGAAGGAAAGCAAGAAGTTCTGGAACTTCGAGCGCACGGAAAAGGCGAAGAACATGAACCTCACGCCTAACCAGGTGATCACCCTGGCAAGCATCGTGGATGAGGAGACAGCCAACAACGCCGAGAAACCGATGGTGGCTGGCATGTATTACAACCGACTCACCTTCCGTGATGCCGAGTACCCTAACGGTATGCCTCTGCAAGCCGACCCAACCATCAAGTTCGCTTGGAAGAAGTTTGAACTCAAGAGAATCTACAACAATCTCTTGCATATCAACAGTCCTTACAATACCTATAAGAATACCGGTTTGCCTCCAGGGCCTATCCGTATTCCATCCATCGCGGGCATCGATGCAGTGCTGAATCACGTGCATCACGACTACCTCTATATGTGTGCCAAGGAAGACTTCAGCGGAACCCACAATTTCGCTCGTACCTACCAAGAGCATCTGCAAAATGCAGCCCGATACAGCAAGGCACTCAACGAAAGAGGTATCAAATAGTAAATTTCGCCCTAAAAATAACCGATATACGCAAAAAACTTTGTATCTTTGCACCCATCAATAACAAAATAACGCAAAAGAAAAGATATGGCAGTTAATGAAGAAAACATGAACGAGGAGAAAAAGAGCCTCTCCTTCGTAGAACAATTTGTAGAAGAAGACCTCAAGGAGGGAAAGAACGGCGGTCGCATCCAGACCCGTTTCCCGCCAGAGCCTAATGGCTATCTTCATATCGGTCATGCCAAAGCCATCTGCATGGACTTCGGTGTCGCTGAGAAATACAACGGAGTTTGCAACCTCCGATTTGATGATACAAACCCTAGCAAGGAAAACAACGAATACGTAGAGAATATCCTCCAAGACATCCAGTGGCTTGGCTTCAAGTGGGGCAACATCTATTACGCTTCCGACTATTTCGAGAAGTTGTGGGAGTTTGCCGTTTGGATGATCAAGAAGGGTCATGCTTACATCGACGAGCAGACCGCTGAGGAGATCGCTGCACAGAAGGGTACGCCTACCACTCCAGGTACAGCTAGCCCATATCGTGACCGCCCTGTGGAGGAGAGCCTCGCTCTCTTCGAAAAGATGAACACTCCTGAGGCAGTGGAAGGTAGCATGGTGCTCCGTGCCAAGCTCGACA
Source organism: Prevotella sp. CAG:732 (assembly GCA_000436035.1). Lineage (GTDB taxonomy): Bacteria > Bacteroidota > Bacteroidia > Bacteroidales > Bacteroidaceae > Prevotella. The sequence continues at coordinate 20,506 of FR893288.1, read as the reverse complement.
TGGCTAATCCTAACATGCACTTCCGTGACCCTATCATGTATCGTATCATCCAGACTCCTCACCACCGCACTGGTACCAAGTGGCACGCATATCCTATGTATGACTTCGCCCACGGACAGAGCGACTACTTCGAGGGTGTCACCCACTCCATCTGTACATTGGAGTTCGTGCCTCACCGTCCTCTCTACGACAAGTTTGTTGACTTCTTGAAGGAGATGGATGGCACAGCTGACGTATTGAACGACAACCGTCCACGACAGATAGAGTTCAACCGCTTGAACCTCACCTACACCGTGATGAGCAAGCGCAAGTTGCACACACTCGTAGATGAGCACTTGGTCAATGGTTGGGATGACCCTCGTATGCCGACACTTTGCGGCATGCGTCGTCGTGGTTACTCACCTGAAAGCATCCGCATGTTCATCGACAGCATCGGTTACACCAAGTTTGATGCCCTCAACGACATGGCTCTCTTGGAGGCTTCAGTACGTGAGGACTTGAACAAGAAGGCTTGCCGTGTGAGCGCAGTACTCAACCCAGTGAAGCTCGTCATCACCAACTATCCTGACGGACAGAGCGAGGAGATGGAAGCTATCAACAACCCAGAGAACGAGGCAGATGGTACACATACCATCACTTTCTCCAAGAATCTTTGGATAGAGCGTGCCGACTTCATGGAGGATGCTCCTAAGAAGTTCTTCCGTATGACTCCAGGCAAGGAGGTTAGATTGAAGAACGCTTACATCGTGAAGTGTACAGGCTGCACCAAGGATGAGAATGGCAACGTCATCGAGATTCAGGCTGAGTACGACCCTACCAGCAAGAGCGGCATGGAAGGTGCCAACCGCAAGGTGAAGGGTACTCTCCACTGGGTATCTGCCGACCACTGCGTAAAGGCTGAGGTTCGTGAGTACGACCGCTTGTTCAACATCGAGAATCCATCTGCAGACGAGCGTGACTTCAGAGAGTTGCTCAACCCTGAGAGCTTGCACGTATTCACCAACTGTTATGTGGAAGAGTATGCTGCTAGCAAGAAGCCAGGCGAGTATCTCCAGTTCCAGCGCATCGGCTACTTCATGGCAGACCTCGACTCTACCAACGAGAAGCCTATCTTCAACAAGACTGTGGGCTTGAAGGATGCTTGGGCTAAACAGAACAAGTAATCTAGAACATAGAAACAAACAAGAATCATGAATTCCGCAGAATTGTTTCTTTGGATATTGGACAATTTGAACTACTGGGTCGTCACCTTGTTTATGGCTATCGAGAGTTCATTTGTCCCTTTCCCATCAGAAGTGGTCGTGCCTCCAGCTGCATGGAAGGCAATGGATCCTAATAGTGGATTAAACTTCGTCTTGGTGATTGTCTTTGCGACAGTCGGTGCAAACATCGGTGCACTCATCAACTACTACATTGCAAAATGGTTGGGTCGCCCTATCATTTATCGCTTTGCAGATAGCCGTATCGGTCATATGTGTTTGATAGATCGTCCTGCCGTAGAGAAAGCAGAGAACTTCTTCCGTGAGCATGGAGCTGCATCCACTTTCTTTGGAAGACTGGTACCTGCCGTAAGACAGTTGATTAGTATCCCTGCTGGTTTGTCGGGTATGCACGTAGGCAAATTCCTCCTCTTCACCACCATCGGTGCGGGAGTTTGGAACACCGTCTTGGCTTTCATAGGTTGGGGCATCTACCATTACACCGACTACAAGACCACCAACGATGTATATCAGCAAGCACTGAAATACAGTCATGAGCTGGGCTACATCATCTTAGCACTCGTTGCCATCGTCGTAGCATTCTTGGCTTACAAGGGATTGAAAAAGAATAAGTAATGGTTGGTGATGAGTTCAGCTTGCACTGAAAACACCAGCAACAAATCATAAAAAAGACGTACTCGATTATTTGCGAGTACGTCTTTTTTGATTATATAACTGAAATTCTACCAAGATATGATCAATTCAATCCAGAAAAACTCTTGATGCGCTGCTCTTCGCTCATCTTACAAATCAAGAGTGTGCCATCTTCCTCTGCCACGATATAGCCATCGAGTCCTTGGATAACGACTTTCTTCTCACCGAGTGTATGCACAATATTGTTCTTCGACTCTATCATCTGGATATTATTACCAATGGTAGCATTTCCATTCAAGTCTCTATGAGATTGCATCAGCAAACTTCCCCAGGTACCCAAGTCGCTCCAACCGAAGTCGGCTGGGAACACGAATATTTCCTCAGCTTTCTCCATGATCGCATAGTCGATGGAAATATTCTCACACTCAGGATATTTCAAATCCACCTGTTCCTGCTCCTTGTCTGTGCCATAGATGCTACGCATGCTCTCGAATATCTTGGCGATGCCTGGCTGATACACACGGAAAGCATTGACGATAGTAGCCGCACTCATGATGAAGATGCCGGCATTCCAGAAGAAATTCTTATCCTTGATGTACTTCATGGCAGTCTCAAGAGCTGGCTTCTCATGGAACTGATCGACACGATAGATTTCCTTGTTACGTGCAGAAGGTATGCTCAAGTCTCCCTGGATATAACCATATCCCGTCTCAGGACGAGTAGGCTTCATACCCAATGTCACAATGCTATCAGTCTCGCCAGTAAACTTCAAGGCAAAAGTAATGACACGTCGGAACTCATTGCAGTTAGTAACGATATGGTCAGAAGGAGTCACGACAATATTTGCCTTGGCATCCTTCTCCTTGATGCGCCAACTGATATATGCCACACAAGGAGCCGTATTTCTACGACATGGTTCCTTGAGGATATTGCTTTCGGGTATCTCAGGCAACTGCTCATGTACCAAGTCTGCATATTTCTTGTTTGTCACCACCCACACGTTCTCAGGAGAGCACACTCCCTCAAAACGATCGAAGGTGAGCTGAAGTAATGAACGTCCAGTTCCCAGCACATCGATAAACTGCTTTGGTTTATCCTCGGTGCTCATAGGCCAAAATCTACTGCCTACTCCACCAGCCATAATGACCAAGTGATTATTATTGTTAGCCATAAACTAATTATTTTTACTTAATAATGCGCAAAGGTAGCAAAAAAAAACTAATCAAACAAATTTAGGGCAGGGAATTTTCCCTGCCCTATCTATTTTTAATGCAAAAGTTGCATAATCATTCTGTTTTAACTTCGAGTGCCCATCAGAAGACTCATTGGCGAAGATCGGATAAGCACTTCAAAAGTCAGTTTATCCTTCGACAACGGATTTCAATTCTTTCTTCCACTGAGCGTAAGCCTCCAAGTAAGCAGAACGGTTTGCCTCGTCTGGCTCTATAACAGCAAGTTTCTTCAGGGTTGCGAATGCCTCATCGTGATCCTTGTAGATTCCTGCACCGATACCTGCACCCTTGGCAGCACCCGCACTACCATCGGTCTCATAGAGTTCGATAGTAGCACCACTCACACCTGCCAATGTATCACGGAACAAAGGACTGAGGAACATATTTGCCTTTCCTGCGTGAATCTTCTTGATGTCCATACCCATCTGCTGCATGATTTCCATACCATAGCAGAAACTGAAGACGATGCCTTCCTGAGCAGCACGCACGATGTGAGCACGATTATGCTTGTTGAAGTTGACACCACGGATAGAGCAACCCACCTCTTGGTTCTGAAGCACACGCTCCGCACCATTTCCAAATGGAATAATCTTAACACCCTCACTGCCGATTGGCACGCTGGTAGCCAAGTCGTTCATATCAGCATAACTTACGTCAGGAGTTACATTGCGATGTACCCAAGCATTCAAGATACCCGTTCCATTGATGCAGAGGAGAACACCCAGGCGGTCGAGATCTGTGGTGTAGTTGGCATGAGCAAATGTATTGACACGGCTCTTAGGGTCATAGTTGACATCACCCAAGACACCATAAACCACACCTGACGTACCAGCTGTACTAGCGATTTCACCAGGGTTGAACACATTTAAGCTGACTGCATTGTTTGGCTGGTCACCGGCACGATATGAAATAGGTGTGCCCTCCTTAAGTCCCAGCTCTTCAGCAGCAGCCTTTGACACGACACTCTGAACAGAGAAAGTAGGTACTACATCAGCGATCATGCTCTCATCGAAGCCGAAGTAATCCAACAAGAACTTAGCTGGTTGCTTGGCAGCAAAGTCCCACATCATTCCCTCGGAAAGACCGCTGATGGTCGTCTTCACCTCGCCAGAGAGTTTCATAGCCAAGTAGTCGCCTGGCAACATAATCTTGTCAATCTTGTCGAAGAGCTCTGGCTCATTCTCCTTGACCCATGCCAACTTGGAAGCGGTAAAGTTACCTGGAGAGTTGAGCAAGTTTCTCAAGCACAAATCCTCACCCAAGTCGTGGAAAGCTTTCTCGCCATAAGGCACGGCGCGAGAGTCACACCAGATGATACTTGGGCGAAGCACTTGCTGATTCTTGTCCACGCATACCAAGCCATGCATCTGATAAGAGATACCGATGGCAAGGATGTCCTCGCCCTTGGCACCTGTCTCTGCCATGATTTTCTTGAGCGACAACTTAGCATTCTCCCACCACATCTGAGGGTCTTGCTCTGCCCAACCAGCCTTGACAGCCATGATAGGTGCCTCGTGATCAGGATAAAAAGCTGATGCTGCAATTTCACCACTCTCTACGTCGGTCAATGAAGCTTTCACTGAGCTGGAACCGACATCAAAACCTAGTAAATATCTTCTAGCCATAATCGTTCGTTTTATAGTTACTTCTTTATTATATATTACGCACGAGCGACTATTTCCCCCTAAAAAAAATTATTCACTGAAAAAAACTGGGTATATTTTGAGAAAAAAAAGGAACAATGCTTAGTCAAACAAAGAAGGACCTTGCTCCTTCAACTCAAGAGCGTCCTCCTCAGACTTATCGCTCCCCTCATCATGAGGAGAGAATTTCAAAAGGAGCTGCTGGGCCTTTTGGTTACTGAAGTTGATGCGATAGATACCATGTCCCTCCCCTTTCTCAATGACAGAAAGAGCATCCTTGGAACACTTGATAAGAAATTGGGATACATAGGCATGAACATCCTTGTAGTTCAATGGAGTAAACATTGAATTACAAGCATTGAATACGTGGCGAGCCACCTTTTCGGTCTTCAGTCCTTTGGAACCAGCCAAAGTCAAGACCCTTAAAATCTCATTGTCAAAGTTCATGCTAGACGTTAAGGACGACAGTGCAGACGCAACTGTCATAAGAAACAAAAAGCTGCGACACTATTTCTTAGAAGAGTGTCGCAGCTCCTTATGATTGTAAGAAAGAATTAAGCGAGCGCAACCTTGTTGTCCTCGTCCTTAATCTTACCTTCCTTGAGAAGCCAACCAATACCGAGGAGTGCATCCTCTACTGAAATGTTAGCTGCTTTTGCTACTTCTGCGAGAGAAAGAGCCTTCTCAGATGCTGCCAAAACCTGGTAAACGTCACCAGCTCTGAAACCTGCGTTCTCAGCGTTCAGGAAAACTACTTCCTTCTTATCTGTTGTCTTCTTAGCTGCTGGAGCCTTCTTAGCTGCAGGAGCCTTAGTAGCAGTCTTCTTGGCTGCTGTCTTTGTTGTTGCTTTTTTTTCTACCATTTTTAAAGTATATTAATAATATATTAGGAGTTTCTTGTCAGAACGAACGCTGAGAGACGTATCAAAGTACGCCACCAAAGCGAACTCCCTTTGTATTCGTCAGCAAAATTACAAATATAATCTGATTATTTAGTATTTTTTCAGAAAAATCTATTGCGACAAACACAAAAGTGCCGCATTTCTTGACTTAAATCAAGAAATGCGGCACAATATTTTATTAAGCTTTCAAGTCAAGCTTGATTTCCAATTCATCCAACTGTTTCTGATCTACGGCAGATGGTGCATCGAGCATGACGTCACGACCAGAGTTGTTCTTAGGGAATGCGATGCAGTCACGGATGCTATCGAGACCAGCCATGATGCTGACGAAACGATCCAAACCGAAAGCAAGACCTGCGTGAGGTGGTGCTCCATACTTGAAGGCGTTCATCAAGAAACCAAACTGAGCCTCGGCACGCTCTGGAGTGAAACCGAGCACCTCGAACATCTTCTCCTGCAACTGAGTATCGTGAATACGTAAAGAACCACCACCTACTTCGATACCATTACATACGAAGTCGTAAGCCTTGGCACGCACCTGCTCAGGATGCTCATCGAGCAATGGAATATCGTCAGGATTTGGCATAGTGAATGGATGGTGAGTAGCCATCAAGCGCTGCTCCTCATCACTCCACTCGAAGAGAGGAAAGTCGATAATCCACAAGCACTTGAACACGTTCTTGTCACGGAGACCCAAACGATCGCCCATCTCCAGACGCAAAGAGCACAACTGGATACGTGTCTTGTTGGCATTATCACCACTCAAAATCAAGACGAGGTCGCCATCCTTGGCACCCATCACGGTCTTGATCTCAGCGAGTTCCTCTGGAGAGTAGAACTTATCGATGCTACTCTTCACAGTGCCATCAGCATTGTACTTGATATATACCAAGCCCTTGGCACCTACCTGTGGACGCTTCACGAAGTCGGTCAACTCGTTGAGCTGCTTGCGGCTATAGTCAGCGCAACCAGGAACACAGATACCACCGATATACTTAGCCTCATCGAATACAGAGAAGCTACCCTTGCCTGTGAAAGCATCTTTCAACTCTACGAACTCCATACCGAAACGCAAGTCTGGCTTATCGCTACCGAAACGCTTCATAGCCTCATGCCAAGTCATCTGCTGGAGCTTAGGAAGCTCTACGCCACGAATCTCCTTGAACAAGTGACGAGCCATCTCCTCGAAGAGGTTGATGACATCATCCTGGTCAACGAAACTCATCTCGCAGTCAATCTGAGTAAACTCAGGCTGACGGTCAGCACGAAGGTCCTCATCACGGAAGCACTTGGCAATCTGGAAGTAACGGTCAAAGCCAGCCACCATCAAGAGCTGCTTCAAGGTCTGAGGACTCTGAGGAAGAGCATAGAACTGTCCTGGGTTCATACGAGAAGGAACGATGAAATCGCGTGCGCCTTCTGGAGTACTACCAATCAGGATAGGTGTCTCCACCTCCATGAAGTTATAGTTGTCGAGGAAATTTCTGATCAAAATGGTCATGCGGTGACGCAACTCAAGGTTCTTGCGTACGCTAGGACGGCGCAAGTCGAGATAACGATACTTCATACGAATATCGTCGCCACCATCGGTGTTGTCCTCTATAGTGAAAGGAGGAGTCAAGCTCTGAGAAAGCACATTGAGTTCCTTGGCGAGAATCTCAATGTCGCCAGTGTCCATCTTAGGATTCTTGCTCTGGCGCTCGCTTACCACACCCTTAACCTGGATACAAAATTCACGACCCAACTTGTTGGCTGCGTCGCACAATTCCTTATTGTCTGCCTCATTGAAGACAATCTGGGTGATACCATAACGGTCACGTACATCGACGAAGGTCATACCACCCATCTTACGTGAGCGCTGAACCCATCCTGCAAGCGTTACTTCCTTGCCTGCATCAGAGAGTCTAAGCTCTCCACAAGTATTCGTTCTATACATTATTATATTATATATATGATTTCTGATGTGCAAAATTACAACAAATTGGGGAAAGAACAAAAAAAAATCGCAAAAATATTTCATAATAATACTTTTGCGATTGATTTTACTGTTATTGTCTATGCTTTTCCGTCCATTCTCAGGATGTCTGCTGCTGCGATGCTATCTCATCTTCTTGAATATCTGTCGATGGAATTGTTCCTCTGCCTTGATGATGCTCAGCACCTTCTTGGCAGGCAGAATGGTCATAAATCGAGAATGATATTCCTGCT
>FR893288.1:0-12643 GCA_000436035.1 Prevotella sp. CAG:732 | reverse complement strand
ATTCCTGCTGCAGTTGTTTCATCCGAATATCGAGCTCGTCCAGTCGGCGAATCGACTCGGCACATCCCGCATTGTCACGAGGCGTGAACTCCCTGAACTTGCGCATCTCGCCAAACATCATGCGTTGCTTCTTCATCATCTCCCTATAGACAGGAAAAAACTTTGCAGACTCAGATGGCAACAGACAGGCGTGAGTGGCGATGTATTTTTCCAAGTCAGCCTCAAACTTGGCAGGATTGAATGGTGGGCGTTTCTTGGGAGGTTGGGCATTCACACCCATCACCACCATCATTATCAATAGTGAAAGTACCCATCTTCTTAAATGGCTCACTCCACGCAAATCGCAATTTCTTCTTATCATTGATTTTAGTTATTTAAGTTTGCTACTACAATCCAGCCGCTAGAGAAGCGTAAATGTCCTGGTTATCAATCATGGCATAGTCAGCCATCACGTCAAACGATCTGTTCTCATCATTGCTTGACACACGCTCCACCAAATTGACATGCGCCATCTCTGGCTGCTGACTAGCTTGCTGATGAGTAAAGAACAGCGAGCCTAAGCCTACCACCGCAGCAACACTAGCCGCGACAGCTATCTTGCGCAAAGGTAAGCGAGACCACCAAGAAGCAGCCCGCATCTCTATCACCTGAGGTTCTGGGGCAGGCAAGCTCTCCATCAACTTTTCTGCAAAGGAGTCGAAATAACCCTCTGGCACCGTGAAATGATTCGCCGTACCAAACTTATCTTTCAGTATTTTTTCTTCCTTCAACATAATCCTATTTCTTTTTTATAATAATGTGACGTTTCACTATTGCAAAGGTTTAACCCCTACGTGCAAAATATTCTGTTATTTTCTTGACGGCGAGATGATAAGATGCCTTGAGCGCTCCTTCCGTCGTATGCAAGACGCTACTGATTTCCGAATATTTCATCTCATCATAATACTTCATCGTAAACACGGTCTTCTGCACATCCGGCAGTTGTGCCACCGCCTCTTGCAAGAGGGCTTGCATCTCATCCCCATCGAAGTACTCGTCTGCCAGGAGTTTGTTGGCGACACTCATATCCTCATCGGCACTGATGCTGCTAGCCGTCTTTTGCTTCCTCAGAAAATCAAGCGACTCGTTGATGGCGATGCGATAGAGCCAAGTACTGATAGAGGATTTTCCCTGAAAGGTATCGAGACTCTTCCATGCCTTGAGGAAGGTATTCTGAAGAACATCATCAGTATCATCATGGTTGAGAACGATATGACGAACCTTCCAGTATAGCTGTTCACTATACTGGCGCACCATCGCCGAGAACCCCTCGCTACGAGTTGTAGGGTCACAGAGCAGGCTAACTAGTTCTTTGTCACTTATCATGTTCTCTTTTCAAAATCTTATGTTGTTCTCTTTATATCATCGCAGTTATCAGCGATAATTTCTCATCAAGAAATCGTAGATTACCTTGTCGTATCCATACACATCAGGGTAGCTCACCCACCCCGACTTTTTCTCTCCATTCAGCGGATAGAGCGTATAATATGTGAGGAAGAGTGGCAACGCTGGTTTCACCTTCACCGAACCGATGATACGTTTTTTCTCGGTGAGAGAATCGGCAGTCATACAATAGTTGAGGTTCTCGAAGAACTTCTCATCCTTGTCTTTCAGGATGAACTTTGCCAACTCAAATGGCTTTTCCACTCTCACGCAACCATGCGATACACCTCGATCTGTCTGGTTGAAGAAATCACGGCTCGGCGTATCATGCAGATAGACGGAGAAATTATTGTCGAATCTGAAGATGAGTCTGCCGAGGCTGTTGCCCTTTCCTCCTCGTTGCACGATAGCGTACTGCTTGTCGAGCAACATGCCACGATGCACGAGATTCATATCCACCTCCTTGCCCGTAGAGCGATCCATCACGTAGAACCCACGACGTTCACAATACGAACGGCTGAAGTAATGTATCATATCTTTCTCCACGATGCTTCGTGGCACGATCCATTTCGGATTGACATCCATACGCTTGATGGCACTCGTCAAGAGCGGCGTCTTGGTGGCATAACTACCACATCCGATGCGCATCGAGAGAGTATCCATGTTATCGACCGCCATCAGATGAAACGATGGAATGTTCACCAACACATATCGCTTGTGCTTGTCTGGAGAATCGGCAAGACGCCAACGGCTTCTCTCCATATTGCACCACACCCTAGCTCGCCAAGCTTTGTCACCTTCACCTGTCTTGTAATCATCGAGAAGTGCGAGATAGAAAGGACTTTTCGGTTGTATATCTCGTAGGAACGCTGGCACGGAATCGGTGGTTATCTTGCGCAAGGCTAAGACAAAGAATTGTTGCCCAGCATGTTCCATCTTGACATCAAACAAGCCTCGGTATCTTACAGCCCGCTTGATGGTATCAGGTCTGTTGGGCTTCAAGGTATCTATCCTATTGAAAAGGTAGGTAGGGTTAAGATAACCGAATCGCTGACCAGCCGAATAGCGCAAGTAAGCCTTGGTGAGTTGGTACTCCAAGCATCCCAACACCTGATTGATAGAGTGCTTTTCATCGAAGTCCAGGTTTCTCATTCGCTGAAGATTCTCCTCTATGTCCTTCACACAGAATCGCTTAAGCGAAAATCCCATGTCCTTCACTTGGCGAAGATATTCCAAGAGCGTATCGGCTTGAGTCGTCACGCCATGGCGATTGACCCATAGGAAATCACCCTCATGCAAGTAATAGCTTCGAGTACGAAAGTCAGCCGTCAACTCATCCTTATCATTCCTGATCATGCTATCAATGACAGCACGTACCCGATGAGAGTAGGTCGCATACTCATCTACCTTGAAAGAATCATAATCTTCCAAGGTAACATGCGCCGTCGTACAGACATTCTTTTCTCGACAAGCCGAGAAGAAAATAAGAGAAAAGAAAAGTACAATGATAAACCTAAACGTTTTCACTCTTCAGGTAGATGCTTCTTTATCGTTTGACACTTATCTTGCGAGCCATACTTCCCACCTTCACGATATAGCAATTGGAAGGAAGGGAAAGTTCGATGCGCTTATCATTGGAATCGAGCTTACACTCATACACTTTCTGTCCTACAATGTTATATACTGACACAACCAAACCTGCGGCTCCCGTTACATGGAGCACACCATTAGAATAGGTCACACCCACATGATTGAAGTCAATGGAATTGACCTCGACGATAGGGTCTGCGTGCATGGTGGTAGAAGCCCCCATCACCATTGCCGTTGCCAATAATATATTGAGTATAGTTTTTCTCATAAAATTACATTTACATTTGCAAATCGTATAACGAATTAATTCAAATGCAAAAATAACAAAAAAAGTAGAACATTGTACTAGCAACGTTCTACTTTTAAGATTATTTAAAATAAATGATTTACATAATGCCGTCGGCACGGAGTTTCTCCTGCCACTTCCAGGCAGAAGCCAAGACATCCTCCAACTTAGCCTCAGCCTTCCAACCGAGCACCTTGTTTGCCTTGCTGCAGTCGCCCCAAATCTTCTCGATGTCACCCTCACGACGAGGACCATACTTCCAGTTCAACTTCACGCCAGTAGCCTTTTCGAAGGTCTCAACGATTTCGAGGGTTGAGTTACCATTACCAGTACCGATGTTGAAGTACTCGATAGGTTCAGTTTCCTGGTCGAGCACACGAGCCATCGCCGCTACGTGAGCCTTGGCGAGGTCAACGACATAGATATAGTCGCGGATGCAAGTTCCGTCAGGTGTATCGTAATCATTACCGAAGATAGTCAGCTCCTTGCGGATACCCATCGCTGTCTGTGTAACATAAGGAATCAAGTTGTTTGGCACACCATTTGGCAATTCACCAATCTCTGCTGATGGGTGTGCGCCGATTGGGTTGAAGTATCTCAAGACGATGCTCTTCACGTTGGCACCACTGTGGATATAATCAGCGATGATCTGCTCGTTGATTTCCTTGGTGTTACCGTAAGGGGAAGTAGCCTTCTGATGAGGAGCCTCCTCAGTCACAGGCAAGTTCTCAGGCTTTGGCTGACCATATACAGTGCAGCTAGAAGAGAAGATGATACCCTTGACGTTGTATTTTGGCATCAACTCCAAGAGATTGATGAGAGACACGATATTGTTGCGATAATAGAGCAAAGGTTTCTGAACGCTCTCTCCCACAGCCTTGCTGGCAGCGAAGTGGATGATACCTTCGATAGCAGGATATTTTTTGAAGACTGCCTCAGCTGCATCCTTATCACGCAAATCTACCTTCTCGAAGGCAGGACGGATACCTGTAATCTTCTCGATGCCATCCAAAACCTCAATCTTTGAGTTGGAAAGGTCATCCACAATGACAACATTATAGCCAGCTTGCTGGAGTTCTACGGTGGTGTGGCTTCCAATAAAGCCAGTACCGCCAGTTACCAAAATAGTTTGTTTCATCGTTATTGTTTTATATTGATTGAATAATTGATATTTTCTGCCGACAAAAGTAATGCTTTTTTTTGAAACGACAAAGAAAAAAGGTCTAAAATTCTCCTCTTACCTTATGTGTTTGCATTCGGACGCTTCACGAATGTAAAATCTTTTCTCAATTTTCCTCAAATACATAACTACGTAAGAAAAATTCCCTAGCCAGGGAAAAATTCATACCTAACTAGGAAAAAATTCATACCTAACTAGGAAAAAATCAAAGTGGTACCCACCTTGAAAAATCAAGCGGTTAAGGCAGCATTCACCAATAGCCAAACAGTCAATATTATTTACCTAATACATACTTACTCCTCCATTTGGGCAAAACAATGCACATCCAACAGAAAAGCATAATAATCCTTAATAAAAGAGACACCTTTCGTTTTTTTTGATTAACTTTGTAATTTGAGAAGGTAAACTAGCGCCATAAGCGCTTCACCGTCGCTATCTTTAATCATTTAAAACACGAGAAAATTATGGCTAAGTATTTTGCAGAATCAGAATTGATCATAAACGAAGACGGAAGTTGCTTCCACCTTCACCTCAAGCCAGAACAGTTGGCTGACAAAGTGATCTTGGTGGGCGACCCAGGTCGTGTCGCTCTCGTTGCATCTCACTTCGAAGAGAAGGAGTGCGAGGTATCCAGCCGTGAGTTCCATGCCATCACGGGTACCTATCAAGGTAAGCGCATCACCGTGCAAAGCACAGGTATCGGATGCGACAACATCGACATCGTGGTCAACGAACTGGATGCGCTCAAGAATATCGACTTCAAGACCCGTACAGAGAAACCAGAGCACACCACATTGACACTGGTAAGAATCGGCACCTGTGGTGGTTTGCAACTCAATACACCAGCCGGCACTTTCGTGGCTTCCCAAAAAAGCATAGGTTTTGATGGTCTGCTCAACTTCTATGCGCATCGCAACGAGGTAAGTGACCTGGAGACAGAGGCAGAGTTCAAGCGTCAGGTAAAATGGGTAGAGCAAATCGGCAACCCATACTGCGTGAACAACGACCCAGAGTTGCTCGATAGAATCGCAGGCGGCGATATGGTGCGTGGCATCACGATAGCTTGCGGTGGTTTCTATGGTCCACAAGGACGTGAGCTTCGCATTCCACTCGCCGACCCAGAGTTGAATCAGAAGATTGAAGACTTCGAGTATAAGGGCTTGCGTGTCAACAACTTCGAGATGGAAAGCTCTGCATTGGCAGGTTTGTCATTGTTGCTCGGTCACAAGGCAATGACTTGTTGCATGGTGATTGCCAACCGTCGTGCCAAGAAGGCAAACACGGGGTACAAGAGTACCATCGACAACCTCATCAAGCTAGTGCTCGACAGAATCTAAATCTTGCGGTCGAAATTTAAATCTTATGAAATCAAAAAGGCACGGATGATAGCAACAGCATTATCTATCATCCGTGCCTAAATATAATAGGCTCGCCTATTTTATCATAAATATTAATTGTCAATAAAATAAATGAACGAAGAATGTATTTGCGCCTTGGCCACACCTGCGGGTGGTGCTATCGGAATCATCCGCCTCAGTGGTGCTCAAGCTATAGAAATCACAGATAAGATATTTACTCCAGCTAATGGAAAATCATTGGTTGATGCCAAACCCAACACATTACATTATGGTGAAGTCAAGGACAAGGAAGGCAACACCATCGATGATGTATTGGTAAGCGTCTTCAAGGCTCCTCATAGTTATACGGGCGAGAACAGCACTGAGATTTCATGCCACGGCAGCAGATACATCCTTCAGCAAGTTTTACAACGCCTCATCGAGGTGGGATGTCGCCAAGCGGAACCTGGTGAATACACTCGCCGTGCCTTCATGAATGGCAAGATGGACCTATCTCAAGCAGAGGCAGTCGCCGACCTCATCGCCTCCACCAACAAGGCGACACACAAAATGGCACTCAGCCAACTAAAGGGTCATTTCAGTAGCGAGTTGGCTCGTCTCCGCGAACAACTGCTGAAGATGACATCCCTCTTGGAACTGGAGTTAGACTTCAGCGACCACGAGGAGCTGGAATTTGCCGACCGCAGCGAGTTGCGAGGACTTGCCGAACAGATCGAGAGCCGCATCACTTCCCTCGCCCACTCCTTCGAGACCGGCAATGCCATCAAGCAAGGAGTACCTGTAGCCATCATCGGACCGACCAACGTTGGCAAGAGTACACTTCTCAACCGTCTCCTTCATGAGGAAAAGGCTATAGTGAGCGATGTGCATGGCACTACACGTGACGTTATCGAAGACACAACCATCATTGATGGTATCACCTTCCGCTTCATCGACACCGCCGGCATTCGCAAGACAGACGATGTTGTGGAAAACATCGGTATCGAGCGCACCTTCCAAAAGATGGACGAGGCGAAGATAGTCATCTTGGTGACAGACCCAAACATTCCTGAGGATGAGGTGGATGATATGATGGCAAAAATCGGCAACAAGAAATTTATCTTGGTGTATAACAAGGAAGACGACCTCTTGGATCCTGACTACAGACGAAAGACACTCTTCAACACCAACTTCATCAATGGAGAGACAGATTTCTTGGATATGCAGCAGGTCTGGATCAGTGCCAAGTATAACATAAACATCGACCTCTTGGAGCAAGCCTTGGTAAAAGCCGCCGACATCCCAGAGATTACAGAAAACGACGTCATCATTACAAGTGCCCGCCACTACGAGGCTCTCTCCCGTGCCAATGCCTCCCTCGCCCGCGTCTTGGAATCCATGGACATGGGCATGAGCGGCGACATCATCGCCGAAGACCTCAAAATTGTCTTGGAAGAACTGGGCGAAATTACTGGCGGACAGATCAGTAGCCAGGAAACACTGAACAATATCTTCAAGCATTTCTGCATCGGAAAGTAAGGCGAATTTTCTTTGAAAACAAGAAATCACATAAACGGCATACCACCGCACACAAACAACATAAGTATCAATTATTTGCGATTTGTTAAGCAAATATAAATTATTGGGTAATGTGTCGGCAGTATGCCGTTTATGTGCTATCTTTGCGTTACTATTCTGTTACTCGTAACAAAATGGGTAACAAAAGTAACAACAATTCAACGCATAAGGATATGGCAGACATCAGCAAAGAACCGATTAAGATACGAGAGAAGAAACTTGCCAATGGAAACATATCTCTCTATCTCGACATTTACAGAAATGGCAAGCGTGAGTATGAGTTTTTGAAACTCTACCTTATCCCAGAGAAGACAAAGCAGGACAAGGAGAAGAATAAACGAACCATGCTTCTTGCAAACTCCATCAGAGCAAAGCGTACGGTGGACTTGCAAAATGGGGAGTTTGGTTTCAAGTCGGCATACAAGGAAGATACATTATTCTATCCTTATTATAGAATGATGTGTGAGAAGAGACTCGGAAAGGAAAGCAGAGGTAATTGGGGAAATTGGCGGTCATGCTTGAAGCATTTGGAGAAGTACGACCCTAACCAGAATGTCACCTTTGCCGAAATCACCCCTCAATGGGTGCAAGGCTTCCGTGACTACTTGGAGAATGATGCGGTAGCATGGGGCAATGATTATCGAAAGAGGATAAAAGACCATCCCCTATCAAGAAACTCAAAGCTGAGTTACTTCAACAAATTGCGTGCTTGCCTAACACAGGCATACGAAGAGCGCATCATCCAATACAACCCGATAAGGGGTATCGAGAACTTCAAAGAGGAAGAGGGTACGAGAATGTATCTTACCATTGAAGAGGTGAAGAAACTCGCCCAGACTGAATGCGAATACCCAAACATCAAGCGAGCATTTCTTTTCTCTTGCCTTACAGGACTCAGACGAAGCGATGTTTTACGTCTCACTTGGTCAGAAATCAAAAAGCAGGGAGATTTCACTCGCATTATATTCCGTCAGAAGAAAACAGGAGGGCAAGAATACCTCGACATTACCCCACAAGCAGCAGAACTCCTTGGAGAGAGAGGTAAGCCCGATGAGCATATGTTTACAGACATCCATTCTCCTACTTGCACCAACGAAACAATCAAAAGATGGGTACTGAGGGCAGGAATAGACAAAAAGATAACTTTCCATTGCGCCCGACACACATTTGCAGTTATGATGCTCGACATCGGAACGGACATCTATACCGTATCAAAGTTGCTCGGTCATCGTGAACTGAATACGACTCAAATCTATGCAAAGGTGCTTGATAAGAACAAACAAAAGGCGGTTGCCAACATTCCCGATATTTTGAGAGAACGTACTGAAAATGGGGATAAGCGTACCGATTAACCAAGACATTGACACAAAATAACGGAAAAGCGTACACGATACGACCTTTTCCGTTTTTTTCGTTTATTGCAAATACATCGTTCCCTTACCTGTGAGAAGCCAATTTGAAGAGACCCCACAATCACGGATAAGAGGAATGAGCCATCCAACCTCAAAGAAACCTCGACCTAAATCTTTGCGCTGAGCATAGAAATGTCGCTTGTCTATGTTGTTGGTCGCACAGAACTGAGAGGTATTCTTTATGAGTTTGTTATCGAGTGAAGTTTGGAACGCTTGAAAGAAACGCTCCATGATGGCGATTGTGTCTTCACTATAATTTCGTCTTCTACTCATTTGTGATTTCTGTTATAGTCATATCATCAAGAATATAAGTACCAAAGTCCAAATCATCAGACATTGAAGACATCAATACATTAAGATTGTTTTCTCCATCCCATTCATGTAGTTTCCCAGAAACTTTATACTTACAATTCTTATCAAGTTTTGCAGCAATATTATTGTCAATCCTACCAAAAGCGATGATTTTCACAAAAGGGGATATATACTTATCACTGCTATTAGATGGCGCATCTATTGAAAAATTAGTTGAAGAAACGAAAATAGCACATTTGCCATCTTTACCATCTAACAAATCATCAAAAGAAAAAACTATATCATCCAAATCTCTTGCGTCCTTTCCTATAAAAGAGCGTGAGTGATTTGTAATAGAGTCATTTATAGCATCTTTTGCCATTTCGTTTGATGCGTAATTTGGATATTGACTAACTAATGATTTTGCATACTTTATCACATAAGGGTCATTTACCTTTTCTTCTGAACAAGAACAAAAGACAAATGCAAAGACTGCTAACAATGATAATACTTTTCTCATTATTATATATAATATAGGTTAGACATTGAGCGACAACACATCTTGATAGAGTGCTTCTATCTCTTGTGTAGGCTCGTTATATACTTTTCTTCTATCAATCTCTTTGCCAAGTTCCAACAAAAGAGATGATTTCATATCACTTGGAACTGAACCAAATGATACTTGATACTTCAAAGCATCTATAACTTTTCTACTCCAATCTTTCATTTACTCATATTTTCTATAATGTTAAGTAATCGGTCTGTATTTCTCTGATTGACTGCCAGAGCATCAGTCAGAGCCTTACGCATAGCGGCTATCTCATCAAGAGCCTTATCTAACAAAGAAGAATTTGGCTCTAAGTGATTGCCATTGCCGTTTATGTTTGGAGAATTGTCTCCATGAGATGTTTGAGATACGTTTCCCTTTATCATTTCGCCCTCTCCATATAATAACCATTCTCTATTAAGTTCGGGAAAAGCCGTCAGAACATTGTTCAGTTTGTCAGAGCCAAACCCTTTTCTCATAGAGGTAACGTAACCAGAGGATAATCCGCACCTTTGTTCAAAGGTCTTCATCGTAATCCCCTTATGCTTAACGAACTCGATGGTTCTGTCCTTAATTGTAGTGTTCATACGCTCAACTTGCTTAATAAAACTTAAAATCAGAACAAAATCAGAGAAATGTTTTGTTATTTCAGAGACATGCTCTATCTCTGCAGCGTCAATAAGAAAAGTTATTGAGTTGCGATAAAAGAAATTTTGGGGCAAAGATACAAAATAAGTGCCTAACAAGCAAATAATTAACATTAAAATAATTTAACGCAATGGTTCAAAAGACATTTAGAAACCTCTACGAGGATGAAAAGAAGAAGCCCACGGCAGCGCAATTGTTTGTTTCGAGGGTTGCCACGTTGACCAAGCGGTCAGAAACAACGGTTAGAATGTGGATTAGTGGTCAGCAAGTACCCGATGAACTTGCAAAGAGTGTGATTGCACAAGAATTTGGTGCAGATATAAACAGCCTATTCCCCAAAGAGGTAACGGCATAAAACAAAAAAGACTATGTTACGGATTATCTTGAATTGGCGATATTGGGTATTACTCGCCATCGGTTCAGTTGCCTTGATTGGCATTTTCGGCTCTCCAGAGGATTATGAGGGTTTCGCATGGTGGGTGGCTTTCTTTGTATCAAAGGCTATCGGTTTCTATCTCGGTTATCTATACTTTCGCCTTTTCATGTATTGGGATGACCGTAACGAGATAGCAGAGTTATCCAAATTAGTAAACGATATGGAGGAATAATCTATGAGTACGGATGAAAGATTGGAACGTATCGAGAGGCTTATCCTAATGTCATCGAAAAATGCCCTCAATACGAAAGAAGTTGCCATCATGCTTGATATATCTGAGAGTAGAGTGAGACACTTGGTAAATGAGAAGTCTCTTCCCTACTACAAGCAAGGGAACAAAACCTATTTCAAAAAATCGGAAATAGAGTCATGGATGCTCCATACCAGATATGAAAGCAAGGCAGAGATTGAGAGTAAGGCAGCGACTTACATCGCCACAGGAAATTTTTAATATTAACAATAAACAACGCAAATGATGAAAACAATCATCTTAAAGAAAATGCACTTCCTTAACTTCAAGGGATTGCGAGAACTCGAAATCGAGTTTGATGAGAAATCGACCAGCATCTACGGTCGTAACGGTTCGGGAAAGACTACGGTCTTCGATGGGTTCACATGGGTTTTGTTCGGTAAGGATAGTTTCGACCGCAAGACTTTCGACATCAAGACACTTGACATCCACGGTGTAGCCATTCCACGCTTACCACATGAGGTTTCAGTCATCCTCTCGGTAGATGGTGAGGAAGTGACACTTTGCCGCCGCTACAAAGAGAAATGGCAAAAAAAACGTGGTCAGTCTGAGGAAGAGTTTACAGGACACGAAGAGGAACGCTTGTATAACGATGTACCTTGCAACGTGAAAGAATGGAACGAGAAGATTGCAGGACTTTGCTCTGAGCAGATTTTCAAGTTTATCACCTCTCCATCTTACTTCACCTCACAGAAGACCGATGCGCAGCGTGCAATGCTCATCCGTATGGCAGGAGGTATCTCTGATGAAGAGATTGCAGATGATAACGAAGATTTCAAGGAATTGCTCAAACACATTACAGGCAAGTCTCTCGAAGAGTACAAACGTGAGGTCGCAGCCAAGAAGAGACCTATCAAGGATGAGATTGACGGCATCCCAGAGCGCATTGACGAACGCAATAGAGATATGCCAGAGTCATACGATTACGATGCTATCAGAGTTGGCAAGGAAAACATAGGAAGCAAGGAATTATCGAATTATTTCACCCTTGGGCAGGAAAAGTTTTTTGGATGAGCAGCAGACGGAAAAGTTTTTGAAAAAATTCAGAGAATAAGGCACCTGGTACTTGCAGAAATGTGGCTTGCACTAACTTTGCAGCGGAAAAAGTAAGTGTGGATGCTTCGTCCAAAAATATGAATGAAAAGGATGAGTAGAAAATATCTGCAGTTGGTTGGGTAAAGGAAAGCTGCATCCTCCTCGATGTTGTTCAAGCAAACTGGTTGCGCAATACGGCTTATAAGTTCAAGAGACTGGCAGGAAAACTCACACTTCATCATGAATATGGCTAAGTTAAGGAAAGAACAATCAGACCTACGACTGCCAAGGGTAAGCATCTGTCTGTAGATGGAAGCTAACCAGAGAAGCATGATGCCTGAGACAAGAGGCAAGCTCAACCAATATCTCTTGGCAACAAGCGAAACTGCAGAGAAGGACTACGAAATTTCAGTAAGGAGAAGAAGGCAAAGTCCTGAACCGGCTAAAGAGCAGCCAAGGCAAAGCTTACGGCGCATACAGCATACAGGTTTAAGTTTACCCATGTATTATACATGTTCTTTCAAACTCAAATAGTAAACCTCTACCGATTTTTAACCACTCAAACCAGGAAGTTTACAAGTTTAAGAAAACCATATATGTATCAATACTGCGTTAAATTAATATTTAATCG
>FR893287.1 GCA_000436035.1 Prevotella sp. CAG:732 | reverse complement strand
CAGGTACATGCTGGTATCAAGATGCTTGAATACTTCAATCGGGAAGAAGCACTTCTCACTGCTAACATGAGCATCAATATCTCATCCGATATCATTGAATCTACTTTTGGCATCTATAAGAGCAAAAAGTCACCGAACAAGCTGTACGGTGTAACGTCTTTTGTTCTGACGATACCGTTATATCCAAAAGTCTCGAACGAATCCGTTACAAAAACAATTAATTTCAAAGAGCGCATTGTAAATGTTAAACTGAAGGACATCAGTACTTGGTCAACCGAGCACTTGTCCAAAAACTGGGTTACAGAACGAACCAAAACGCTTAGGAAAGTGAGCTAAAATTGGTACAACGAACTGGACACCCTAGTTAGTAAGATAATTCTTACGCAAGCGTTGGTATATTTTCGCGATGGAGTCCCAGCAAGTGCCGTCCTCCTTGATGCCCCGTTGCTCCATGTAGAGATAAATGGGGTCTTTTTGCTGTTTGCCGATCCTGCCGAAGTCGTGCAGGAATGTCCAGCAGTCTACATCAAAGGAGTTCTTCACGTTCTCCAGCAACGCACGTTTACCAGTGTCCGTGATATGGTTATAAATACGAGGGTCGCGAGTTTTAGAATACGGAATACAAATGGCGACTTCATCCTCACGTTGCCTTGTAGGAACAGCAGAAACAGGCGGTTTGACAACAGCGAGCTTTATAAGTTTTGACTCGATGCTGCCGTTTCTTAGACGCACTGGTTCCGTGCCACTGTGCCGATGTACGAACCACTGGCGCAGATAGGAAGGCATTTTGATATAGATGTGATAGTCGCTCATAAAACATGTAAAATGATTACGAGCACAAAGATACTATAGTTTTATGTAGGTTGTATGAAAAGGAGGGAACGTTTAAGATTTGTTATTTGGTATGTATGTAGGTAGCTTTACAACGATGTAATTATTGTTATAGACGGAGCAGGACTATAAACATCTTGAATATAATGAATAACTGGGCACCAAAGAAATGTTGAATGTTCTTGAATGTATTTAAGTGCCTTACGCATATTAAATCCATAAAGCTTTATTCCTTTGATGATTTTTGTATTGATGTCATATAATGCAAGAAATTGTATTATACCATCTTCACAATCAGCATAGAAATAGCTGCCGTTAAATTTGACAAGAGTTTTACCTGGGACATCATTTAATATTTCTTGTATGTCCGACTCATTAAATTGAAGCAAGAGTTCGTCAATGTTCATATTAAATATATTTTTGTTAGTAATCCTTAATTCCGCAACACTATTGTAAATTAAAC
>FR893286.1:28973-73199 GCA_000436035.1 Prevotella sp. CAG:732 | reverse complement strand
TCTTCTTTTTATGAGATAAAAATTTATCTCATTCTCAATTACTTATAAAAAATACGTACTTTCGGTTCTGAAAAGTAATTCTCTATTAAGATTGAATGAATGACGGACGTGCAGCAGTCGCTTTTAGCAGATTGTTGCGCGTTTTTCTTTGTCAGTTCGGGGAAAAGTATTATTTTTGCGGATGGGTTCTTATATAATGAGAAATTAGAAATGAGAAATGAAAAATGAGAAATATGAAAAAACTGGATCATATCAAGGCAATCGCTTTTGATGCCGACGACACCCTCTGGGCCTTGCAGACTTACTTCGAGGAAGTGGAGGCTGAGTACTGTGACTTGCTTTCTGACTATGGAAGCAAGGAGGAAATCTCTGCTGCACTCTTCGAGACGGAAGGGGGAAACATGGAGGACTTGGGATATGGCGTCAAGGCGTTCACCATCTCATTAGTGGAAAATGCCATCAAGGTGAGCGACGGAAAGGTACCTGCCCGCGTGATTGGCAGAGCGGTGGAATTGGGAAAGACGCTGCTGAGACTGGATGCCAAACCGCTCGAAGAGGTGGAGGAGACTTTGGCAAAACTCAGAAAGACGGAATATAAGTTGGCGGTCTTTACCAAGGGCGAACTGCAGGATCAGGAGAATAAACTCTGGCGATCGGGACTGCAGCGATATTTTGATGTGGTGAGCATCGTGAGCGACAAGAAACCGGAGGCTTATCGCCGACTTTGCCGTGAGTTGGGCGTGCTGCCGGAGGAATTGGTGATGGTGGGCAACAGTTTCAAGAGCGACATTGCGCCTGCCCTCAAGATAGGAGCTTCTGCCATTCATATCCCATTTCATACGATATGGGCGCATGAAAAAACGGAGGAGTTCGAACATGAACGCCTCCGTCGTATTACTCATTTTTCGGAAATTCTCCATCTCGTTTAGTCTTGTTTCAAGGATTTTTTCAGATTTCAAGCGATGAACGCATGAACTTTATTTGAGTTCTTCCTTGATTTTTTCCGCTGCTTTCAGGGCTGCTTTCAGGGCAGCGGCATTGGCAGTCCGCGCATTGGCCTTGCGGTGATAGCTCTGGATATTGCCCCGAGAATCACGGAGAGCGAGCGAATCATCCTTCATATAGACGAATGAAAGCGTGTCGTAGGTGGTTTTCTCGTTGAAAACGACATTATTAAACTCGTATCTTCCTTTCACTAAGATCAGCTTGCCGTTGTAGGCGTGCCACTCTGTGTAAAGGGGAACTTTAGGGTATTCCACAGGACTGTCATCCTCTACCGAACTGTTGGTCGCCACCATTCCCACGGAGCGTGCTTCTCCCATTCGCTTGAGCGTAAAACCGTATTCGCGCGGAATCATGTAGGTTTCCACGATGCTGTCGGGCATATTGGCGAGAATGCGCTGCTGCTGCCTCTTGGAGAGATGGGTGACATCTCTGAGATGAGGCATCACCTGATAGGTCCAGGTAGCCTTGAGCTTGTCGAGATCGATCACCATGTCGGCACCATTCTTGTCATCCTTGTCGGTGCAAGGCATCACGCAAATCCAGTCGCCAATCTCGATGTCGCCAAATACCTGATGGTTGCGGGTGGCATCGAGGATGTTGTAACGGATAGGGTCGCCGCCTCCATTGGGAAGCAGGACGACGGCGGTGTCGGAGCAGCCCATGCACGCCAATCCATAGATCGCCTTGTCGCCCTTGGCAGGTTTCGACATGCTGATAGGCAGGTTGGTCTTCACCCTCTGTGGCTTCGGACCATGATGGCAAGACAGCATGGCAAGAGATGCCATGGTTATGATTAAAAGAGTCTTAATTTTCATTCTTGTCTTTTTATTTCTTTGGCAAAGGTACAACAAAATGCGATAAATACAAAATAAATCCCAAAAAGATTTTATTCTTTGAGAGAAAAATAGTACTTTTGCACAAAATAACAACAACAACTTTAAAAAAGATATTATAAAATGCTGAGCAAGGATAGTAAGATTTATATTGCTGGTCATCATGGATTGGTAGGTTCCGCTATCTGGAACAACTTGAAGAAACGTGGATACAACAACCTCGTGGGCCGTTCTCACAAGGAGTTGGACTTGACTGACCAATATGCCGTACAGAAGTTTTTTGACGAGGAGCGCCCCGACGCAGTCGTATTGGCCGCTGCCTTCGTGGGTGGCATCATGGCCAACTCGCTCTATCGTGCCGACTTCATCATGCAGAACATGAAGATGCAGTGCAATGTGATCAGCAATGCCTACAGCCATGGCGTGAAGAAACTCCTCTTCCTCGGCTCTACCTGCATCTACCCTAAGGATGCGCCCCAGCCTATGAAGGAGGACGTGCTCCTGACTTCTCCGCTGGAATACACCAACGAGGAGTATGCCATCGCCAAGATCGCTGGCTTGAAGATGTGTGAGAGCTACAACTTGCAGTATGGCACCAACTATATCGCCGTGATGCCAACCAACCTCTATGGTCCTAACGACAACTTCCACTTGGAGAACAGCCACGTGATGCCTGCCATGATGCGCAAGATCTACTTGGCGAAACTCATCCACGAGGGCGACTGGAAGAGCATCGAGGTGGATATGAACAAGCGTCCGATCAATCCTACCGACAAGCTCCGTGCCATCATCGGCGAGGGCAACGTGGATGGTAACAACGACCACGAGCGCATCTTGAAGGCACTGGAGTTCTATGGTATATATAATAATAAGGTGGTGCTCTGGGGCACTGGCAAGCCTTTGCGTGAGTTCCTTTGGAGCGAGGACATGGCGGATGCTAGCGTTCACGTGCTCCTGAACGTCGATTTCAAGGACATCATCGGCATTGAGAAGTACTCTTCCGTATTCTATGGTGCCAAGGTGGATGGAGCCGTTGACCGCAACAACTCTGAGGGTCGTGGTGGAGCCATCCCTTCGCTTGGCGAGATACGCAACTGCCACATCAATGTGGGCACAGGCAAGGAGTTGACCATCCGTGAACTCTCCCAGCTCATCGTCAAGACCGTGGGCTTCGAGGGAACCGTGGAGTTTGATGCTACCAAGCCAGACGGCACACCTAGAAAGCTCATCGACGTGAGCAAGCTTCACTCGCTCGGTTGGACCCACAAGGTGGAGATCGAGGACGGCGTGGAGAAACTCTATGAGTGGTATCAGCAGAGCCTGAAAGAGTAAAAGGGTAAATGAAAGACAAAAGTCTTATTCTAAGATAATAGAAAAATGGAAGTAATCAAGACTGATATAGAAGGAGTATTGGTGATAGAGCCTCGCATCTTCAAGGATGCCAGGGGTTATTTCTTCGAGAGCTTCTCGCAGAGGGAGTTTGACGAGAAGGTGGTGCCTATCTTGGGGCATCAGGTGAATTTCTGCCAGGACAACGAGAGCATGTCGTCCTACGGCGTGATGAGAGGTCTGCATTTCCAGCGTCCACCTTTCACCCAGAGCAAACTGGTGCGTTGCGTGAAGGGTGCGGTGCTCGATGTGGCAGTTGATATCCGCAAGGGTTCGCCTACCTTTGGCAAACACGTGGCGGTGGAACTCACCGAGGACAATCATCGCCAGTTCTTCATCTCTCGTGGCTTCGCCCATGGCTTCGCCGTGCTGAGCGAGACCGCCGTGTTCCAGTACAAGTGTGATGAGTTCTATCACCCAGAGGCAGACGGTGGCATCTCCATCCTCGACGACAGCCTTGGCATCGACTGGAAGATTCCTACCGACCATGCCATCCTGAGCGAGAAGGACACCAAGCACGACTTGCTGAAGGACTTCGATACGCCATTCGACATCAATGTAAGCTTGTACGAATAATTGAACTTCCGTACAACGAAAATTTGTATTAAAATCATCAGAGAAAATGAATATACTAGTGACAGGTGCCAACGGTCAGCTCGGCAATGAGATGAGAATCGTTAGCCAAAATTCCACAGACCACTATATCTTCACGGATGTCAACCAGGTGGAGGGGCTTGAGACCACTTACCTCGACATCACGGATATGGATGCCATCAGAAAGATGGTGAAGGAGAATGATGTCAATGTCATCGTCAACTGTGCCGCATGGACCAATGTGGATGCTTGTGAGACCGATGAGAAATTGGCGGCGCTCGCCGAGAAACTGAACGCCGATGCCCCTGAGAACCTCGCCCAGGCGATGAAGGAGGTGAATGGATTGCTGGTTCAGATTTCCACCGACTATGTGTTCGGCAAGGAACCCTACAATGTGCCTTGCAGTCCGGAGCAGAAGGGCACGCCTACGGGCGTATATGGCACGACCAAGCTGCATGGCGAGCAGAAGATCATCGCTACGGGATGCAAGTATGTCATCATCCGCACGGCTTGGCTGTACTCTGAGTTTGGCAAGAACTTCTGCAAGACGATGCTCAACTTGACCGCCACCAAACCGCAGTTGAAGGTGGTGTTCGACCAGTGTGGCACGCCTACCTACGCCCTTGACCTCGCCAATGCCATCGTCACTATATTAAATAAGGTGAAGGAAAGCCAATCTTCTGCTGACGGCAATGCTTCTTCGGAGGGCAATGCTCCTGCTGGGGCAGATGCTGCCGAGAAATACGTGGGCGTTTATCACTTCTCGAACGAGGGCGTTTGCTCTTGGTACGACTTCACGCAGATGATAGCGAGAATCGCAGGGCACACCGAGTGTGACATCCAGCCATGCTATAGCTCCGAGTTCCCTTCGCCAGTGACTCGTCCGGCTTACTCCGTGCTCGACAAGCGCACCATCAAGGAGACTTTCGGTGTGGAAGTGCCTTACTGGATTGACTCGCTGGAGAAATGTATCGCCAATCTGAAGAAGACTTTTTAATTAGTAACAATCAAGACATTTCGAAATATGGCAAAAAGAAATATCGTTATCACAGGCGGTGCGGGCTTCATCGGCTCACACGTTGTTCGCCTCTTCGTGAACAAGTATCCTGAGTACAACATCATCAACCTCGATAAGTTGACCTACGCTGGCAACCTCGCCAACCTGAAGGACATCGAGGACAAGCCAAACTATAAATTCGTGAAGATGGATATCTGCGACTTCGATGCCTTCTATCAGTTGATGCAAGACGAGCACGTGGATGGCATCATCCATCTTGCCGCCGAGAGCCACGTGGATAGAAGCATCAAGGACCCTTTCACCTTCGCACAGACCAATGTGATGGGAACCTTGTCTCTGCTCCAGGCAGCCAAGACCTATTGGGAGAGCCTTCCTGAGGGTTACGAGGGCAAGCGATTCTACCATATCTCTACCGACGAGGTGTATGGCGCCTTGCAGATGACTCACCCAGAGGGCGTGCCAGCTCCATTCACCACCAAGGCTTCGAGCGACAAGAACCATGAGGCTTATGGCGAGGAGTTCTTCTTGGAGACCACCAAGTACAACCCTCACTCTCCATACTCAGCCTCAAAGGCTAGTTCCGACCACTTCGTGCGTGCTTTCCACGACACCTACGGAATGCCTACCATCGTGACCAACTGCTCCAACAACTATGGTCCATATCAGTTCCCAGAGAAGTTGATTCCTCTCTTCATCAACAACATCCGCCATCGCAAGCCATTGCCAGTGTACGGCAAGGGTGAGAACGTGCGCGACTGGTTGTATGTGGAGGATCACGCTCGTGCCATCGACATGATATTCCACCATGGCAAGATCGCCGAGACCTACAACATCGGTGGTTTCAACGAGTGGAAGAACATCGACATCATCAAGGTGGTGATCAAGACCGTGGATCGCTTGCTCGGCAGAAAGGAAGGCGAGGACATGGACCTCATCACCTACGTGACCGACCGCAAGGGTCACGACATGCGCTATGCCATCGACTCACGCAAGCTCCAGAAGGAACTCGGATGGGAACCTTCCCTACAGTTTGAGGAGGGCATCGAGAAGACCGTGAAGTGGTATCTCGACAACCAGGAGTGGATGGACAACGTGACGAGCGGTGACTATCAGAAGTATTACGAGAACATGTACAAGAACAGATAATAACATTTCAATCTCAGAAAGAATCAAATAACAGTTATAACTTCAATATCAAGGATGACAAACAAAAATGCACATCATCTGCCAGCGTGGGCAGAAATCGAATATACGGCGTTATGCAAAAGCCCTTATCTGTCAACTCCATTCTTCGTGCCTAAGGAGTCGAAAGTGTTCCTTTGCAGAGAGGATGGAAGCAGAAAAGAGGCGAGAATCTTATACCTGGTCTTCAAGCCAGCTGATGCACCTGAGGACGCAGAGTGGGAAGACGACCCAGTGCCAGGTGAAATCCTAGTGTCGGTCTTGGGCGATGATGACGAGGAGGTGGAGCCAGTCAAGGCTGTCTTCCTCGACCAGGATGTAGAGGACTTCATCCAGGTGGTGGAGGAGGATGATGCTACCATCACCTTCGACATCGACTGGTACTATGGTGAGGTGAAAGTGGAGAAGTCGGAGAAGACTCGTGACGGATTCGTCTGCAAGAAGGAGGACTTCGGCGACGAGGGACTGCTTGTCACCTTGACTCCTGATGAGGGCGCACCTTTCACGATGCGCTTGCAGATTCCATACCTGGGCTTCTCGCTCTACGACAAGGATGGCAACAAGGTGCACGGAGATGTGGTCGTGCCTCACGACAAGGTGAACGACTATAGTTATGACTTCGTGGGCGATGACAACAACGACCGCTTCTCGCTCCACTTGGACAATGACAAGCTCATCTATACTTGTGTGCTCCGTCCTCACGAGGCGAAACTCGTGGTACGTGACCAAAGACAGAAGATGGCGATCGTGGATGAATTGCCATCAGAGGGCAAGTTGACCGACTTGATGATGAATGCCCACGAGATTCTTGTGAAGAACAAGAACTATCGCTGGCGTGTCACCCTGAGCGGCACTTCTCTGGAGTCGGAGAGCGAAAGCGAGTTTGAGCTGGAGCCTACTGCCTTGGGCAACTATGCTTACGAGCAGTTCCAGAAGGCAGCTGGAAATATCGACGAACTGGGCGGTCATCTGATAGCCTTGGAACAGAAGTATGCTTTCCAGTGGTTCTGGTTGAAAGAGGAGGATTGGCGCCACGACGATGCCATGTTCGATATGTTCATGAAGCAGTTGGTGGCATTCTCTTATGTCAGTCAGAAGCCTATCCAGGGCGACCAGTTGCAAGCACGCAACAACAAGCGCAAGATACGCCGTTGTGCCAAGATGATTTTGGCGCATCAGGCTGGAGAGCAGAGTCTCTGGGACGAGGATGAGGAGGCACGCAAGGAAATCCTCTATCTCTTCAGTACATTCCACAAGGAATTTACGGAGGCATTGGAAAATTAAACATTAAACATTATTAATAAACGCCTAGTATAGGGGTGAATTCGGATTTTTTTCCCTAATTTTGCACCTTGGTAAATTATGTATTGTAAAATCTGAAGAAAATATACAATAAAAATAATGAAGAAGAAAATTCAGTTCAGTCTCGTCTATCGAGACATGTGGCAGAGTTCTGGTAAGTTCCAGCCACGTAAAGACCAGTTGGCTAAGATAGCCCCAGTGATCATCGAGATGGGTTGCTTTAGCCGTGTAGAGACCAATGGTGGTGCCTTCGAGCAGGTAAACCTCTTGGCAGGTGAGAACCCTAACGAGGCTGTTCGCGCATTCTGCAAGCCTTTCAATGAGGCTGGTATCAAAACCCACATGCTCGACCGTGGTCTGAACGCTCTTCGTATGTATCCTGTGCCAGACGATGTACGTGCCCTCATGTACAAGGTGAAGGCTAAGCAGGGTACCAACATCACCCGTATCTTCGATGGTTTGAACGATGTGCGCAACATCATTCCTTCTATCAAGTGGGCTAAGGAAGGTGGCATGACTCCTCAGTGTGCGCTCTGTATCACCAATTCTCCTGTACATACACTCGAATACTATATGAACATTGCCGACCAGCTCATCGCTGCTGGTGCAGAGGAAATCTGCTTGAAGGATATGGCTGGTATCGGTCAGCCTGCATTCCTCGGCAAGCTCACCAAGATGATCAAGGACAAGTATCCTGAGATTATCATCCAGTATCATGGTCACTCAGGTCCTGGTCTCTCCATGGCTTCCATCCTTGAGGTTTGCAACAATGGTGCCGACATCATCGATACAGCTATCGAGCCATTGTCTTGGGGTAAGGTTCACCCAGACATCATCTCTGTCATCAGCATGTTGAAGAACGAGGGCTTCGAGGTGCCTGAGATCAACATGAGCGCTTACATGAAGGCTCGTGCCATGACCCAGGAGTTCATCGACGAGTGGCTCGGTTACTTCATCAACCCAGGTAACAAGATCATGAGCTCTCTCTTGCTCGGTTGCGGTCTTCCTGGTGGTATGATGGGTTCTATGATGGCAGACCTCGGTGGTATGCGTCAGACTATCAACAACATCCGCAAGAAGAAGGGTGAGGAGGAATTGTCTATGGACGACCTCTTGATCAAGCTCTTCGACGAGGTAGAGTATGTTTGGCCACGTGTAGGTTATCCTCCATTGGTAACTCCATTCAGCCAGTACGTGAAGAACATCTCATTGATGAACCTCCTCACCATGGAGCAGGGCAAGGGCCGCTTCGTGATGATGGACGACTCTATGTGGGGTATGATTCTCGGTAAGAGTGGTAAGATTCCTGGCACTATCGACCCAGAGTTGGTAGAGCTGGCTAAGAAGCAGGGCAGAGAGTTCACCGACGTTGACGCTCACACATTGCTCACCAACGCCCTCGATGACTTCAAGAAGGAGATGGACGAGAACGGTTGGGACTACGGTCAGGACGATGAGGAGCTCTTCGAACTCGCCATGCACCCAGAGCAGTATCGCAACTATAAGAGCGGTCAGGCTAAGAAGAACTTCTTGGCAGACCTCCAGAAGGCTAAGGACGCTAAGCTCGGCAGCACTTTGACTCCAGCTCAGCTCGCTGAGTTCAAGCACGCCAAGGCTGATGCTATCGTAGCACCAGTGGCAGGTCAGATCTTCTGGGAGTTCCAGGGCGAAGGCGAGTGCGCACCAGCCGTAGAGCCATTCATCGGCAAGGAGTACAAGGAAGGCGACGCATTCTGCTACATCCTCGCTCCATGGGGTGAGTTTGAGACAGTGCCAGCCGCTCTTGGTGGTAAGCTCGTGGAAATCAATGCTAAGCAGGGCAGCAAGATCCGCAAGGGCGATGTCATCGCTTACATTGAGCGCGAGAATAAAGAATAAATGATAAATAATAATGTATAAATAGGCATACGCCCAATATACAGTATTTATAATTTATGAATTATAATTTATTAATTGACAAGTATTATCCTGAGGACAATGAGCTTCGTCATATCCTCATCAACCATAGCCAATCTGTAGCGCGAAAAGCGCTACAGATTGTTTCGTCTCATCCTGAATTGCACCTCGATGCCCAGTTTGTAGAGGAAGCAGCCATGCTTCACGACCTGGGAATCTTCCGCACGGATGCCCCTGGCATACAGTGTTTCGGCTCGGAGCCTTACATCTGTCATGGACGATTGGGAGCGGAAATCTTGCGCAAGGAGGGCTATGAGCGACATGCTCGTGTATGCGAGCGACATACGGGTGCCGGAATCACTTGCAAGGAAATCATCGCACAGGGATTGCCGTTGCCTCACCAAGACTTTCTGCCAGAAACACTGGAGGAGAAAGTCATCTGCTATGCTGATAAATTCTTCAGCAAGACGCACCTCGACCGAGAAAAATCCATCGAGAAAGCCGAGAAAAGCTTGGCTAAGTTTGGAGAGGATGGGGTGATGCGCTTCCGAGAGTGGGAGCGGATGTTTGAATAACGAATGATTCTGTCATTTGATTGATCATTAGAATCCTATTTTTGAATGAGAAAACAATCGATTATAGTACTTCTGCTGTTTGCCTTCATCTGCATGATGGCAAGCCCTAACTTGTTGCTTGCCAAAAAGAAGAAAAAGGACAAGAGGGCAGATGCAGCCTTGGCGGTGGGCGACTCCATACTCGTGGATTCGCTCGGCAATGTCATCGGTGATTCCCTGGGAAATGCCGAGGCGGACACTGCGTCCATGGACTCCTTGCAGAAGGCTATTTGGAAACATAATAAGGTGGTGGATGATAGTATCCGCCTCGATAGCTTAAACCGCAAGAAGTCGGGAGGCGTGGACGCTCCTGTCGATTATACGGCAGAAGACTCCCTCGTCTATGACGCTCCCAACAAGGTGGCGCATCTCTATGGCAACTCCAACGTGAAATACACCAACATGGACCTCACGAGTGACAAGATTGCCATGGACATCGACAAGAGTACGGTGAAAGCTACTGGTACTGCCGACTCTACCGCCGATAAGGGCGTGAAGGGAAGACCTGTCTTCAAGATGGGCTCGGACACCTATGATACCGATACCATCGCCTTCAACTTCAAGAGCAAGAAAGCCCTTATTAATAATGTTTATACAGAACAGCAAGATGGATTCTTGACGGGTGCTCGCTCCAAGCGTGACTCTTCGGGTGTCATCTATTTGCAGCATGGTCGATACACCACGTGTGATGACCCACATCCAGACTTCTACATCTCCTTGTCTCGTGCCAAGGTGCGCCCTGGCAAGGACGTGGTGTTTGGTCCGGCTTATCTCGTGGTCTGCGATGTGCCGATGCCGTTGGCTATTCCATACGGTTTCTTCCCATTCACCAAGAGTTATTCCAGCGGTTTCATCATGCCTACCTATGGTGATGAGAGCGACCGTGGTTTCTATCTCCGTGATGGTGGTTATTACTTCGCCATCAGCGACAAGTGGGACTTGAAACTCCTGGGCGAGATTTACACCAAGGGCTCTTGGGGAATATCTGCTGCCAGCAACTATCGCAAGCGTTATAAGTATTCGGGCAGCTTCTTCTTCAGCTATCAAGATACGAAGACGGGCGACAAGGGAATGCCTGACTTTGCGGAGCAGGAGAGTTTCAAGATCCAGTGGAGTCACCGACAAGACTCCAAGGCAAGTCCTTTCAGTTCGTTGTCGGCAAGCGTCAACTTCGCCTCTACGAGTTATGAGCGCAACAATCTGAACTCGCTCTACAATCCGCAGACCTTGACGCAGAGTACACGTACTTCTTCCGTCAACTGGAGCACTGGCTTCTCTAGCATCGGCATGACGCTGAGTGCCACGATGAACCTCTCCCAGAATATGCGAGATTCTACCATCTCCATGACGTTGCCAGACTTGAATATCTCCATCGCCCGATTCTATCCTTTCCGCAGAAAGAAGATGGTGGGAGACGAGAGATGGTACGAGAAGATTGCGATGAGCTATACGGGTCACATCAGCAACTCCATCAACACGAAGGAAGACAAGTTGATGCATAGCAATCTCATCAAGGACTGGCGCAATGCTTGGCAACATCAGATTCCTATCAGTGGTTCGTTCACCCTCTTCAAGTACATCAATGTGAACCCAAGCTTCAACTTCACCGACCGTATGTACACCAACAAGGTGACGAAGTCGTGGGATGAGCAGAAGCAAGTGGAGGTGTGCGATACCACATACGGCTTCCACAATGTCTATAACTGGAACTTCAGTGTGGGCTTGTCCACCAAGTTGTATGGCTTCTGGGTGCCAAGCCGCAAGATATTCGGCGACAAGATACAAGCCATCCGTCACGTGATTACCCCAACCGTCAGCTTCAGCTATGCGCCAGACTTCGGTGCTACTCGCTATGGCTATTGGGACACTTATCAGAAGACCGATGCCGATGGCAATGTCTCGCTCGTTAGCTA
Organism: Prevotella sp. CAG:732; assembly: GCA_000436035.1. Lineage (GTDB taxonomy): Bacteria > Bacteroidota > Bacteroidia > Bacteroidales > Bacteroidaceae > Prevotella. The sequence goes on along the minus strand of FR893286.1, from coordinate 61,453 downwards.
TTCGCCATACCAAGGTTCGCTCTATGGCGTGCCTGGCAAGGGAAAGACGGGAAGTCTCTCGTTCTCCTTGGGCAACAACTTGGAGATGAAGGTCAAGAGCGACAAGGACTCCACGGGATTCAAGAAAATCAGCTTGATTGATGCGTTCGACATCAATATGAGTTACAATATGGCAGCCAAGGTTCGTCCTTGGAGTGACATGAACATCAACTTGCGCTTGAAGTGGTGGAAGAACTACACGTTCAATATGAATGCCGTCTTCGCTACTTACGCCTATGAGATGGATGACCAGGGCAACGTCTATGTGGGCAACCACACGGAGTGGGGCAAGGGTCGTTTCGGACGATTCCAGGGAATGTCGCAAAACCTCTCGTTCACTTTGACCCCAGAGAAGTTGGCTAAGCTTTTCGGAGGAGGCAAGAGCGATAGCGATGACAAGAACAACAATCGCAATCAAGATGACGATGAGGGCATGGACACCGACATCGAGAGCAATGTCGATGATACAATGGAGAAAGGAAAGAACGGTGCCAAGAAGAAGGGTGGCAAGGTTAAGACCGACTCGGATGGCTATATGGCTTTCAAGATGCCTTGGTCGTTGACCTTCGGATATGGTATCACGATGCGTGAGGACACACGCCGTGAGAAGTTCAATGAGAAGTCCATGCGTTACCCATACAAGTTTACACAGACGCTCAATATGAGTGGTAACGTGCGAATCAGTGACGGATGGAACATCAGTTTCTCTTCTGGTTACGACTTCGACAACCACAAGATGAGTATGACTACGGCAAGCTTGCAGCGTGACTTGCACTGTTTCAACATGAGTTGCTCGGTGGTGCTCGCTCCTTATACAAGCTATAACTTCACCTTCCGTTGTAACGCCTCTACGCTGACGGATGCGTTGAAGTACGACAAGCGAAGCGGTTATTCCAATGCCGTGCAGTGGTACTAAGAGAAAAAATGCCGTTCCGCGTCATTCGGAGAAATATATGATGTGTGATTAGGAAAAGACAAATAAAAATGATACAAAAAAAAGCCTCGGAGTTTTTGCTCCGGGGCTTTTTTGTACATATTAAGAAGTTATAGAAGTTAAGAGAAGTTCAAAATCTTACTTCTTAAATTCTTTCTTTTTCTTCATTCGTTTTCCTACGAAGTTCCAAGCTGGCATCTTCTTCAAGGTACTTCTTACTGGTTGAATGTCCCAGAGAAGGAAGATGAGAAGCACGGCAACGGCGATGATGCAAGTGATGCCGTAGAGCTGCTTGACGCTGATCATCAAGAGCTGGGTGGCGTCGTAAGGCAAGCCACGAGCCATGTTGTCTGCCATCTGATGACGAATGCCGAAACTATAGAGACCTGTACACATCGTTGACATCGGTCCGTTTCTCACGATACCCGCCATCGTCAATCCCATGAAGAAGTGCTGGAATGGCATCAACTCCTCTAGGTACACCGTCAGCATCACGAAGAATATCGCATTGCCGAAGCTGCGAGAGAATGTTGGCAGATAGAGCGCCTCGATAGGCAAGCCTGGGTCGATGAGGAAATACATCATCACCGGATAGAGTGCCATCGCCGCCACTCCAAGGGTCAGCAAGCGAGTGTATTTCTGATGGAGCACCTTGCACCAGAAGAGGCAGAACAAGCAACCAGCGATGGCTCCCACCCATTCCACGAAGTTGAGCACGTTGGTGGTGACGATGCCGAAGTGAAGCACGCCACCCGTGAAGGCGGTCTGCAATACCTTTGGAGTACTGCCCATGAACTCGACGAAGGCGAAGAGGATGAGCAGGGGAACGAGACGCTTGTACTTCCATGCGGCAGGCTCGATGTAAGGGTGACGGATATGGAGCATACGGTTGATGCAGAAATAGCCTGTCACGATGAAGAGCATCAAGTCCATCCACATGATGTCGCTCTCAAACCAGTTGTAATGTTCTCCGTAATTGAAGAAGAAGATGAACTCCAGCATCCAAGCCGACCACAAGAACAAGCCTAGGTAGTCGAGACTGATGAAAGGCAATGGTTTCATGAAGCGGAACTCATGGGTGGTGACGTAGAGGAAGAGTGCGATGAAGAGTAGTACTCCCGTCATCGTCCAGTTGATGATGCGCCAATCCTGGTAGATATAAATCAGATGCTCGGTGATCCATGGCGAGAGAAACATGTTTCCCAGCACGATGCAATAAAGCAATGGGAAGAAGATGGTAAAGTCGCGCTTAGGGGTCATCCACAACTGAATCGTTGACATACACTCAAATGTACCGCAGAGTTTGAAGAAACCTGCGATGTAAGCGAGAATGCACATCACGGGAACAGAATCTGTCCACATGATGAGGAAGTTGCAAGCCGCCACCACCAAGGCTGCATTGATGAGCAACTGGCGGTTGGTGAAGTGGAACTTCATCTTGAAGAGGAAGGGGAATGGCATCGCCACACCCACTACGTTGAACATGATGATCATGAGCACGTCCTCTCTCATCAAACTATACTCACCCATCACCTGGCTCATCGCTCCTCCATAGATGCCGCTCGACATCAAGAAGCAGAAAGCGATGAAGAAATATATCCAGGGTTGCAGTCGGCGAGGAATATATCCATTGAACGAAGGGACACGAAAGGGTCCCTGTAACATAGGAGGTCCTGGCATTATTTAATTCTTACTTTGGTTTCAACATTGAGTCCGGCACGAAGCAATGCCACCTGCTTAGGGTCGTTGTCCTTGGTGAGGGCGATGCGAACAGGCACACGCTGCTCTACCTTGACGAAGTTACCTGTGGCATTATCTACAGGAATCATGCTATAGGCATTGCCTGCTGCTGCAGAGAGAGCCTGCACCTTGCCGTGGAATACAACACCTGGGATGGCATCGGCGGTGAAATCCACGCTCTTGCCCACGGTGATGCCGTCCATCTGAGTCTCACGATAGTTGGCTACTACCCAAACATCGTTGTCGTCCACGATGCGAGCCAACATCTGACCAGGCTGAACCAACTGTCCCTCGTGAATGTCCTTTCTGCCCATCACGCCGTCGCAAGTAGCCACGATCACGGTGTAAGAGAGATTCAAGCGAGCCAAGTTGAGCTGAGCCTCTGCCACGCTCTCACCAGCACGAGAACCACCCAACTGCTGGCTCTGTACGTTGTGAACGGATGCAGCACTCTGCTTTCTGCTGCTAGCCTGCTCATAGCGAGCCTTGGCACCGAGATAGCGAGCGTATGCGTTATCATACTGCTGACGGGTGACAGCGTCCTTCTTCATCAAGGCAGCGAAACGATCGAAATCTTGCTTGGCGTTGATCATATCTACACGAGCCTCCTCGATGCCAGCCGAAGCTGTCTGCACATTGCTGGCAGTAGTGCCCATGCTAGCGGTAACAACCGAAGAGCTAGACTTGCTTCCACGCAATCCTGCCTCAGCCTGAGCCACGTGGAGACGGAACTCAGCGTCCTCGATGATGACGAGTGTGTCGCCCTTCTTCACGTGCTGGTAGTCGTTGAATCGAATCTCCTTGATGAATCCAGGCACACGGGTATTGATAGGAGTGATGTGTCTGTTCACCTGAGCGTCATCCGTGTAAGCCACGTCGCTTCCATGGTAGAAATGGCTGAAGCACCAAGCCACGGCTCCTGCCAAGAAGAGGATGATTACTACGTTGTATATTCTCTTAATCAGTTTCTTGTTCATAATTCTTTTTTATTTATTGATTGGAAAGCATTTGAATTTTTCACTCTTCACTCTTCGTTCTTCACTTCCTAGATTTCTCCTGCTACGTACTTCATCTTGTAGTAGGCATAAACGATGTTGATGCGAGCGTCCACCTCGTTCAACTCTGCATTGAGCTTCAAGTTGGAAGCATCCACCATGTCGGTAACCAGGGCGAGCTGGCTGAGGTAGCGAGCGTTCATCACCTCGTAGTTCTGCTGGGCTAGCTCCACGCTCTTCTTCTGGGTCTCCAGTTCCACGTAGGTCTGCTGGTACTGTACGTAGGCAGCCTGCACGTTGTTGTTGAGTTGCTCGGTCTGCACGGCATGAGCCTCACGAGCCTGGTGGGTCTCCACGGCAGCCTGCTTGATGCGCTTGTTGCTCTTGAAGAGGGAACTGAGGTTGTATTTCACGCCCACGCCCACGTACCATACGTTGAGGTTCTTGTCCACAGGAGGAAGCTCGAAGAGGATAGGACCGTCAAACTGGTCGGTTGCCACGAATGCCACCTTAGGTAGCAAGTCGCTCTTGGCAAGTTTCTCCTTCTGTTCAGCTATCTTGATGGCATTGCTGCTCTGCTCCAAGAGAGGGGAACTCATCGCTCCGGCGGTCTGCCAATAAGCCTCGCCATCCTTGCCATAAGCCTTGTCGGCGAGGGTGGCATCAGGGATGATCTGCTCGTCCTGACTCATGCCGAGGGTGTTGCAGAGTTGATGGTTGAGGATGCTGCGATTGTTGTGGAGCGATGTCAAGCCGAGTTTGAGACTCTCCATCTGTAGCTCATATCGGGTGATGTCATTCTTCAATGCCATGCCCTCCTTTTGCTTCGCCTTGATGTCCTCGATGAGTTGTTGGGTCAGCTCGATGTTCTTTTCATACACCTTGATGCGGTTGTCTATCTTATAGAGGTCGAGGTACTGACCGAGGGCGATGAAGCGCATCTGCTGGCGAGTGAGCTTGACGCCCACCTCAGCTTGCTGCTTGCCCAGTTCTGCCAGGCGGATGCCTGCGTTGATGGCACCACCGGCATAGACTACCTGTTGGGCATTGAATGCGAAGTTGTTGCCGAAGTGAGGGGATTTCAGTCCATGCACATTGCTAAAGTCACGGTCGGTGAGCAGTGCATTGCCGATGTAGCTGAACGATAAGGAAGCGTCGAGGTCGGGGAGTCGCTTGCTCTTGGCGCTCTCGATGCCGAGGTTGGCAGCCTCCACGCCCGTCTTGGCAGCGGTGAGGCTCTTACTGTTTCCTTCAATCTTGTCGAAGAGTTGGGAGATGGTCATCGCCTCTTGCTTGCCGGCTGTAGCGGTATTGCCAGTAGCGATAGCATTGCCCATTGCGGCAGTTGACGTTGGGTTAGACTGAGCCATAGTCCAGATGGTGCCTCCTGCCAGCAGAAGGCTTACGAACATGATTTTCTTTATCATTTAATTAACTTTTAGAATAAACTTGTCATAGATACGCATCTTTTTCATGCGATTTCTGTTATCTCTTGAATTCGGGTGCAAAGGTACGATGTTTTTGTCAATTGCTCGTTTCAAAAATAACGCGCGGAATGGACTATTTGGGAATAAATGTTCTTTTATGTCACATAAAATTCGTAATTTTGCAATCGAAAAAGGAACAGGCGAACCATAAGTGATGTTTTGTTACCTATGGCGTGACACTTCTTATATATATAATAAGGTATAGATTTTCAGAATAAAAAGGTGTAGAATGGATTTATCGGAATTGAGCAGTTATCAGGAGGCGAGTCTTTTCACCACTCATCTCGAAGAGTGGCAAGACGGACCTCAGGTGATTACTTATGGAGCCATATTGATTTGCCGCAAGGGCAAGGCGACGGTGAACATCAACTATAAAGAATGGCATCTGCATGGGGGGCGGTCATCACCGTCTTCCCCAATGACGTGGTGGAACTGAAAGTGAAGAGTGAAGCTTCACTCTTCGATGTCGAGATGTTGAAGTACAACGCCTCGCTCTTGAGGGAAGCCAGCTTGCAGTTGGAACAAACCGTGTATTCTTCTTTGCGAGAGGACAGATGCAGGCAGGATACGCCTGTGGTGACGAACATCATCGACAGCATGTTCGCCCTCTTGAAGGTGTATTTCAACCAGTCGGAATGCACTTGCATCTCCCAGTTGGTGCTCTTGCAGCTGAAGGCGTTCTTCGTAGGGTTTCATGAATACTTGCAGCGCAATCCGCAGAACCGCCCTGATGACGAGGTGAAGTCTTATCGGGTGAGAGAGTTGTTCAATCGCTTCATAATGCTGATGGAGCGAGACTATAAGCTGTCACGTGATGTCAACTATTATGCCGACCTCATGCACATCACCTCCAAGTATCTCACCAATATCGTGAGGCAGGTGGCGGGGCACACGCCCAAGACCATCATCGATCAGTATGTCATCCTCCAGCTCAAGATGCAACTCCAGCGGAGCAGCCAAAGCATTAAGGAGATAGCATGGGAATATCATTTCACGGATGTGAGTTTCTTCTGCCGATATTTCAAGAAACATACGGGACTGACGCCACAGCAGATGAGATAATGGGGGATTTTGGAGGCGTGCTCAAGAATCAGAGCATCGGTGTCGCCTCTGCCGATGGCAAGGCTTATATCCATACGGCGGGCAAGGTGCATGATGCCAGCCAGTTGTGGGGCAACCTGCCAATCCTAAGCTCAAGGACATGGGCATTCTCGCCAGCACCGACCCTGTGGCTCTCGACCAAGCTTGCCTCGACCTCGTGTTCAATCACAAGGCTCAGCCAGGCGATGACGAGAAACCGCTCATCGAGCGCATCAATCGCTAGCACGGAACCTATATCACCGATTAGCTTACAAATTGTAAGTTGCCGGCGATTTTTGTAAAATAATTGAAGAAATATTCGTGCATATCTGAAATAATTAGTAATTTTGTAGCCGAAAAAGAGAGAAATTTATAAATCGAAAGAGAGAATATATTAATTTAATATTTATATTTATGAAGATGCGACATCTACATTCGGCAGGAATTTGCCGTGCGGCAGGTTCCGTAGCCAACAGAATGCTGTTGCTTTGTATGTTGGGCATTGCGATGCCACAAGCAACCTTTGCAGCGGTCAATTCTGTTGAACAAAGAGCGTCAGTCTCTGGTGTCATTATTGATGCCAATACTCAGGAGACTATTGTTGGCGCAAGTGTTTTGGTTAAAGGCACAACCACTGGTGCAGTTACCGATATTGACGGTAAGTTCACCATGGCAGTGGATAAGCTACCGGTAACCCTTGTTGTTACCTATGTAGGTTATCAGAAAAAGGAAGTGAAGGTTTCTTCTCAGGGACAGACTACCATTACGCTATCTGAGGATAGCCAGATGATGGATGAGGTCATCGTCACCGGTTATGGTACTTTCAAGAAATCGGCGTATGCTGGTTCTGCTGCCAATGTGAAGGCGGACAAGATAGCCGATGTTCCTACCGTTTCTTTTCAGGATATGTTGCAAGGTAATGCCACGGGTGTGCAGTTCTCTGCTGCTTCAGGACAGCCTGGTGCTTCTTCCAACGTGAGCATCCGTGGTATGGGTTCCATCAATGCCAGCAACACTCCTCTTTATGTAATCGATGGTGTGCCTGTGATGAGTGGTTCCATCAACTCAATCGATTCTGATGCAGGACTTGACATTATGTCCACTCTTAATACCAACGACATCGCCAGCATCACCGTTATCAAGGATGCAGCGGCAGCTTCCCTCTATGGTTCTCGTGCCGCCAATGGTGTCATCATCATCACCACCAAGCAAGGACAGCAGGGTAAGCCAAAGGTTTCTTTGCAGGCAGACTGGGGTTTCTCAGACTTTGCTATGGAGTACCGCCCGGTGATGAGTGGTCAGCAGCGTCGTGACTATATCTATAATGGTCTTTACATCGGACAGATTCGTGATGGTGAGAGCGAGGAGGCAGCCAAGGCTTATGCCGATGAGAACATCGATGACTATGCTCCAGTGCCATGGTGTGGCTTCGTCGATTGGGATGATGTCCTTTTCAAGAAAGGCAGTCACCAGCAGTATGAGGCTTCCCTCTCTGGCGGTACCGATAAGTTCAAGTATTATTCTTCTATCGCTTATCTCAAGCAGGAAGGTATCACGCAGCGTTCAGGATTGGAGCGTCTGACAGGTCGATTGAACGTGGAATACAAGGCTACCAACAAGTTGACCATGGGTGCCAACGTCTTGTTCTCCAACGTCAACCAAGATGTATATAGTGAGGGATTCACCTATACTTCTCCATTCTATTCTTCGAGAAGTGCCGTGACTCCATCCGACCCAGTCTATAATGAGGATGGCACATGGAACCGTTCCCTCATCCGTATTGGCGACCGTAACCCTGCTCTCGCCAATGCCTATGATAGTCAGCGAGAGTATGTAACTCGTACTTTCAATACCATATATGGTCAGTATGAATTCATCAAGGACTTGAAGTTCAAGAGTACTTTCAGCTACGACTATATCACCACCAAAGGTAAAGACTGGGCTGACCCTCGTACTTCGAATGGTGAGGACATCAATGGTGGAATGGAGAAGAAATACTATGAGCGTCGCAAGATGGTATGGGGCAACCAGTTGTCTTATGCCAAGACCTTTGCTGAGGTTCATCATCTGGATGGATTGTTAGGCTATGAGATTGACGACCAGTATCGTGATTATCTCTCTGGATATGCCACCAACTTCGCCACTTCCGACAAAAATGATATTTCCAATGGTAAGAAGACGGAATCTGTAAGTGGAAGCAATACTCGTACTCGTATGGTTTCTTACATCGGTCGTGTGAACTATGATTACGACAACAAGTACTTCTTGGGTGCCAGCTATCGTGTGGATGGCAGCTCTCGTTTGGAGCGCAGTCATCGTTGGGGTAACTTCTGGTCTGTATCAGGAGCATGGCGTATCATCGAGGAAGACTTCATGAAGCCTACCAACAAGTGGCTCACCGACTTGAAGCTTCGTGCCTCTTATGGTGTGAATGGTACTTTGCCTTCCGACTATTATGGTTATATGGCATTGAGTAGCTTGGGCAGTGGTTACAATGAGCAACCAGCCATCATCATTTCGCAGCTTGCCAACGCCAACTTGAAGTGGGAGACCAACTACAACCTCAACTTGGGTCTTGACTTCGCACTCTTCGACCGTGTCAACGTCACTTTGGAGTACTATCTCCGCAACACCAAGAATCTCTTGATGGATAGTCCTGTGTCAATGACAACAGGTTTCAACTCTTATCTGATGAACGTGGGACAGTTGAGAAACCAAGGTGTCGAGTTGGAAATCAACTCTACCAATATCAAGAACAAGAACTTTGAGTGGAAGACCACTTTCAACTTGTCTCATAATACCAATAAGGTAGTCAACTTGGATGGTGACCAGACTGAGATCATCAGTGGAACACAGATTCACAAGATTGGTCATTCCTATCGTACATTCTATATGATAGAGTTTGCGGGAATCAATCCTGAGAATGGTAATCCACAGTTCTATACCAACGACCTCTTGGAGGACGGAACTTACAGCAAGGAAATTACCGAGGATGCCACCAAGGCAAAGTCTATCATGCTCGATAAGCATGCCGAGCCAAACATCACGGGTGGTCTCTACAATAGTTTCCGCTACAAGTGGTTTGACTTGAGCTTCCTCTTCAACTATCAGTTTGGTGGTTATTCTTATGATACTTGGGCTCAGAAGACGGAGCATGGTGGTTATGATATGGAGGCCAATATTCCTACCTATTATGCAGATAGCTGGAAGAACCCTGGTGACATCACCAAGTATGAGTGTTTCTACGACAAGAGTTCGAGCGTGGCAATGCACAAGATTACCAATAGTCGCCGCTTGCACAGCACCGACTATTTCCGTCTGAAGACCCTGACTTTTGGCTTCACCTTGCCAAAGCAGTGGACATCAGCCATCGGAATCAGCAATGCTCGTCTCTATATGTCAGCCAACAATCTCTTGACATGGGCGGCTTGGGATTATTACGATCCAGAGTCTGTGGTTAACGGAAGTGCTACTCAGTCAACACCTCCACTCAAGACCGTGACTTTCGGTTTGAACTTAAACTTCTAAATGATGATACATTATGAATAAGATATATAAATATATAATGATGGGAGCCATGGTCGTAAGCTTGTCTTCTTGCGGCAATGACTGGCTCGACTTGGAGCCATCCACATCCGTACCCACCAAGGTGGAGACCTTGGGCGAGGTTGATGCCACATTGAATGGTATCTATAGCAGCATGCAGGCATCCAATGCCTATTCCGGCCGTTTGGTGTATTATGGTGATGTGACTGCTGACGATATGCAGGCTGTCAGCTCCACCAAGCGTACTGCCTCTGCTTATCTCTATGGTTTTACCAAGAGCAATGTGCCTTCTTCTTATTGGTCAACTCCATATAGCATTATCCAAAACTGTAATGTGATTTTGGCAAACATCGACAATATTGCTGCTACAGATGAGGACTTGGAGGCAAAGAAGGAAGACTACAAGGGACAGGCTTTGGCGATTCGTGGTATGGCTCTCTTCGATTTGACCAAGCTCTTCGGCTATCCTTACACTCATGATAATGGTGCCTCTCTCGGTGCAAGCATCGTGACTGCTGTCGTGGATAAGAGCTATATGCCTCAGCGCAGTACTGTGGCTCAATGTTATGACCAGATCTTGGAAGACTTGGAGACTAGCGTTGAATTGCTTGGTGAGGAATTCAACAAGGGCAAAATCAACAAGTGGGCTGCCTTGACCCTCCTGAGCCGTGTCTATCTTTATCATGGTGACAACCAAAAGGCACTGGATGCAGCGGAGAAAGCCATCAAGGGTGCTGAGAAGAATGGTTATCAGTTGTGGAGCAATGCTGAGTATGCCAATGCTTGGGCTAATGACGTGAGTGCTGCTTCCACCAACAAGGGCGAGGTACTCTTCGAGATTATCAACTTGACTACCGATTCTCCTGGTAAGGAAAGCCTTGGTTATCTTTATTCTCCTAGTGGCTATGCCGATGCTTGTGTCACAGCGTCTTTCTACAATGAGTTGAGCGAGGACCCTAATGATGTGCGCTTGAAGGTCATCAATGTGGCAGAGAAGAAGCAATACTCTTCTTCTTCCATCTATGGCCGTGGCTATGTCAATAAGTATCAGCCACAGCAAGGCGAGAATGTGGAGGATGCCAACATCCCATTGATTCGTTTGTCGGAGGCATATCTCAATGCTGCTGAGGCTGCTGCGAAGTTGACTGCTGATGGCAATGACCACAATGCAGATGCCGTGAAGTATCTCAATGCCATCGTCAATCGTGCTAATCCTGCTAAGACAGTGGATGCCAACGAGACGGTGACTGTGGACGAGGTGCTGGAGGAACGTCGCAAGGAATTGGTAGGTGAGGGACATCGCATGTTCGACTTGCTGAGAAACGGAAAGGCTATCGAGCGCAAAAGCGAAACCAACAGCAAACTGAGCAAGACCAAGCATTCTTGCAGCAAGGAGTTCATGACCATCGCCAAGGGACAAGACAATTTCTACAAGATTGTTCTTCCTATCCCAACAGCCGAGCGTAACGTGAGCCACTTGACCAATAATCCTGGTTACGGAGAATAAGTGAAAGAAATACATATTTGATGGAGAACAATATGAAACTTATCCAAAAGTTTTTGATGATAGTAATGGTGATGCTGGCATGGTCTAGCATCACCATTTCAGCAAAGGGAGATAAGGTGGACGACAATCATCTCTCTTGCGATGGTCCTTACGTGATTTATCTGCCAGATGGAGGCGTAAGAGTAGTGAGCGTGACAGTGGCGGGAGAGGTGAAGGACACCACTTATGCCTCTTTGCCTGACAATTTTACGCTTCATGTAACCGACCATGAAGGCAATTATCCTTTCGATGTACGCCTTCATCCTGTGGTTCGCCAAGAGTGGAAGCAGAGTCAAGCGAAGAAGACCTTCGTGATGTCTGATCCCCATGGGCGCCTCAATTTGGTTATCAGCCTTTTGCAAGCAAATGGTGTTATTGATAGTCAGTTGAGATGGTCGTATGGCGATAATCAGTTGGTGGTCATCGGTGACATTTTTGATAGAGGCTATGACGTGCCACAGATATTCTGGTTGTTCTACAAGTTGGAGGCTGAGGCTGCGGAATGTGGCGGTCGAGTATCTGTGATGCTGGGCAACCATGAGCCGATGGAGTTGGCAGGCGATATGCGCTATGCCAAGCCTAAGTACAAGTTGTTGGCAGAGAAGTTGGGCATGTCTTATCGACACCTCTTCTTTCCGAATACAGAGTTGGGCAAGTGGCTGGGCACTCGCAATGCCATGCAGGTGATAGGTCGCAACCTCTTTGTTCACGCCGGTATCAGCCGTGATTTTTATGGGCGCAATCTTTCGATTCCTGTGGTCAACGATACGATCAGCAGTGTGCTTTTCAAGAAGAGCAAGCAGCGTAAGGCTCAGTCGGAATTTTGCAAGTTCCTCTATGGCAATCGTGGTCCTATCTGGTATAGAGGCTTGGTGTTGAAGACTAAGAAGTGGTCGCCATTGCCTAGTGACTCCCTCGATATGGTGCTTCAACTGTACGATGTGGATAGAATCTACGTAGGTCATACGATATTCAAGGACATCAAGAAGTTCTATAAGGGCAAGGTGATAGCCGTGAATGTTGATAATCTCGAAAATTTCAATCACCATCGAGGCAGAGCTGTCTTGATAGAAGACGACAAGGTTTATGTGGTCGGTGATAAGGGAATCAAGCGACAGATTGTCAAATAATAGATGATATTTAAAGATATTGATAAAAGGTACTCTTATAGCAAACCCTCCAAGAAATGCTCTCGTGCATCTCTTGGAGGGTTCTTTTTGTTTTCTTATAATCCTCTAGCCTTCAGGAAGCCTGAAGCATCTGGGCTCTTCATGCCTGTGAAGTCGGTAAAGATTTCCATCTGGTCCTTGGTGTTGCCTCGGCTCAGTATCTTGTCACGGAATGCCTGACCTACGGCTGGGTTCAAGGCTCCATGCTTGGCGAAGTAATCAGCGATATTCACAGCGAGCACCTCTGTCCAGAGATAGCTGTAGTAGCCTGCTGCATAGCCGCCACCCCATACATGGTTGAAATAAGAGGTGGAGTAACGAGGTGGAATCTGAGAGTTGAGCAAACCGATGTTGTGCAACTCCTCCTTCTCGAAAGCTCCCGCCATATAGGGGAAGGTACTTGCTCAGCAGAGATATGATGCCAAGCGAGGTCGAGACAGGTGGCTGCCAAGTTCTCGCCCAAGGAATATGCTGGTTGGAAACTGATGCTCTTCAGCATACGTTCCTTCAGTTCGGTTGGCATTGGCTTGCCAGTCTCAGTATGGCGAGCGTAGTGGTCGAATATCTCAGGGATGCTGGCAAACGACTCGTTAAACTGGGATGGCATTTCCACGAAGTCACGAGCTACGGCTGTGCCTGAGAGGGTGTTGTACTTGCACTTCGACAAGATGCCGTGGAGAGCATGACCGAACTCATGGAACATGGTGGTCGCCTCATCCCAAGTCACCAAGGAAGGTTGACCTTCCGGAGCCTTGGCAAAGTTGCATACATTATATATAATAGGCAACTGATGGCGCTGCTCGCTCTGTTTGGCGAAGCTGCTCATCCATGCACCGCCTCGCTTGGTAGGACGACGGAAATAGTCGCTATAGAAGAGGGCAAGCGGCTTGCCATTCTTGTCGGAAACCTCAAATACCTTCATGTCTGGGTGATAGGTTGGGATGTCCTTGCGCTCCTTAAAGTTGAGTCCATATACACGATGGGCAGCATAGAACACGCCGTTCACCTGGATGCTGTCGATATTGAAGTAAGGCTTCACCTCGTCGTCGGTGATGTTGAGCATCTCCTTCTTCATCTTGGCTGAATAGTAGAAGCGGTCGTATGGCTGAAGTTTGAAGTCCTTGCCTTCGGTCTTCTGTGCATATTCCTCTATCGCCTTGGTCTCTGCATCAGCCTTTGGCGCATATTCCTTGATGAGTTGCTTCAAGAAGTTATATACGTTGTCGGATGTCTTTGCCATCGTCTTCTCCAAGGAGTAGTCGGCGTAGGTGTCGTACCCCATCAACTTGCCTTTCTCTGCACGCAACTTGGCGATTTCTGTTACGATAGGGAAGGTGTTGAAGTCTGGGTTGGTACCATCGGCACGGTGGATGGAAGCCTCATACACTCGGCGGCGAGTCTCACGATTGGCGAGGGTTGTGAGGATAGGCTGTTGGGTGGTATTGATGATGACGATGCAATAAGGAGCCTTGCCTCCACGGCTTTCCGCATCCTTCTTGCATTGTGCGATGTCTGCATCACTCAGTCCTGCCAATTCTTCCTTGCTGTTCACCCAGACCACGGCGTTGTTGGTGGCGGCAGGAAGGAGGTTGCCCCACTGTTGTTGAAGTTCGGAGATGCGATTGTTGATTTCCTTCATGCGCTCCATCTTCTCGGTAGAGAGCATGGCACCGGAGCGTACAAAACCTTTGTAGATGACTTCTGTGAGTCGCTGGTCCTCGCCCTTGAGCTTGCTGTACTCATGGTCATAGACATACTTGATGCGCTCGAAGAGTTTTTGGTTGAACGAGATTTCGTTTTCTAGTTCGGTGAGCAGAGGTGTCACAGTCTTCTGTGTCTCGGCGATGACAGGTGTCTTGTAGGCACTGGTGAGTCCGAAGAACACGCTGCTCACTCGGTCGAGGAGCACACCGCTCTCCTCATAAGCGAGGATGGTGTTCTTGAAGTTAGGTTTCTGCTTGTTGTTGACGATCTTTTGAATGTTCTCACGCTGGTTTTGGATGGCAGCCTTGATGGCAGGCAGGTAATCACTCTCCTGAATCTTGCTGAAGTCTGGCGCACCAAATGGCAGGGTGCTAGACGAGAGCAATGGGTTCTGTTTGTGACTTGCGCCCGATGTTTGGGCGATTGATGAGGCTGGCATTTGCAAGAGGGCAGTAGCCAAGCCAAGGGTTACGAATGTCTTGTTTATTCTCATGTTGTTAGTTGAATTGATAATTGTGTGGGCAAAGTTAGCCAAAAGTTTCCATATTTCCAAATATTTTGGCGTTTTAGTATCTATGGTGGCATTGACCACTTGTTGGATGTACTGGAGGATGTCATCATTGGTAAATGAATAGTATCCTCTTTGCAGATAGTCGGAGAAGTATTGGAGGGCAGGAAACCAAGATACATGAAAAAGCCCATTAAACGTTAAATTATTACAAGAATATCTCTATTTGCCTTGAATTATGCATTGAAAACATTATTTTTGCAAAACATAATTATTGCAGATATGGAATTTGTAGATAG
Organism: Prevotella sp. CAG:732; assembly: GCA_000436035.1. Taxonomy (GTDB): domain Bacteria; phylum Bacteroidota; class Bacteroidia; order Bacteroidales; family Bacteroidaceae; genus Prevotella. Next base: position 46,406 of record FR893286.1, on the reverse strand, counting down.
CGCTCAATGATGGAGGCGGTGAAATATCATGTGTTGGATGTGAATGGTACTCTTTATGAGGAACCTGTGCGTCTCTTTATGGATGATATGTCACAGACCACCATGTCATCCACCTTGCTCTCTTTGATAGGTAATATAAGGTGGCAGACCCATTTATGAGTTTTTTCTATCGTTATGTGATTCCAAATCGTTCACTCATAGGCTTGGGCAGGTCGGAGATGGTATGCAGGATGATAGAGGGCAGTTTGTCGGAGTTCGTTGGAGCACGATGGAAAATCCTCTGTCGTCATGCCGTGAGTGGCAACTTGATAGATGGCACAGTTTGGAATGTAGCCAGCCGATGGTGGGGAAGCGTCTCACGTGACAAGAGTGTAGAACTGGATGTCGTGGCTGAATCACAGGATAAGAAGAAAGTGTTGATAGGAGAATGTAAATGGACGGAAGGCGAATATGCTGAAAGGCTGTTGGAGAATCTCAAGGAGCGTTCCCGTCTTTGTCCTTTTATTAAAGGTAGGGAAGTGACCTATGTCTTGTTCTTGAAACGACCTGCCATGGATGGTGTCACTCAGAATGTATTCTTGCCTCAAGACGTGATTAATGATTGCTTTTAAACTTTACTTTTAAAAAAAGATAACTATGCCAAGATCTAAAGGACCAATAGGTTATATCGAGCACCGATCTCCGATGAAAGACGAGACTGGCGAGTATTTGATTCATCCTCAGTTCGTAACCAAGGACATCTATGATTTCAAGGATATGAAGACGGGGATGAGAAGTCATAACCAGATGACTCCAGCCCAGTTTGTGGCTGCCATCGATGCCATAGAGGACGAGATGCTCTATGCCCTGTCGATGGGAATGGAAGTGAAAATCGGCAATATGTTTATTGTCCGACCTAAGTTGGCGGTGCGCCGACATAGAGACGATGATGGCAATGAGTATCGCAAGCCTTATCATGTGGGCGACTTGATTCCTTCCAACGAGGTGGAGTTTGCTGGCTTGGAGGTGAGGGTGACGAAGGCACTCAACAAGGAGTTCCTTGCCAAGCATTGCCATGGTTTCGGACGTGTGGACTGGAAGGTGAAGATGCCTGCCAGGGAGGCTAGTCAGGAACTGGTCGATATTACCAACTATTGCAAGGAGCACGGTTTCATCACGGTTTCCGCTTTCCAAGGCTTGCATGGAGTCTGCAAGCATCATGCCCGCAAGGTCCTCGATGGTTATTGCGAGGGCGAGTTCCCGAAGATGACGAAGGAGAAAGTGGGCAGGATGTTTATCTATCGTAGAATAGGAGTGTGATGCAAAGCTCCCTTCACTTTTCGCCGACAATGCTTGATAGTCAGCGGATTACAGTGAAGGGAGCTTTTCGCATTAGTGGTGTTCATGCCTCGGGTGGAAGGAGAGGCTATACTTCTCGGATGGCGTAGAGATTGCCAAGGTTGGTGTGTATAGGACTTCCGAAGAGACGAGTGAGGATTTTGCTGAAAGTGTTGATGGTGATGTTTTCGATGCCCTTCACTTTCTGTTCCTTCAGTTTTCCTAGCACGGTGCTGGCACTCATCTTGATGGCTTCCTCTCCAGCCTCGAAGATGCGGAAGCGAGAGGTGATGGAACGTTCCAAGTCGGTCTTCACATAGTAAGGCTCGTTGTGGACTTGCATCTCCTGTTCATCGGCTTTCGAGAAATAGTATGGTTCGCCTTGCTCTATCTCCTGCAAGAGTTGGGCATAGATTTGGTCGTGCTCTATTCCCTCTACATCAATCATGCTGTCGGGTTCGAGGATGAGGAAGCGGCGAGAACCCGTGCGGTCGGTGAGGAGTTCACGGCTGTTGCTCGTACCCGTGAACGAAGCGGCACGAGGGAGGCGGTTGAAGTTCTTCTTGTAGGCACCGATGAAGCTCGGTTTCATGGTCTGCATCAGCGTCTTCATCATCGGCATCTTCTTCGGGTTCTCCTTGTCTAGCTCATCGTCGTTGATGATGGCAAACTCCACGATTTTTCTCTGGGCGTTTCCTTTCTGGTTGAGAGAAAAGTCGTCGGTGTAGTAGTCTCTCAACTCCAGGGGGAGAAGATTTCTGAGAAAAGTGCTCTTGTGCAAGCCTTGGGTGGGAGAGACCAAGGTGAGCATCACGCTGTTGGCGTGGTTTGCGTCGATGCCAGCCATCTGTGCCACCATGGCTCGGAGCCAGATTCTTCCCATCTTCTGACAGTAGTCCGACTGGTTGATGCGGCGCAGGAAGTCGCTGATGCGCTCCTTGCCGTCCCAGGTTCCGTTCACCTTATTAATATAGAAGCGGATGGGGTGGTAGGGTTTGGCGTACTTCGACTTGATGAGTCGTTCCACGAAGTGGTCACGCACGAAGATGCCTGCCTCTTGCACCTCGATGGCGATGGAGTTGATGGCATACTTGTCGATGACGGCAAAGGAGCCTTTCTCGTCAGTGCGATATACCTCATCATAGTCGCCTTCCTCCGCTGTCTTGCGATATTCGAAGACGTCGGTGATGACGTTGTAGCGGAACTCATAGTGACTGAGCAACCAAGAGGTCATCTCGTCAATCGGTCTCAGGTAGTTGCGGCTACGTTTCTTGTACTTGGCATCCTCGTCCTCTACCTTGTCAGCTTTCACCTTTTCAAGGTTTTGTTGGAGGAGCATGTTCTTCTGTTGGAGCAGACTGTTCTGCTTTTCGATGGCTGTGATGTACTGGGTATCATCGAGCAGCTTCTTGATGACGTTTTTTATCATGATGCTTAATCTTTAGATGTTTTTTGCAAAGATACAACATTCACCACCCTTTTTGCAATACCTACGGCGTATAAAATCGCAGAAAACTGAGTAGGGAGGAAGTGATAGGAGCGCAGGGAGTCGGAGTGGGAGTCAGAGGGTGAAAAACTCCTTCTCGGCGACCTTCCCTCTACGCCCAAACATATGTCCCACTACGCCCGGACATATGTTTCACTATGCCCGGACATATGTTTCGCTATAGTGGGACGATCGCCAGAGTGAGGTTTTTGCCCCTTCGTCCTTAGAAACGCTCCCCTTCGTCCTTAGCGATAGCCCCCTTTGAGCTTAGGAGTGGTCCCCCTTGTTCAGAGGAGTAGGCTGCCTAGTAAGTATTAACTGAGTCAACCTACCTCATGAATAAGAGTAAAAGTGGTCAACTAAAATCGTTAAACCACATAGGTGGGCTGTAGGGAGAAGTCTCACGTTGTTGTCCCTTCATTGCAAGTCGCTGAATATCAAATGCGATGTGGCAAAAGTGAAGGGAGAATGAAAATGGAAAATCAAAATGAAAGAAATGGAGAATGTGTAAAACCTTTCGACTTTTTCGCACAAGATAAAAAAGGTCTTCAGAAAATTTGGAGGATTCAGATAATCTTTGCTTCTCTTAGAAAAGGCAAGAAAATGACTTCTTAATAAGAGGTGGAAATATCAAGCAAGATATACACATAATGGCAAACGCTATTTCTCCAGAAATATTCCAATGTTTTAAAGGAAGTAATTCTAAAATCAACATATGAGTTACATAAAATACCATTGATTCCTTTCCAATATAGTGGAGAATTGGAATTTTGGGGATATGTTTGAAGAAGTTATTGATGACGATGCATCCCGATATAGAGAATGCTATTGCTAATAAAAATATCCCGTTGCCGTATAAGACATTTGTTCTCAAATCTATATGAGAGGGGTGTATTAGCATGATGCTTATATAAATAATAGTGGCTATGCTCATGGAGCTTGCTGTGAATTGACTTTCTTTCCACATAAATCCTAATGAATACATTGAAATGCCAAGTGCAACATTCGCCAAATATGCAGGCTTGTCTATATGTAGAAAATGGCATAGATATGCTATTATAATTCCACCAATAGCCACATAAGGTGCTTTTATGTTCTTCATCGTCATCTCATTGAATAAAACTTGAACCAAGAACAATGAGGTGAGAAACCATAGTACATCATTTCCACCAATACTACCGCCTAGAACAAGTTCTTTCATTGGAGTAAGAATATAGTGTATCCAGTTTCTATCTCCTGAAAAATAGATGGACACAATGTGTATTACATATCCTAAGCTAGAGAATGTTACAAATGGATAGAGCAACTTTTGCCCCCCCCGAATAATGCATTCTCTGGTTGTTCTCATGCGATAGAACATTCCCGATTTGAAGAAAAACCAAAACATGAAGAACTTCAATGGCTCAAGCCATAAGGAATTATTATCTAATGGTATCGTCTTCCATAAAAGAATGTGCATTAACATCATATAGCAAATCAATAAGCCAGCTATATTATCCAAATAATCTAAGCGTTTCATCTTTTATTCTTGAAAATTACATCTTTCCCAATTCTTCTCGGATACCTCTTCGCATCATGCGCCAGAATAAACCATAATCAGAAAAGGAATACTTATGATCTTTGATAAAGTTGAAGGTGATAGCACCATACATTCGAAGTATGAAAGGCATGGCGGCTAGATACTTCACCCAAATATTCTTGCCGTAGCGATGACCAAAATAAGCGGTATTCCGGATATGATAAGCTAGTTTCCACTTATTCTTCATCTTATCCTCTCTATAGCTAGTCTTTAACTGAAAGTCGTATTTGTCCATGAGAGCATCACGGACGACAACGACTCTATAGCCAGCAAGTATGGCTCGGTAACTATAATCTGTATCATCATAAAGGATGAACAGTTCCTTGTTGGGAAGACCTATCTTTTCTACGACATCCTTCTTGATGAGAGGTCCCTCGAAAGCCATGCCGACAATATCCGTTACTTCATTGCTTTCAACATCGGTAGCCATCAAGGCATTGTCGTGCATATCTTTGAACGGATTGGATAAGTTCAAAGTCTTTGCCTCACCTGTAAATGTCTTTCCGCTCATCAGTCGGTGAGGACAGGCAATGCCGATCTTCTCATCTTTGTCAGCAAATGCCAATAATGTTTCTAGGCAGTTCTCCGATGGAAACACATCATCATCCATGCACCATATCCAGTCACAATCCATTTGTGATGCTTCTTGGATGCCACGATAAAAGCCACCAGAGCCTCCAACGTTCTCTTGATGAATCACATGTAGTTCAGATTGACCGTCAAGCCATTCCTTGGTTCCATCCGTAGAACCATTGTTTACTACAATTATTTTGTTTATCGTAACACTCTGCTTTTGCAAAGACAGGATAACTCGCTGCAAAAGCTGCAACCGATTAAATGTCACGACAACTGCGATGATTCTAGCCATATTCTTATCTCTTTCGTAATCTGTTTATACTTGATAACCAAGGCTTTCAAGCCAAGTCATAATTATCTTCATTCTTATCTCCCAAGGAGCCATTCGTAGAGCCGTTTCTCGATTCTTGTCTACAAGTTCTTGATAATCTGATATGTGGTTTACAATGTCACGAACTTGCTCATCTGGGTGATTCTTATCCAGGACAATGACCGGATTGTAGCCGATTAGTTCTATCAGTTCTTTTGGAGCACGCCCTAGCAACACGGTTCTAGAGAGCATTCCTTCCCAAAAGCGTTGGGTTAAGGTTTCGATACCGCCAGTTTCTTCGGTGGCAGTATCGCAGCGAGGGAGAGAGATGGTGACTTTGGCATCTGCCATCGTGTTGAGCAACTGGTTGAAAGAATCCATGCATCCATTAGCATTTTCACGATTGATATGTTTGATGCCTGCCACATGATGATGGAAGAAATTTCTCATGATGCTACCATACTCCAATAAGTCAATGTTTCTGTCGCTCAAATCATTCCCAGCATGGTATGGTTGGATGTCGATACCCTCCGTGATAGCAAGGATATTCATCTTTGGAAATATCTCTTGCATACGTGTCGCTGTTTGCGAAGAGGTGAAGATAGCCGTCTTAATTTGATGCTTGTGCAACCATCTTGCTACTTTATCAAAATACTTTGGCCAACAATCCCAAATCATAGGAATAATCTCATACCTGATATAATCAGGAAACGTATCAAATGTAAGCGATACTGGTTCTACGAATCGAAGCCGTGCCTCTCCCTTTCGCTTTCCAATGCTAGGGAAATCACATTTATATGCCAAGCCATGGAATATTTTGGCTGGGTAATGTGGTGTCGCAATCTTTCCACCGACATTCACCCAAGCATCGTATGGTTGTTGCTTAAAACTAGGTTTCCCTTGAAAGGCATAAGGGCAAACTGCGTATATGAAAGATTTCTTGTATGCCATGTTTCTTTTTGTAATAGTAGGTTTTTATCAAATGATGTTATAGCTTTCAGCTAATGGGGTGAAGCCAATTCGGGGAAGTAAAACCTGATTTGTCCATAGTCGATAGTTCTTTTCTGTCCAATTGACAGAAAAGGAATCTTCTTGGTGAAGCCATTCGGATATTTGTTGGAAAGTGACTAACTTTCCCATTGGATTAAGCCAACGATACCATTTGCCTAAGCGATTGAGAAAACCGTTTAGATTATCTAATATCAAGATGTCTATATCGGAGGAGTGGAGGATGATATGCCATAGAAAAGAAGTATAACGGCTGTTTGCATCCTCACATTCGCCATCAAGTTCTTGGGCGATATAGAGTGGCATCTGGTCAATGCTATCAGATGAGGCAATTTCTTTTTGTCTGTGGCAGTAAGTCACAATCTTAATTTTGTCCGTCATAGGCAAAACATTAGGCTTTCATGTTGCGCCTTAGTTCCCTGTCGGCGTGGATAAAGATTGGCTGGTACGAACAAAAAGAAAGCGTGGGAACTTACCTGTTGCCCGTTCCACGCTTCGAGGCCTTCGCATTGCCCAGTACTGTTGAACGAGCAACGTCGAAGCCCACGCCGATATGATACGACATCCCCTTATGGCACATCTGTTGTGACTAGAGCCAATGAAGGCTAGCCACAATACACCAAAAGGGATGCGAATAATCACATCCCGAGGGCATCTACCGTTGCCGAGTTCTGACAGTACTTGAAAGTTGCGAAGTTTCGAAGCGTCAAAACAGGGCGTTAAGTAAACGCCTATCTAATATGTCGTGATTCTACCCACCCAAGCCATAGGGATAGCTTTTCAGTTGTTTCCAACAGCTTTGCATCCGTTCGGCGTGGACTTGTTCCTCTTGTGAGGAATACAGAATCGAGTGCAAATTTATAAAAAAGGAATGAAAGTACAAAGAAAAATGGAGAAAAATCGCCTTTGCAAGCCGAAATGCTCGCTATTTGATGGCAAAATCGCTAGATATTGTCTTGTGCCTATGCACTTTTAGCAAAATCTAGCGATTTAACCTATTTTTCTTTGCTTGATTGATTGTATTTGAAATATTATCTTTATCTTTGCACCACAAGTAATGCTAATAAAGTATGTATATACCACCATTCACCATATCAGCTGAGGCTATCAATAAGATAGCAGACATCTCACGATTGATGGAGCGTTATGCCATCCGAATGGAACAGGAGGATGCTCTGTTGCTCCGCAAGGCTAACAAGATAAAGACCATTCACAGTTCGCTTGCCATAGAGGGAAATACCCTCGATGAAAACCAAGTGAGAGACATTGTGAATGGTAAGGCTGTTGTTGCCCCTTTGCGACAGATTCAGGAGGTGAAGAACGCCATTGCCACCTATGAGCAGTTTCCGCATCTCGATGCTTTCAAGGAGAGCGACTTGCTGCGTGCTCATGGTATCATGATGCAAGCGCTTGTAGAGAATGCTGGGCAGTATCGTAAGGGCGGTGTGGGCGTGTTTTCTGATGAGGGATGTGTGCACATGGCTCCGCCAGCAGAGCGTGTGCCTTATCTGATGGCTGATCTTTTTGATTGGCTGAAGCATAGTCCTGACCATTTGTTGGTGCGCTCTTGTGTGTTCCATTATGAATTTGAGTTTATCCATCCTTTTGCGGATGGTAATGGACGTATGGGTAGGTTGTGGCAGTCGCTTATTTTGAGCAAGTTGCATCCTGTGTTTGAACATTTGCCTGTAGAAAATATGGTATATGCTAATCAGCAACAATACTATGATGCTATTACGGCTAGCAGCAATGCTGCCAATTCTGGTCCTTTCATAGACTTTATGCTTGGGGAGATATTGAAAACGCTCGAAGCTCATAAGGGAAATCCTATACAGGTATTTCCTAATAAAGTTCCTAATAAAGTTCCTAATAAAGTTCCTAATAAATTATTGGAAGCTTTCCCTGAGATACAAGCGATGACTTGGAACGTATATAATATGTTGAGGGCTGATAATCATTTGACTACAGCCTTGGTGGCTGAGGCTTTGGGTATTAGCGACCGCATGGTGAGAAAGCACCTTACAACGCTCAAGGAGAAAGGACTGATTAGCCGTATAGGCAGCAACAAGACGGGTTATTGGGAGATAAGTGATGTAGGCTGATTTGCATTCTCTTTGTTTCTTCCTATGATGTTTGCGTAACTCATTGATATATAGTATGATAATTATTTAGCAAAGATAAGATATGTTCTCTAAATCTCCAAGAAAAAGTCTTGAAAAATCAGCGAAAAGCAAGAAAAAAATCTCGTTTTCGCTGACTTTTAGGGAAATTGACAGTGCGAATTGTCTATAAATAAATCACAATTTATTTTGTATTGTCTTCGATTTGCTGTAACTTTGCAAACATGTTTATAGTAGTAGCTTTTATATTCATGGGAATCTTTGTGGGATACGGATTCCGAAAGAACAAGACAGAATGGCTGTCGAAAGTCATCAACCTTTGGGTTTGGATACTCCTATTCTTGATGGGCATCGAGGTGGGAGGCAACGAACATATCATGCAGGCACTCCCTACTTTGGGAGTCGAGGCACTGGTGGTTTCAGTACTGACAATCCTGGGAAGTTGTGTAGGAGCATGGATGCTCTGGAAATATATCGGTAGGAAAGGAGGGGCTACTAGATGAAAGGGAGTTTGATCGTAGTGGGATTCTTCGTCTTGGGAGTTTGCCAGGGACGACTAGACTTGGCGCCGGCTCTCTTGATGGATAGCAGAGTTACTTTCGCCGCCCTATGCTGCTTGCTCTTCTGTGTGGGAATGAGCATAGGCAGCAATGACAATATCGTGAGCGAGTTCCGATCGCTGAATCCACGATTGGCACTGTTGCCCGTGGCGACGATATTGGGCAGCTTTGCTGGTAGTCTTGTGGCATGGCTCTTCTTGCAATTAGTATTGGGGAATGGCTCTTCTTGCAATACCGAGGCGTCACCGACTGTATGGCGGTGGGAAGCGGCTTTGCCTATTATTCCATATCCAGTATCTTCATTACCCAATATCGTGGGGCGGAACTGGGGACGGTGGCTCTCCTGGCGAATATCTATCGGGAGATACTCACCCTCTTGATTGCTCCCTTGTTGGCAAAGGTGTTTGGACCGTTGGCTCCCATCTCTTCGGGGGGTGCCACGACCATGGACACTACGTTGCCTATCATCTCGCAAACTTGTGGACAACAATATGTGGTGGTATCGCTCTTCCACGGTTTTGTGGTCGATTTCTCCGTGCCATTCCTCGTCACGATGTGGTGTATGTTGTAGAAAATAGTAGTGGAAAAGGCTTTTGCAACTCGGTTGCAGAAGCCTTTTTGTAATTTTGCACCCGAAAGGAGAAGTGGCGGACTGACCGCTAGGAAAAGAGATATAAAAGAATGTGTAACAAAAAGTATCATATCATGGAAGAAATGAAAAAGAAAATCATCCTCATCGCTGTGACGGCAGTCTTGCTGGTCGGTGCAATTTGGGTGGAGAAGAATTGCAACCTTGCCACTTGGCAGTTGCTGATCGTTTATCTTATACCTTATTTAATAATAGGGCATGAGACCTTGATGGAGGCTGCCGAGGGCATCGCCCATGGCGAAGTGTTTGATGAGGACTTCTTGATGGCAATCGCCACCATCGGTGCTCTCTGCATCGGATTCTTTCCCGATTCGGAGACGGAGTTTCCTGAGGCTGTGTTTGTGATGCTCTTCTTCCAAGTAGGCGAACTCTTTGAGGGATATGCCGAGGGAAAGAGTCGTGACAGCATCTCTCACTTGATGGATATTCGTCCGGATGTGGCGAATGTGGAGAGAAAAAGCCTTGTCGAGACGGTTTCGCCTGAAGAGGTGAAGGTGGGCGAGGTCATCGTCGTCCGACCAGGCGAGAAAGTGCCTTTGGATGGTGTTGTCGTAGAGGGTAGTTCTGCCTTGAACACCTTGGCGTTGACAGGAGAGAGTGTGCCTCGTGACTTGAACGAGGGCGATGAGGTCGTCTCTGGATGTATCAACTTGACGGGTGTCATCCGTGTTCGAACGACGAAGAACTTCGGTGAGAGCACCGTTTCCAAGATTATCGCCTTGGTGGAGAGCGCTGATGAAAACAAGTCGAAGAGTGAGGCTTTCATCACTCGCTTTGCCCGTGTCTATACGCCTATCGTGGTTTTCGCCGCCTTGGCTTTGGCTCTTATCCCACCATTCTTGGGAGCTTGTGGCATAGGTTCGTCGCTCTTCGGCATCGGAGGCTTCCTCGACAATCTGCCATTGTGGCTCAATCGTGCCTTGATATTCTTGGTGGTATCTTGTCCTTGTGCCTTGGTCATCAGTGTGCCGCTTACCTTCTTCGCCGGCATCGGTGGAGCCTCTCGCCGAGGCATCCTCGTCAAGGGAAGCAACTATATGGATGTGCTTGCCAAGGTGAAGACGGTGGTATTTGACAAGACGGGAACCTTGACGCACGGAGAATGCTTGGTGAAGGATGGACACATCAGCAACATTGTAGTGAATGATACCGTCAAGGAGGGTAGTGCGGAAGCCATCGTGGAACTGAGAAAACTTGGTGTGAAAAAGACTGTGATGCTGACGGGTGACCATCAAGCTGTAGGAGAGAATGTGGCTCGACAGCTAGGTATCGATGAATGCCATACCGAGTTGCTGCCTACGGATAAGGTGGCTGAGGTGGAACGTCTCTTGCAAGCGCCTGCTTCGGATGAAGAGAATGGAACCTTGGCTTACGTGGGGGATGGCATCAACGATGCTCCTGTGCTGAAGCGAGCTGATGTCGGCATCGCTATGGGAGCCTTGGGCAGTGACGCTGCCATCGAGGCTGCCGATGTGGTCTTGATGGATGACGAGCCGAGAAAGATAGCGCTAGCCATCCAGATAGCTCGTCGCACGATTCGTATCGCTCATGAGAACGTGACATTTGCCATCGGAGTGAAGGTGGCGGTTCTGCTGCTGGCTACCTTTGGACTCGGTACGATGTGGATGGCGGTCTTCGCCGATGTCGGTGTCACCGTGTTGGCTGTTCTCAATGCCATGAGGGCATTGAGGGTGGCATAAGTCAACGAAAAAGGGCAAGTTCTGATACCAGAAACTAGCCCTTTTCACTATATAAAAATCTCTCTCTCTGAAAATTCTGTCTTTCTGAAAGATGGTCTAGACGGCTTGCCTTAGCAAAGGCGATGGTTCATATCTGCAACCTCTGGGATAGAACTTACGACATGCTTCAAGAACATACCCATGCAAAATACCATACCTGAAAACATCACTGCTGCGAAAGCCAAAGCTAAAGTAAAAATAGTCATCTTTTTTATCCTTTTTAATATTAATACTGTTATTTCAATCTTTTCGACTGCAAAGTTAACACTTTTTTGTCGAAATACGGCTGTCTTTGCTAAGAAATATAAATATAATGCCTATTTCTTGATATGCGTCAAGCAGATGTTTTTGTTAGCTCTTCTCCATAATCTTTTGTAGGTCGCTTTCTTCTCCTACAATCCAGAGTATGTCACCTTTTTGGAAAACATAGGATGGAGCTATCTTCGTCAGGTTTTCCTGACCTTCCTCCAAGCCTACCACCATACAGTTGTACTTGTCACGGATGCCGCTCTCGATGAGCGATTTTCCGCAGAACTCACTCTTGCTGCTGATGATGAGCTGGCGCAATTTCATCTCTCGTTTCTCTATCTCCAAGTCTTCTGGATAGATGTCTTGGGCGATGGAGGTGGCAAACTTCTGTAGTTGCTCATCGTTGCCGATGACCTGCAACTTGTCGCCGGGGAAGATGATGGTTTCGCCATTCGGGATGTTCAATCTTTGCGAACCTCGCATGATGCTGCTCATGTCGATTCCGAATCGTTGGCGAAGGTGTAATTGCTGTAGCGACTTTCCACCCCAAGTGGAATCTACGGGTACCTCAAACTCACTGATGTGGATGTCTCGGTCGAGTAAATGTCCCTCGTAGAGTGGTTTTTTCTCTCCGTTCACCTGAGCCATGATGTCACGGGAACGGAGATTGTGGATGAAGACACGCTCCATCTTGATGCTTCGCTTCTTGGTCCATCTGGATGCAATCATCAGAGATACCACCACCACGCCGATGATAATCATGAGGGCATTGGTGAATCGGGTGAGATAGTTGCAGATATAGAAGATGAAGCCTAGGGCGATGACGAATCTCACGAAGATAGTGAAGAGAAGAGGGATGCGGTTGATGCTACTCTCCACCCAAAGACGCCTCCACTCATTGCTGTGGTTCTTCTTCATCACGATGGCACGTAGGAATGGGGCGATGATGATGATGGTCAGGAGACCGGTGATGGCATTGGCGTACCAGTGCAATCGCCAGCCAGGGAAGAGGCTTCGCATGAATGGCAGGACAAATGTGAACATCAGGGTGATGACGGCTGCCGAGAGGATGGAGTATGCCACTGTATTGATGGTCATCTGCTTGAGTAGAGACTTCCACTTGCTCTGTTGGGTAGTGGATGGATGGCTCATGGCAAAGTGGTTGAGTACGTTGATGAGCTTGTCGGGCAGATGCTTCTCCATCACGAGATAGGTAGGGGTGGCGAGGCGAATCATGTAAGGGGTGAGGAAGGTGGTGATGACGGACACGGCAACGACCACAGGATAGAGGAAGTTGCTGATGACACCTAGCGACAGTCCCAATGAGGCGATGATGAATGAGAACTCACCAATCTGTGACATGGAGAATCCACAGCGCATCGCCGACTTCAATGACTCGCCGCCCAACATGAATCCCAGGGTGCCCAATATCGCCTGACCTACCAGGATGGTGCATACCAAGGCGAGGATAGGCAGGGCGTATTCCACCAATATCTTAGGATCGACCAACATGCCGACAGAAACGAAGAAGATGGCTCCGAAGAGGTTCTTCACGGGTTCTACCAACTTGATGATTTTCTCCGCCTCGACGGTCTCCGCCAAGATGCTACCCATGACGAAAGCTCCGAAGGCACTGGAGAATCCCACCTTGGTGGAGAGTACCGCCATGCCGCAGCACAAGCCCAATGCCACGATAAGCAAGGTCTCATTGTTGACCAGCTTGCGTACCGAACGCAAGAACCAAGGGATGGCGAAGATGCCCACGATAAACCAAAGGACGAGGAAGAAACCTATCTTGACGATGGAGCCCAACATCTGTTCGCCGTCGGGATTGCTGCCCCCAGCTATCGCCGAGAGCATCACCATCATCACGATGGCAAGGATGTCTTCCAGTATCAGCACGCTCATCACCATGCCGGCGAATTTCTGCTGCCGCAGTCCCATGTCGTCGAATGCCTTATATATAATAGTGGTGGAACTCATGGCGAGCATACCTCCGAGGAAGATGCAGTCCATCTTGCTCCATCCGAACCCATGTCCCACGCTGATGCCGAGCATCATCATCGAGAAGACGATGACTACCGTGGCGATGATGGGCGAGGCACCCATCTTGACGATCTTCTTGAATGAGAAGTCGAGACCCAGGGAGAACAAGGTGAAGATAACACCGATGTCAGCCCACGTCTTGATGTCGCTCTCGTCGATGACCGACATGGTGTAAGGCATATGAGGAGAAACGAGAAAACCTGCCACGATATAGCCGAGCACAAGGGGTTGCTTGAGTTTCTTGAAGATGATGGTGACGATGCCTGCCACCATCAGAATCAAGGCGAGGTCTTTTACGAGATATGGTATTTCATTCATTGATAATTAAGAATTTATAATTAATAATTAAGAATGAGGCTTTTCTGCCATAAAAAATAAGAATTAATAATTAAAGTGGATATATGCTTTATAGAAGCCCATAAGCCAACTCTTAATTATTAATTCTTAATTATTTAATTGAGTTTAGTCGTTGTATTCGGCTGTGATCTCTGCAATCTTCACAATGGTCTGAACGGCTTTCTCCATCACCTGGATGCTGACAAACTCGTGAGGACCATGGAAGTTGACACCGCCGGCGAAGATGTTAGGACAAGGAAGCCCCTTGAAACTGAGCTGTGCGCCATCGGTACCGCCACGGATAGGTTCTACACGAGGAGGAACGCCGCTCTCTTGCATCGCTCTGAGCACAATGTCGATGACGTGCATGTTAGGGTCTATCTTCTCCTTCATGTTGTAGTACTGGTCGTAAATCTCAGCTTCGCAAGTGCTCTCGCCATATTTCTCGTTGATTTTCTTGACGCAATCAGCGATGAATGCCTTGCGGTCCTCAAACTTGTCACGGTCATGGTCACGGATGATGTAAGCCAACTTGGCTTCCTCGCAGTGGCTCTCGATGCCGAGCAGGTGATAGAAGCCCTGGTAGCCCTCGGTAGTCTCAGGCAAGTCGGTCTCCGGAATCATGTTTTGGAACTCAACGGCGAGTCGGCTGGCATTGATCATCTTGCCCTTGGCATAACCCGTGTGGACACTGACACCCTTGATGTGAATCTTGGCAGCTGCGGCATTGAAGTTCTCATACTCCAGGTCGCCCAGGTCGCCGCCGTCCATGGTGTAAGCCCAATCGCAGGCAAACTTCTCGACATCGAAGTGATGGGCGCCCATTCCGATTTCCTCGTCAGGGTTGAAGCCTACTCTGATGTCACCATGCTTGATTTCATCGTGGTCACGGAGGTAGCACATAGCCTGTACGATTTCGGCGATGCCCGCCTTGTCGTCGGCACCAAGAAGAGTCGTGCCGTCGGTGACGATGATGTCCTCGCCCTTGTGGGCTTTGAGTTCTGGAAATTTATCGACTCTAGAGAAGATGCCAGGGCTCAGTTCGATGTCGTTGCCATCATAGTTCTTGATGATACGAGCCTTGATATCCTTTCCGCTAGCGTCGGGACTGGTGTCCATGTGGGAGATAAATCCGATGGTAGGTGTCTTTTTCTTGGTATTGCCCTTGAGAGTGGCGTAGATGTAGCCCATGTCGTCCATCTCTACGTCGCAGAGGCCTTCCTCCTCCAATTCATGTTTTAGATACTTGGCGAACTCCAGTTGTTTCGCCGTACTAGGCACACTGTCGGAGTCCTCGCTCGACTGTGTGTCAAACTTTGTGTAGTTTATAAAACGTTCTGTTAAGTCCATGTTCTTAATTAAATAATGTATAGATATTCCCCATGATGGGAGATATTGGTGACTCCGCTGGGACTCAAACCCAGGACCTTCAGAACCGGAATCTGACGCTCTATTCAACTAAGCTACGGAGCCATGGTAAAGATAATACGTTTGCAAAATTAATGCTTTTATTTGAAATAACCAAATATTTGTGTCTGTTTTCAGTGAAAAAGTTACAAACTGGCGTTGGAGGAAGAAAGGTAATCCATAAGTTTCTTGCAAAAATCCCTAAAATATATGCAATTAGATAGTAAAATATTAAAAATGCTAACATTTTGCAAAATAAATAGGAGAAAATGCTTGCAGATTAATAATTATTTTGTACCTTTGCACCGTCAGAAAGAAGATACCGTTGTTACTAACGTGGCTTTTGACAGCAAAATCGAATAAAAACAAAAGAAATAGAATCATATGAGTAATGTAATAAAACCTATCGACTACAAGGCGGTGCTCGACATGCGCCAAACGGAGATGGGTATCAAGTTGATCAAGGAGTTCTTCCAGGCTAACCTCTCTACAGAACTTCGCCTTCGTCGTGTCACTGCCCCTCTTTTCGTTTTGAAAGGTTTGGGTATCAACGATGATTTGAATGGTGTGGAGCGCCCAGTGACATTCCCTATCAAGGACTTGGGGGATGCCAAGGCAGAGGTCGTTCACTCTTTGGCTAAATGGAAGAGATTGACTTTGGCTGAGTATCATATCGAACCAGGTTATGGTGTCTATACCGATATGAATGCCATTCGTGCCGATGAGGAACTGGACAACTTGCATTCACTTTATGTCGATCAGTGGGATTGGGAGGCTGTTATCGAGAAAAAGGATCGTACGATAGCTTTCTTGGAAAATGTGGTTCGTCGTATCTATGCTGCTATCCGCCGTACGGAATATCTCACTTGTGAGCACTATCCAGAGCTCAAACCTTTCTTGCCAGAGCAGATTCACTTCGTACATGCCCAGGATTTGCTGGATATGTATCCTGATAAGACTCCTAAGGAGCGTGAGGATGCAATTTGCAAGAAGTATGGTGCCGTATTCGTAGAGGGTATTGGAGGAAAGTTGAGCGATGGAAAGAAGCACGATGGTCGTGCTCCTGACTATGATGACTGGAGTACCGTTGCAGAGAATGGAAAGGTGGGTCTCAATGGCGATATCTTGATTTGGTATCCTGTGTTGGGACGTAGCTTTGAGTTGAGCTCTATGGGTATCCGTGTGGATAAAGAGAGCTTGCTTCGCCAGTTGGAGATTGAGGGCAAGGAAGATCGCGAGAAATTGTACTTCCACCAGCAACTCTTGAACGACAAATTGCCTTTGAGTATTGGTGGCGGTATCGGGCAGAGTCGTCTTTGCATGGTATTGTTGCACAAGGCTCACATCGGTGAAATACAAGCGAGCATCTGGCCTGAGGAAATGCGCAAGGAATGCGCTGAGAATGGCATGATGCTCATCTAAAATATTTTTTTGGGAAGTTTATTTTCGTGTGTAATGGGTATTTTTATGCCATTACAAGTTGAAACTCCTGTACTAGTTTTTCTAGTGCGGGAGTTTTTTCTTTTAAGTCATCGAAGATTTCCTTCTTCGACTTGATGACCTTGATCTCGCTTTGTTCCGCCAGACGGTAGTTGATGGTCAAGGCATTGTTGTTCAGTCCTCTTACAAGGGTAGTGCGGATGCGGTTCTTGATTTTGCTGACATCCTCCATCAGAATAGGATTGTCGATGACCACCTCGATGTTAGGGAACTCGGTGATGGTAGGGGTGAGCATCTTGAGACGTTGCGACATACCATACATCTCGGTGATGTGCTCCATTCTGATGCACATGCTGATCCATTGACCACGCAACTGCTCGTTGTTGAAAGGCGTTTGACTGCCATCGGTGCTCGCTGTTGTGTCGGGAGTATCTGTCATGGCATTGACGTTCTTGTAAGACGCTTCTTGGCTCTTCTCCAAGTTCTTGAAGGTCATGCCAATATTACCCAACTTAATACTCTTGCTGAGGATAGCCTTGCCTTTGGCGGCTGGGGCTTCTTGAGTCGTTTTGTTGTCGCTAGAGACAACGGAGGATTGGGCAGCAGGAATG
>FR893286.1:0-28953 GCA_000436035.1 Prevotella sp. CAG:732 | reverse complement strand
AGCAGGAATGGCTTCCACCTTCTTGCTGCCTTCTTGCGCCGCACCTGCACCCTGAGCAACAGGCTTAAGCGGAGCAATCAGTTTCTGAAACAGGGATTTTAATCTATGGGGCGTACGCCCCGCACTAGGCACGTCTTTGTCTTCTGGTTGGGTAATCTGGCCCACTTGGATGAGTGTCAGTTCCACCAACAGTCGTTTGTTGGAGCTCTGTCGGTATTGCACATCACAATCGTTCATGATTTTGAGTGCCTTATATAAAAAAGGTGTAGGAGCAGCCTGTGCTTGTGCCTGATATTTGGCTTTCTGCTCGTCGCTGGTTTCCAAGAGAGGCAAGGTCTGTGGGTCTTTTGCCATCATGACATTACGAACATGCTGGGCAAGACCTTGGATGAGGATGCCACCGTCGAAACCTTTGTTGATGATGTTGTTGAGGAGTACCATCATCTCGCTTACCTTGTTGGCGAGAGCTAAATCGACAAACTTGAAATAGTTGTCGCTGTCGAGCACATTGAGGTCTTCGATGACTTTCTTGTAGGTGATGTCGCCTTGGCAGAAGCTGGCAGCCTGGTCGAAGATGGAGAGTGCATCACGCATACCGCCATCTGCCTTTTCGGCGATGACAGCCAATGCTTGCTCTTCATATTTGATACCTTCTTTCTCAGCTACCATGGCAAGGTGCTTGATGGTGTTTGGCACCGTCATGCGCTCGAAGTCATAAATCTGACAACGGCTGAGGATGGTTGGCAGAATCTTGTGCTTCTCGGTAGTGGCGAGGATGAAGATGACATGCGAAGGTGGCTCCTCCAATGTCTTCAGAAAGGCATTGAAGGCTGCGGAACTGAGCATGTGGACCTCATCGATGATAAACACCTTGTACTTGCCTACCTGAGGAGGTATGCGGGTCTGTTCCATGAGGGCCTTGATTTGCTCGACGCCATTGTTGCTGGCGGCATCCAACTCAAAGATGTTGAAGGAACGCTGCTCATTGAACGCCTTGCAACTTTCACACTCGTTGCAAGCCTCACCGTCTTCACGGGGATGCTCGCAGTTGATGGTCTTGGCGAAAATACGGGCACAGGTTGTCTTGCCCACACCACGTGGACCACAGAAAAGGTAGGCGTGAGCGAGCTTTCCGCTCTTCACGGCATTCTTCAAAGTCGTGGTCAAAGCACTCTGTCCTACTACGGAGTCGAAGCTCATCGGACGGTACTTTCTTGCAGAAACAATGTATTCTTCCATTATTTTTTCTTAAATGATGATGCAAAGATAACAAAAAAATATTATCTTTGCAAAAAAATAAGGAAATAAATGAGTAAACAATTAGGCGTAATCTGGAGTTATCTCTCTCATTATAAGTATCTTATAGTGATAATTGTGGGAGTTTTGGTGGTAGGTGTTATTGACGACAATAGCATCTGTCAGCACGTGAAATACCAAATTCAGATCAGCAACTTGCGTTCTGAGATAAAAAAATACACGGCGAGATACACCGAGGATTCCAAGGTGTTGAGAGAGATGCGCATGGGTACCAAGGCTTATGAGAAGATAGCAAGAGAACGCTATTTCATGAAAGCCGATGATGAGGATATCTTTGTGCTGAGTACAGATTTGCCTAAAAATAATGATGAAGAGATAGAAAATGAAACAGTTGAGTAAAGTACAGAGTGCTATTTTCTTGTTGGGCGGTGTGCTGATGGTTGTCGGCGCAGGTTGCTTTGCATTTGGTTTCATCCATCCACAGATGTTGCTTTATACCTGCTGGGTGTTCTTGTTGGGTACGGTATTGTTTAGTGTGATGCAGTCCATCCAACTCTATGAGGGAAAGTCCATGGTCATCCATCGCTTGAAGCGTATTCAGGCGGTAGCTGACATCTGTTTTGTGTTGTCGGGCATCTCGATGGTCGATACGGTATATGCTTTTGCTCGTCATTGGTTCTCCAATTATGAGACCTACATTACCTATTTTTATAATAAGTGGGTTTTGCTGCTTCTCATCGCAGCCTTGTTGGAGCTATATACTACACATCGCATTTCAGCTGAGTTGAAGAAGGAAATTGCCAAAAAATACTAAATAGTTGCAATATTCAATTAAATAGCATAAATTTTTTTCCGTACTTCAATATAAGGTTGTACTTTTGTTACCCGAAATACAGAAAGCTTATGAATAAAATACTTTATGCGTTCATCACCTTGTTGGCAATGACCTCATGTGCCAATAGCTATAACGTCCAAGGAACTTCCAACGTGAGTACTTTGGATGGGCGTATGCTATACCTGAAAACCTTAAAAGGAAACGAATTCAAAAATATAGATTCGTGTGACGTTGTCCATGGACAGTTCCATTTCAGTGGCAACCTAGATTCCGTGAAGATGGCAAATATTTTTATGGATGATGCTCAGGTGCTCCCTTTGGTGCTGGAAAGTGGCGATATCACTGTTAAGCTCGATGATACACAGCGTATCGTTAGTGGTACGCCTCTCAATGATAAGTTGTTTGCTTTCTTGAAGAAATACCAACAGCTGCAAAACCAGCAGATGGAATTGGTACATAAGCATGACCAAGCTATCATGGATGGTAGCGACATGAATGTGGTGGTGCAGAAGTTGAATGAGGAAGCGATGAAGTTGGCTGATCAAGAAGATAAATTGGTGACCACCTTTGTGACCGATAACTTTGACAATGTCTTGGGTCCTGGTGTCTTCTTTATGTTGACCGTGCAAGAGGAATACCCAATGCTGACTCCATGGATAGAAGACATCATGAGCAAGGCTACTGATACCTTCAAGAATGATCCATACGTGAAGGACTTCTATCAGAAGGCACAAGAGAACCAACAGATTATGAATGGAACTCGCGATGCAGAGATGGCTGCTCCATCCGTGCAAGCTCCTCAGATAGACCCTAATGCAGCTCCAGTTCCTACAGCCAACGACTTGGCTAAACCTACTATTCCAGAGAAAGAACCGGGTCAGGAGAATGCAATGGGAAAATAATCCATAGCAAAATGTATATAGCATGAAAATATTGATAAAAGATGGCATCATCGTCAACGAGGGACGCTCTTTCGAGGGCGACCTCTTGGTAGATGATGAACAAATTTCCGAAATATATGAAGGTGAAGCTCCCCGTGGTGTCTGTGATCGAGTAATTGATGCCTCGGGGTGTTTTGTTTTGCCAGGTGTCATTGACGATCATGTTCATTTTCGTGAACCGGGCTTGACACGCAAGGCTGATATCGAGAGTGAGAGTAGGGCGGCTGCATTCGGTGGCGTTACCTCTTACTTCGAAATGCCTAATACCCAGCCTCAAACCACCACGTTGGAGACATTGGAGGAAAAGTTCGCTTTGGCAAAGGAGAAAAGTCATGTGAACTATAGTTTCTTCTTCGGGGCTACTAATGATAACGTGGAATTGTTCGAGAAGTTGGATAAGAATAGAATCCCAGGTATCAAACTCTTTATGGGTTCGAGTACTGGTAATATGCTTGTCGATCAATATGATGCCTTGCAGAAAATCTTCCAGACTGCCCATCGCTTGGACTTGCCTGTGATGACTCATTGTGAGGATACCGACATCATCAACCGTAATATGGCAGCCTACAAGGAAAAGTATGGGGAAGACCCGGATGTGAAGTATCATCCGGAGATTCGAAGTGCTGAGGCTTGTTTGGAGAGTAGTCGATTGGCGGTAAAGCTCGCCAAGGAATCGGGGGCACGCTTGCATATCGCTCACTTGACAACGGCGCAGGAATTGGAACTCTTGGGCAAGGATGACAATATCACGGGCGAGGCTGTGATTGCTCACCTCTTTTTCACCGATAAGGACTATGCAACCAAGGGCTCGCTCATCAAATGTAATCCTGCCGTGAAGACCTTAAACGACAGAACGGCTTTGCGACAGGCTTTGAATGATGGCAGAATCGCAGTCATTGGTACCGACCATGCTCCCCATGAATGGAAAGACAAGCAGGGAGGATGCGCCAAGGCTGCTTCTGGAATGCCTATGATACAGTTCTCCTTGGTTACCATGTTGGAATTGGTGGACGAGGGGGTGCTTTCCATCCAAAAGATGGTGGAACTGATGTCGCATCGTCCAGCGAGTTTGTTCGGGGTGGCACGACGTGGCTATTTGCGTAAGGGATACCAGGCAGACATTGTCATTGTGCGCCCTCATTCTCCTTGGACTGTTACCAAGGATGAAATACAAAGCAAGTGCTTGTGGAGTCCGATGGAGGGACATGAATATCAGTGGCGAGTGGAGCAAACGCTCTGCAATGGACACATTATATATAATAAAGGTGTATTCGACGCTTCCTATCGAGGTGAAGAAATCGCTTTCAGAGAGGATGTTTGATGATTGGTAACAAGGAATATTCGTCGAGGAAAATACTGGCATACGAGATTTCTGAGGTGACTCCCTATATCAACTGGCTTTATTTTTACCATGCCTGGGGATTGAGTGGAAAACCCAAGGAAGAAAAGGAAAAAATGCAGAATGAAGCGCTCGGCATGTTGGAGTCTTGGCAAGGTAAGTATCATACCCATGGTATCTTTCGATTGCTGGAGGCGAATAGTGAGGGCGACGATATCGTCTTGTTTGATGGCTCTTCTATAACTAGGATTCCGATGCTTCGCCAGCAGAAGGCTTCTTCGGAAGGTGAACCCAACTTATGCTTGGCAGACTTCATCCGTCCGCTATCGCAACAAAAGCGAGACCAGTTGGGCTTGTTCTGTACGACGGTAGATGCCGAGATTGTGGAGCTGTATCATCAGGATGATTATCTCTCCATGTTGGCGCAAACCTTATGCGACCGATTGGCGGAAGCATCGGCGGAAAGACTGCATGAACAGGTGAGGAAAGAGCTTTGGGGATATGCCCCAGATGAGCATCTGACCATGGAACAGTCTCATCGAGAGGAATACCAAGGTATTCGTCCAGCAGTGGGTTATCCTTCGATGCCAGATACGAGTGTGAATTTCATCCTCAATGAATTGCTAGGGATGAAGGATGTGAACATCCGACTTACCGAAAGTGGTATGATGACACCTCATTCCAGTGTGTCGGGATTGATGTTCGCCCATCCGAAGGCTCGGTATTTCGAGTTGGGTAAGATAGGAGAAGACCAGTTGAGGGACTATGCCAAAAGACGAGGCATTCCATTGGAATTGATGAGACGTTTCTTGCAATCTAGTTTGTTGAAGAAGTAAGTCCCTGTCTTACAAATGGGGAGAGTCTAAAGAAAAAACATATATGATACATAGAATACTCATTCCGGTAGTCCTAGGCATTCTGTTGCCTTACTTATGGATAGATAGGAGTGAAGGAAAAAAAAGGGGATGGCGAAAGAGATGCTTGATATGGTGTCCGGCTGTGATGATGTTGGGCTATAGCATCTACTTGGCACTGCTGCCAGACTTTGTACCAAAGAATCCATTACTGGTGGATGTTTGGTTTGGGATGATGGCGGTGTGTGCGGTGCCAGAGTTTGTCTATGCTTTCTGTAGTTTCTTGGGGAAATGTTGCCAGCGGTATCTCCATACAAGAAAAAACTATGGACGAAAGGTGGGACTGGTCTTGGCTGCCATAGCCTTTGTCTCGTTTGTCTATGGATTCACTTGGGGATTTCAGAAGTTGGAGGTGAAGCATATCACCGTTTATGTGCCTGATTTGCCTAAAGGGTTTGATGGGTATCGCATCGTACAGTTCAGCGACATTCACATGGGTTCCTATTATGGTTGGCGTCGTGGCATACCGCAGCGTGACATCGACAGTATTCAAGCACAACATGCTGACATGATCTGCTTTACGGGTGATTTGCAGAATGCTCATCCATCGGAGTTACCCCCCTTCCGCAGTTTGCTTGCCAGTTTGAAGGCGAAGGATGGCGTGTATAGTGTGTTGGGCAACCACGATTATAGCTATTATGTGAAAGCCTCGGCAGAAGAAAAGGGCGCTATCGAGAGACAAGTGCAAGATTTCGAGCGAAGCTTGGGATGGCAATTGCTCAATAATGAGCATGTGATTGTGCATCGTGGTCGTGACTCTATCTATGTGGCAGGTACGGAAAACTATGATAAGCCTAAGCATACAAATGTAGTCAGGGCTCTTGATGGTATCAAACCAGGAAGTTTCGTCTTGATGCTCCAGCATATTCCGACCCAGTGGAAGAAAATGACACCTTCTACGATCAATGAGGAGTACGGTTCGAAAGACAGCAGTCTAGTGGCTCCTCAACTCACATTGAGTGGGCATACCCATGCAGGGCAAGTGGAAATCTTGGGTGTGCGGCCTACTATCTTTGCTGCTTATGATTACGGACTTTATGAGCGGGAGGGATGTCAACTTTATACGACGGCAGGACTGGGAGGTGTGGTTCCAATCCGTATTGGTGCCACTGCCGAGATTGTCGTCATTACTCTAAAAAGAAAAAGGTAATATAATTATGAAATATCTGTATCGTTTATATCAGCTTTTGGTTTGTTTGCCAATCTTGCTTTTGGCAAGCGTGATTACAAGTTTGGTTACCGTATTGGGTTGTATGATTGGCAATGGCCATTTCTGGGGATATTATCCTGGAAAGCTGTGGTCACAGCTTTGGATTCGTATTCTTTTGCTGCCTGTCAAGGTGGAGGGACGAGAGAACTTGGACAAGAAGCAGAGCTATGTCTTTGTAGCCAACCATCAGGGTGCATTCGATATTTTCCTCATCTATGGTTTCTTGGGTAGAAACTTCAAGTGGATGATGAAGAAGGGCTTACGCAAGGTGCCATTGGTAGGTGTTGCTTGCGAGTATGCTCACCACATTTTCGTTGATAAGAGCGGTCCTTCCAAGATTCGTGCTTCTTACGACAAAGCTCGTGAGGAATTGAAGGAGGGTATGTCGTTGGTGGTATTTCCAGAGGGCGCTAGAACTTTTACGGGACACATGGGTGTCTTCCGACGTGGAGCCTTTATGTTGGCAGATGAACTTCAGTTGCCGATTTGCCCACTTACCATCAATGGTAGTTTCCAGGTGAAGCCACGCATGAAGGACATCTATTGGGCGTTCTGGCATCCATTGAAGTTGACTATCCACAAACCGATAGCTCCGATAGGCAAGGGAACGGAGAACATCAAGAACCAGATGACTCAGAGTTATGATGCCATTATGGGCGGTTTGGATGCCGAGTATCAAGGATTTGTGGAAAATCCTGACCAATAAATGCAAAAATATTCAAAAAACAAGAGCATTTGAGATATTTATCGTATCTTTGCAAAAGATAGACTGCATCTTCCTTGCAGATTTAGATACATTGTTATAATCATATAATAAGAAAAGGTATGAAGAGCGATAGCATAGTCATTATTCCTACTTACAATGAGAAGGAAAATATAGAGAAAATCATTCGAGCCGTGTTTGGACTTGAAAAGGATTTTGATATACTTGTGATAGATGACGGTAGTCCTGATGGCACTGCCGCTATCGTGAAGTCTTTGATAGCAAATGAGTTTGCCGACCGCTTGCACATCTTGGAACGTTCGGGCAAGTTGGGCTTGGGTACGGCTTATATCACTGGATTCAAGTGGTCCTTGGAGCAAGGTTATGACTTTATCTTCGAGATGGATGCCGACTTTAGTCATGATCCTAATGACTTGCCACGTCTTTATGCTGCTACGCATGATGAAGGATATGATGTGGCTGTAGGCTCTAGATATGTATCAGGTATCAATGTTGTCAACTGGCCTATCGGTCGTGTCTTGATGAGTTACTTCGCTTCCAAGTACGTTCGTATTGTCACTGGTTTCAAGGTGCACGATACAACGGCGGGATTCGTATGCTATCGTCGTAAGGTGTTGGAAACAATACACTTGGACGAGATTCGCTTCAAGGGATACGCTTTCCAGATAGAGATGAAATATACTGCTCATAAGATAGGTTTCAAAATCAAAGAGGTACCTGTCATCTTTGTCAACCGCCGTGAGGGTGTGAGCAAGATGAATGGTGGAATCTTCGGCGAGGCTTTCTTTGGCGTAATGCGTCTTCGCTTGGATGGATGGTTTAAGAAATATCCTAAGATAAAATAAAGTGACTATACAAGAAATAGAAAATATCTATAGTCGTTCGCCACAGGCGAAGGCTTTCATGGACTTAATACAGAAAAAACGGTTGAAATCCGTTTTCTTGCAGGGATTGGTGTGTTCTTCCGCACCAATCTTTTTTGCTTCCATATACCCACAACTCAAGCAGACGGTACTTTTCGTGCTTGAGGATGCTGATGAGGCTGGTTATTTTTATCATGACTTGATGCAGGCTTTGGGACAAGAGAATGTGTTCTTCTTTCCATCTAGTTATCGTAGAGCCGTCAAGTATGGGCAGAAAGATGCTGCCAATGAGGTCTTGCGAACTGAGGTCTTGGCTCGTTTGTCTCAGAGAAAAGATATTTTCATTGTCTCTTATCCTGATGCCTTGGCTGAGTTGGTCATGGCAAAGAAAAGAATCGATGAGAGAATACTCCAACTGTCTGTTAGCCAACAGATAGCCTTGACAGATATCGTGCATACATTGCGTGATTTTGGTTTCGAGGAAACCGACTACGTCTATGAACCAGGACAGTTTGCTGTTCGTGGTAGCATCCTCGATGTCTATTCTTTCAGTTGTGAATATCCTTTCCGTGTGGATTTCTTCGGTGATGAGATAGATTCCATCCGTACCTTTGAGGTGGAGAACCAACTGTCCAAAGACAAGAAAGATAACATAGAGGTGGTACCGGAACTCTCTGGAGTGGAGAGTGAGCGACAATCTTTCCTTTCTTTCTTGGATGAAGATGCAATCATCGCCATGAAGGATTATTCTTTCGTTCGTGACCGCATCGAACAAATTTTTAAGGAAGGATTCTCTTCGCAGAGCTTGACTGAACGATTGGAAGGTGCTACGGAGATGGAGGAACAACAGATTCGGAAGGAGATGAAGGCGGAACTCAATCTATGTACTGCTCTTCAGTTTCAGGAAGATGTGGCAGAAAGATTGCATGTGGAGTTTGGGCTTGGTGGAAATGGAGAATGGCAGGAACGAAAGGAGAGAAATGCTGCTTCTCTCCAATTCCAAATCCAGCCACAACCTTTGTTCCATAAGAACTTCGACTTGTTGGCTCGTACACTTGAAGATTATCTTCTCCAAAAATACACCTTATATATATTAGCTGATAGTCAGAAGCAACAGCAACGTCTCAAAGATATCTTTGATAGTGAGGAGTTGCGTCGTTATCAGATTACTTTCGTGCCAGTGGAGAAGACCATTCACGAGGGATTCGTTGATCAAGACAAAAAATGTTGTTTCTTTACAGACCATCAGATATTCGACCGTTTCCATAAGTATAATTTGCGATCCGATGCAGCTCGTGCCGGTAAGATGGCGTTGACGATGAAGGAATTGCAAGAGATGGAGCCGGGCGACTTTGTGGTGCATGTTGATTTTGGAATCGGAAAGTTTGGTGGATTGGTTCGTGTTCCTACGGGCGATAGCTATCAAGAGATGATTCGCATCATCTACAAGAATAATGACAAGGTGGATGTGTCTATTCATTCTCTTTACAAGATAAGTAAGTATCGCAGTGGTGATTCTGGTGAGCCTCCTCGTCTTTCCACCCTAGGTACAGGTGCTTGGGATAAGTTGAAGGAGAAGGCTAAGAAGCATATCAAGGATATCGCACGTGACTTGATTAAACTTTATGCCAAGCGCCGTCGTGAGAAAGGATATGCTTTCAGTATGGATGGATACTTGCAACATGAGTTGGAGGCTTCCTTCTTATATGAAGACACGCCAGACCAAAACAAGGCGACGATGGATGTGAAAGCCGATATGGAGAGTTCTCGTCCGATGGACAGACTGGTATGTGGCGATGTCGGCTTCGGAAAGACGGAGGTGGCGATTCGTGCTGCCTTCAAGGCGGCTTGTGATAGTAAACAGGTTGCCGTGTTGGTGCCAACTACCGTGCTGGCCTTCCAACATTACCAGACATTCAAGTCTCGTCTGGAGGGAATGCCTGTGAGGGTGGATTATCTCAGTCGTGCTCGCTCTACCAAAGAAACCAAGCAAATCTTGGCTGACTTGCAAGATGGAAAGGTTGATATATTGATAGGTACGCACAAGCTAATCTCCAAGTCCGTGAAATGGAAGGACTTGGGACTTCTTATCATTGATGAGGAACAGAAGTTTGGCGTGAGTACCAAGGAGAAGTTGCGCCAATTAAAAGTCAATGTGGATACGTTGACGATGAGTGCGACTCCTATTCCTCGTACCCTTCAGTTCTCCTTGATGGGAGCTAGGGATATGAGCATCATGCGTACTCCACCTCCTAATCGCTATCCGATACATACGGAGTTGACAACTTTCAGTTCAGAGGTGATTGCTGATGCCATCAACTTTGAGATGAGCCGCAACGGTCAGGTGTTCTTTGTCAATGACAGAATTTCCAAACTGCCGGAACTGAAGTTGCTCATCGAGAAAAACGTTCCTGATTGTAGGGTCGCTATCGGTCATGGACAGATGAAGCCGGAAGAACTAGAGAATGTCATCATGGGTTTTGTCAATTATGATTATGATGTGTTGCTCTCTACGACTATTGTGTCGAATGGCATTGATATATCCAACGCCAATACCATCATTATCAATGATGCCCATCACTTCGGATTGAGCGACCTGCACCAAATGCGAGGTAGGGTAGGACGAAGCAACAAGAAGGCGTTCTGCTATCTGATAGCTCCACCTAAGAGTGTGCTTACCACTGATGCTCGTAGAAGATTGGAAGCCTTGGAGACATTCAGTGAGTTGGGAAGTGGATTCAACCTTGCCATGCAAGACTTGGATATTCGAGGTGCTGGCAACTTGCTCGGTTCTGAACAGAGTGGCTTTATGGAAGACCTGGGTTATGAGACTTATCAGAAGATTCTTTCTCAAGCCGTCACGGAATTGAAGAACGAGGAGTTCAATGACCTTTATCAAGATGAGATGGAGCAAGGGCAGCAACTTACTGGCGATGACTTTGTCGATGACTGTGCAGTGGAAAGTGACTTGGAAATGTATTTCCCTGATACCTATGTGCCGGGAAGTAGCGAGAGAATGTTGCTTTATCGTGAGTTGGATCGTATCGAGAATGATGATGACTTGGCTGCTTACAGACAGCGAATGATAGACCGCTTCGGTCCTGTGCCTCGTGAGGCAGATGAGCTGATGCATGTAGTTACCTTGCGTCGTCTGGGTAAGACTTTGGGATGTGAGAAAATCATGCTGAAGCAAGGAGTGCTCCAAATGCAGTTTGTGAGTAATGTACAGAGTCCATTCTACAAGAGTACAATGTTCTCTAAGGTGATCAATTATGTCACCTCCCATGTGAAGCGGTGCAATCTCAAGGAAAAAAACGGCAAGCGTTATCTGAGAATATCCGACATCAGAAGTGTGGAACAAGCAGTTGAAATACTCAATGATATACTCAAGTAAGAGTAATAAATGTGTCTTTTTAGCGTATAAAATGATAAAAGTTAACCAATTGTGTATGCTAAAATAACAAAAAGTGCATACCATTAGTCGAATAAAAGACTATCTTTGCAGCAGATTCAGAAAAATCATTGAATCTTGTATGCGAATGCTGAAAAAGATTTGATAATTATTGAGTATTTAAGATGTTTAGTAAAAGTTTTATTTTATGTTATTGGACTTATATGTAGAGGTGCGTGAGTATATTGTAATATGAGTCCATAAATTTTCTTAAAGAAATCTAAGTAAAAGATGATAAAAAAAAGAGTGCAGCCGTTAGGTTACACTCTTTTTTGTTTCTCTAATTTATATATTGTATAAGTAAAAGATGAATATCAGCGTTTCACAACGCCTTAAAGTTTTAACTGATGCAAAGATATTCATTTTTGACTTAATGATGGGGGACTATTTACTTTTTATGGGGTAATAATTACTTAAAAGGGTGTTTTGACTGATTTTTCTATCCTGATGGACTGATTTTTATTCCTCTCTGAATAGCATAAGGCTTCCTTGGTTTTCTCTTGATTTTCTAACAAAATAGTGGAGTGACGTAGATTTTTCTATCAATTCTTGCGCTATGTCATATTTTTTTTGTAACTTTGTCGCATAATAGAACCAACTGGTGACAATCTGTTATATTATCTAGAATGTAAAACTAAAAATAGACATATCATGAGACAAAAGAAATTTAATCTACAGGAAAGTGAACTTCCTAAGCAGTGGTACAATATTCAGGCAGATATGCCCAACAAGCCATTGCCTCCATTGAATCCACAAACGCATCAACCTCTCACAGCTGATGACTTGTCACACATATTTAATAAGGAGTGCTCTAAGCAGGAGTTGGACACCGAACATGCTTGGATAGACATTCCTGAGGATGTGTTGGAGAAATATACTTTTTATCGTTCTACTCCTCTGGTTCGTGCTTACGCCTTGGAGGAAGCATTGGGTACTCCGGCACACATCTATTTCAAGAATGAGAGTACCAATCCATTGGGATCTCACAAGATCAACTCTGCATTGCCACAGTGCTACTATTGCAAGCAGGAGGGAGATACCAATGTGACCACAGAGACTGGTGCTGGTCAGTGGGGTGCTGCACTTTCTTATGCAGCTAAGTTGTATGGCTTGGAGGCTGCGGTTTATCAGGTAAAGATTACGATGCAACAGAAGCCTTACCGCTCCAGCATCATGCGTACCTTTGGTGCCACAGTAGAGGGCTCTCCTTCTATGAGTACTCGTGCCGGTAAGAACATCATTACACGTGATCCTCATCATCCAGGTTCATTGGGTACTGCTATCAGTGAGGCGGTTGAGTTGGCTACTACCACGCCAGGATGTAAATATACATTAGGTTCTGTGCTCAATCATGTAGCTCTCCATCAGACGGTTATTGGCTTGGAGGCTGAGAAACAGATGGAGATGGCTGGTGAATATCCAGACCAGGTCATCGCTTGCTTTGGTGGTGGTAGTAACTTCGGTGGTCTTGCCTTCCCATTTATGCGCCATAACCTCAAGGATGGTAAGAATACGGAGTTTATTGCTGCTGAGCCTGAGAGTTGTCCAAAGTTGACACGTGGTAAGTTTGAGTATGATTTCGGTGATGAGGCTGGTTATACTCCGTTGCTTCCTATGTACACCTTAGGACATGATTTCAAACCAGCCAACATTCATGCAGGTGGTCTTCGTTATCATGGTGCTGGTATGATCATCTCCCAGTTGATCAAGGATGGATATATGCATGGTGTCGATATTCCACAGTTGGAGTCCTTCAAGGCTGGTATGTTGTTTGCTCGTACAGAGGGAATCATCCCTGCTCCAGAGAGCTGTCATGCCATCGCTGCTACAGTGCGTGAGGCTTTGAAAGCCAAGGAGTCTGGTGAGGAGAAGGTGATTTTGTTCTGCCTTTCTGGTCATGGCTTGATTGATATGCCTTCATACGAGAGCTTTATCAATGGTGATTTGCAGAACTACTCTGTTTCTGACGAGGAAATTCAGAAGTTCTTGAAGACAGTACCTCAGGTTGATATGTAATTGATCTGTGGATGCAAAATAAAAGAACGAGGGTTATCTCTGTTATGAGATAACCCTCGTTGCGTATTGTTACTGATATGCAAAATATCGAATGCTATTCGATAGCAATATCTACCTATGTGTTATTACAACTTCAACCACTCTTCGATTTGCTTAGCGATGACCTCAAAACTAGTGGTAGGCTCGAAACGAGCGACAACCTGACCTTTCTTGTTGATCAAGAACTTGGTGAAGTTCCACTTGATGTCGGCGCTTTCCTTATAGTTAGGATCAGCCTCGCTCAACATCTTGTCGAGCACTGGGTAGAGAGGATGTGTCTCATCCCAACCAGCAAAACCCTTGGATTCTTTCAAGAACTTAAACAATGGTGAAGCATCGTCTCCATTGACCTTGACCTTCTTGAAACGTGAAAATTCTGTGCCGTATGTCAGTTTGCAGAATTGATGGATGCTCTCGTCGGTGCCAGGAGCCTGCTGACCAAACTGGTTGCATGGAAAGTCTAGTACCTCAAAACCTTGGGAATGATATGTCTCATAAAGTTTCTCCAACTCTTCGTACTGTGGAGTGAAGCCACACTTGGTGGCTGTGTTGACGATGAGTAATACCTCGTTTGCATACTCTTTGAGGGAAACATCCTTTCCCTTTCTGTCTTTGACAGAGAATTCGTAAACAGTTCTCATTTTGTTTGTATCTATGTTTTTTGTTTTAATTCTTCCTTTTTAGAGTGCAAAGATACTACTTTTCTTTTAGAAGAGTTAATATATACTGATAATTTTTCTAAAATTCATAAAATAAGAAGCCTAGGATTTTCACAAACCCTAGGCTCTTTTCAAACATCTTTCCGACAACACTATCGTCTAAAAGACGTTTTGATTAATCTATCATTTAACTTTTCTAAGAACTGCTGCAAAGATATAACAAAAATCATTTTTATGGGTGTATTATTTCAGCTTTTTGGTATCATAAACTGTTTTTTATGTCTAGAAGGGCTTTTGAAGGGACTGTTTTTATAGAAAAACCGCCTCACGAAGCGATTCGTGAGGCGGTTTGGCGAGAGAAGTATTGTCTATTTGTTCTTTTCTCGATATTCGCTAGGGATAATGCCCATTTCCTTCTTGAAGACCTTGGAGAAGTACTTAGGGTCACTGAATCCTACAGAGAAGGCGATACTCGAAAGTGTTTCGTCTGTATCCTTCAGCATCTCTATTGCCTTGGTGATACGGATGTGGCGTACGAAGTCGATAGGTGTCATACCTATCGCATTCTTGATTTTGCCGTAGAGTACACTTCTACTCATACCCATGGCTTGTGCTATGTCGTCTATCTTCATGTCTGGGTCGGAGATATTCTCCAAGATAAACTTCATTGCTTTCTTGATGGTCACATCCTGTGCGCTGATCTTGGCGTTGTCTGCGATGATGTCAGCCTCGTCTCTTACCTCAGGTTGTGCATCCTTGCCGAAGAGGGTAGCGTTAGGCTGAATCTGCTTGAGCATTTCCATCTGCAAAGTCTTGCGATGGTTGATGAGGGCTTCGATTCGTCCCTTCAGATAGGTGGCAGAGAATGGTTTCGTCAAGTAACCATCTATACCTTCCTCGAATCCCTTGAGTTGGTCTTCCACGCTAGCCTTGGCTGAGAGGATGACGATAGGGATGTGGGCGACGTTAGGGTCTTGCTTGATATAGTGTACCATCGTGATACCATCCATTACTGGCATGGTGACATCGGTGAGGATGAAGTCTGGCACATACTTGCGAGCCATCTCCAAACCCTTCTTTCCGTTTTCAGCCAAGAGCACATTGTACTCTCTCTTCAAGATGGCTTCCAGGAACACACGGAGATCGGCGTTGTCTTCCACGACGAGGAGCGTGATGTCTTTCTCGCCCTTTTGGAATTCTTCAGCCGAGTCGGTCGCCAGGTCATTGATATAGTTCTTTGCCGTGCTGTCCTCTATGTCTGCACTTGCGCCATTCGGCTTGAATACATCATCAGCTCCTTCATCGGCATAGAAGTTGTTTCTGTTGTCAAACTTCAGCATCTCGTTCAGCAAGTCAAGCATCTTTCGAGCATTTCGCTGTACGATGATAAGCATGCTT
Source organism: Prevotella sp. CAG:732 (assembly GCA_000436035.1). GTDB lineage: Bacteria > Bacteroidota > Bacteroidia > Bacteroidales > Bacteroidaceae > Prevotella. The sequence goes on along the minus strand of FR893286.1, from coordinate 13,307 downwards.
CTAGCTTCCTCCGTGAGGTTAGTCTCACGTTCGAGCACTTCTGATACCGGACCACCAATGAGCGACAATGGGGTGCGCAACTGATGGGAGGCATTACTGAAGAAGTCGTTCTTCATCAGCGACATCTGATGGTTCATCTTCTGTCTCTGTCGGCTATTATAGAAATAGAATGAGTATGCCATGATACCCATAATGATCAGGAAGATTAAGATCTTACCCCAGATGCTTTCCCAGAACGTAGGCTCGATTTCGATAGATAGTTCTGCTATGTTGTTGCCCCATACACCATGGGTATTGGTGGCTTTCACCTTGAGCACATAACTACCATGCGAGATACGGTTGAAACCTATCGTGTTCTGCTTGCCGAGATATACCCATTCGCCTTCAGGGGTTACGCCTTCAATGCGATAGGCATAGTAGCTCTGATATTTGCGAGTATAGTCGAGGGCTGCAAAGCTGATGGTCAGGTTGCGCTTGTTGGCAGGGATACTCAAAGACTCTCTATGCAAGATAGGTATGTTACCGTCCTCTCCATTGTAATGGAGGGTGGTGAAAAGTATCTTAGGCTGATATGTCGTCTTGGTGAGCGTCTTCGGATTGAAGGTGATGCTTCCCATCGGTGTGCCGATTGTGATATAATCGGTGGATGGGTCGTGGAGAGGACGACACTCGGTGAACGTCATGTTGTAGTCGAAATCGTTCGGTCCAAAGACATCAGACTTACCTGTCTTGGGGTTGTATTTGTCGATACTCGATTCCCTGACAATCCAGATGTTGTTGGAGTTGTCTTCTATCAAACTTTGCACGATACCCTCGTCCAAGTTGACGTCTTGAAGGTTGTCCACGGTGATGTTGTCTTGCAGGAGCGACTTGCTCGTAACTTTTGCCAAGCAGCCACCCATCGTGGAAACATACGTCTCGCCATTGGAGCGTACCAAGGTATAGTTGACATCGTTTGTCATCAGCGAAGTCTTGTCTCCCGTAAGGTGATATGACTTATAGAATCTCACCTTGGAATAGTTCTTAAACTCATCGCTGAAAGTGACGAGACCATCGGTTGTGCCGACGAGGATAATTCCCTTGTTGGTACATGTGATGCGGCGAATCTTGCTGAATCTTGCTCCCTTAGGCCAGGATAGCTGGTTTCTATTGGAGATAAATCGGTAGGAGCCATTCTTCTCCTCCAGTACTGCAAGTCCTCCTCCGTATGTGGCTATCCATACCCTGTTTTGTCGGTCGCTCACAATGTCGTAGATGTTGTCATCGGGGAGCGAGTATGGGTCGGCAGGATTGTGGGTGAAGTGAATGATTTTCTGGTCCTTCATCATATACAGACCATCTCCTTTCGTTCCTATCCACATTCTTTCATTGCTATCGTCATAGAGTGCATAGATGCCTTTCGCGGAAAAGCCAGTAGGAGAGGGTGAAATCTGTCCACTTGGGGTGAGATACCCTATCTTATGATGTTGCTCATTGCTTATCTTGATGGTGCCATTGATAAAACCATCCCAATAGTTATGGTTGTGGTCGAGGGCAACGGCACGCACTTCCTTCTCGGTCTCCTCTATTTGGCTCAGGGTATATTCATGATACTTGAAGTTGATCTGTGTGAGGTCGTGACCGCCCGTCAGCCATAAGATGCTTTGGTCGGAAATGGTGTATTTGGAAATCATTGGTATCAGTGCGTTTGCCGAAGAGTTACTCTTCAGCAGATAAGGTACCAGTTCCTTCTTGTTTCTGTCATAATAGCTGAAGGTACCTCCATTAGGAATCATCCACAGCGTGTTGTGCTCGTCTTCCATGATGAATGGCACCTGACTGGAAGTGCGATTGACTGGGTTCTCCTGGTCGGCGAACAACCATTTCTTTTCCAAGGTGTTAGGATTGATGAGTGTTACACCCATACCATTGGTGAAAGCCCATATCATATTCTTGCTATCCACGTCTATCTTCTTGACTTCCGCAACGGGTTGGTTAGGGTTTTGTACGCTTACCAACTCAGACTTGAAGGTACGAGGATTATATACGATGGCACCGAGGTTGGTGGCTATCAGAAGTTGGAATCCTGTGTTTTTCAACTCGTTGATTCTGGTTACGCCGGCTGGCATTGGAATCATGGAAATATGGTTTCTTGCCTCATCGAATATGGCAACCCTTCCATCCGTAGTGGCGAGATAGATGGTGTTGCCCACTTGACGGAACCATTTGAAAGGAATCGAAGTACGGAATTTGGAGCCATAGATGATGGTTCCTTTGTCGGTGAGTACCCACTCACGCCCTTTTTTGTCGGCTGTGATAAACCAGACTTTGCCGCTTGGAAGATGCTTGCTATCCATCTTGATGAACTCTGGGTTGTTCTCGTCAAACTCTTTCTTGCTGAGTCGAAGGCAAAACTTGTGGTCGGCGGAGGTAATCCAAGTGCTGTGATGGTGGATAGGATAAATCTTATCCACGCATAAGTCGATTTTGAACTTATCGTTTACCTGCTTTTCTATGTTTTGGAAGCTGCATTTTCTGGTGTCGTAAACGTAGAGCTTCCTGTCATAAGTGACGCACCACAAGTCGTAGTTCTTGCACGGGTAGATGTTGAGAATACGATTGGTTGTCAGGATGTCTGACTGATTGGGCACATCACGGAAGGTATGGAATGTGTATCCATCGTAATAAGACAAGCCATTATAGGTGGCAAACCACATCATATTGTCTGAACCTTGGCAGAGGTCAGAGATATTGTTGGCGGCAAGGCCATCGAGAATGGAGAACTTTCTGATGTCGCAATATGGCTTTGCGATACATCCGTAAGTGACCAATATATTTAATAATAATGTATATATGATTCTTTTTGTCATGATTTCTAGCTGTAATTTGCCACAAAGTTACGCAAAATCCTTGTAACTTCCAAATAGTTTTAGGGAAAATCCACCATAAAGTAGGGAAATCTCCCCGAAATATTCTCTAAATTCCTTTGTAGGTATGAAAAAATAGGCTTATCTTTGCAGCAGTTAAAATGAAATACTAATTTAATGACTTATAGATATGAAAAAGTTGAAGACTCTCTTGACATTGGCAATGGTAGCTCTGATGAGCTTGTCTTTCACCTCTTGTGACGAGGATGCCAATACTGCTTATTACCTGGACGGTACTTGGCGAGGCAATATGTACGTCAATTCATCATACAATGGTGTGACCTATACTTCCACCTATTCCGTTATCACTTTCAATGCCGGATACGACTCTGGTGATGGCTATTGGGTAGATTATTACAGCAATGGTCCTTATGGCAACCGCAATTATGTGGCAAACCATATCTATTGGAAGGTAAGGGATGGTAACATCTATATTCATTTTGTGGAGGAAGGCAACGATGTGGTCATCTACAACTATGGCTTGAACGACCGTTATTTCTCAGGCGAAGTAGATGCTGGTCACAGCTACGCGAACTTCCGCTTGACCAAGGACTACTATGATGATTGGGATGACCTTGATTGGGGGTATTGGGGCTATAGTTCCATTTCCGGCAATTCGCCTATCGTAGTTGATACCCGTGCAGCTGAGGGAAAGGATAGTACGCAGTATGTACGTTGGTTTGACAAGGAGGACAAATAAGTCGGTGTGTATTGAAACATTGAAAATTGTGAACAAGAAAAAGAAGAAAGGAATAAGATATGAAAAGAATGAAATCTTTATTGATGTTGGCTGCGATAGCAGTGGCATCTCTGTCAATAGTAAGTTGTGATGATGATCCTTGGGATGGACCTCATAGTTGGCGTGACGACCCATACGGATGGTATGGTGACTATGGCAACTGGGGCTGGAACAACAACTATTGGAACCAGGGCGGTAATAGTGGCAACCAAAACGATAGCCGTGCCAAGTTGGCTCGCTTGCTCTGTGGAGAATGGGGTGGTGACTTTGACTACTCCTATATCAATGAGGATGGCAATTCTCGTACTACGGAGTCTTACTATACAACCATGAAGTTCTTCCAGTACAATCAGAACTCCAATTCCTATAGTGGAGAAGGTGTGGAGACTGATTATCTGATGGATGATGATGGCAATCCAATCGATGATGCCAACCACAAGCAGGTGATGGAGTTCTCTTGGTATATCGAGAGCAATGGTGACATCTATATTCAGTATAAGACCTCATCGAAGTCAACCTTTGTCTTGGATTATGGCTCTTCACAGCGAGGCTACTTTATCGGACAGGAGGATGACAAGAACTATGACACCTTCTATGGCTATATGATTGGTACGGGCAATGTGAATGGTGATGTGATCAAATTCGATTTCGCTCGCTTGAATGAGACCAGCAATGCCAAGGCTTTGACTCGCAGTGCTGCTGGTGAGGTGGAATCTTACGGAAAGGGTGCTACTCAGAAACCTTTGAAGAGCGTACCTGCAACCCGATTCAACAGTAGAAGATAGTTTTTAGTTTGCTATAAGCTATAAGATAAATAGAGAGTTGTAAAGATACAACACATGGACAAAACGAAGATAGCCGTTCCCTCGTGATGAAGGAACGGCTTTTGTTTTATTTGAATCCCCAAATATTCTTGATAGAGTTTACGTTCTGTTCTTCAACTTGCTTTTCGACATCATCAGGAAGGTTGCAGAAGAAATCAATGCCAGTCTTCTCTTCAAGTGTTTTGATGTTAACTACATAGTCGCCAAGATTAGCATCAGTCATAGCGTCATTGACGTGCTTAAAGAAGAAACCGAATGCTTTGTAGCTATACGCTTGAGTGCTTTGGTTGTATTCTTTTTTTAGTATAGCTGTAAAGAAATACTCAGGAATAGGAATGTAGCCATCTAACTTGGTACTGCTTGATGCGCCATTTTTCTTCCATCCAAGGATGTTGCTATCATCACCTACAGCATCAATGGTGCCGCCTTTTACGATGAAGAGCGTATCGCTATCAATTTTTGGGACATAGGTACGAACTAATTTCTCCATTCTACCCCATATACCAGAATTAAAGCGGCTATATTGTGGCTGCATATTCGTCATATAATATGTCTGATAACGCTGATTAGCATTGTAGAATCTATCAGCATTAGGGCAGATGTGACCATGGTCAAATCCTTGTATGGTAGGAGTGGGGTCTTCTGTGAAATCTGTGACACCCCATTGCGCCTTGAGGTCTGTGTCCCATGGGTATTGGCGTTGACCTGCAGGAGGATTGTATCTTCCGCTTACGTTTTGCTGGCTATTTTTGGTGTTAAATGTATAACAGCTCCAACGTTGGCTCTTCTTGCTATCATCCCATTCTGTGCTGTAAGTAATGTCGTTGCCATCCATATGAACTATGACATAGTTTTTGTCAGTTCCTTTTATCTTTGGGAACTCCAAACCACCGATGGCATTTTTTACGACTTGTGGCATATTAGCAGTTGCCACGTTTTTGTTCGTGTTGCTGGCATCTGTAGAACCAGTGTTGCCTCCAGTATTTCCACCGGTGTTCCCACCGGTATTGCCAGACTCGGGATAGTTGAACTGTAGAGAGTCTTCTGGTGCACATGCAGAGAATGACATCACTGCAATAATCGAGAGGATAAGTAATTTGGAATGTTTCATATCTCGTAAGTTGTTGTTAAATTATTGTTTCGAAAATGTGTAAAAAAAGAAAAAGTGCATTCCGACGTATATGCAACTACGTTGGAACGCACTTCCTATTTAGTTATAATATATCCTTGATGAAAAGGTATATTACTTCTTCAACTTACCGTAACGGTTCATGAAGCGGTCAACACGACCAGCGGTATCAACAAGCTTGCTCTTACCTGTATAGAATGGGTGAGAGGTGCTAGAGATTTCAATCTTAACTACTGGGTAAGTTTCGCCTTCAAACTCTACTGTCTCAGAAGTCTTGCATGTAGATTTTGTAAGGAACATATCGCCGTTAGACATATCCTTGAATACGACAGGACGATAGTTTTCTGGATGAATACCTTGTTTCATTTTTTTCTTTTTATTTGATGATTAATAATGCGACGTCATGCCGTTTTCCTAGTACTGTATTCGATGTGCTGAGATTCCGACATTATAGCCATTTACCTTTCGGGCTGCAAAGTTACGACTTTTTTCTGTAACTGCCAAATATTTCGGGATGTTTTTGAGAAAAAAGTGATTGGTAGGTATTTGGAAAATCGTCTTTTAGCTATTGTGGATATGTTACTTCCAATAAATCGTAATACATCAATCTTGTATGAAGAGGCAAACGTCCAATGCCGATTTCCATGTATTTAGCTTCTAATCTTTCATCGTCAACTAGAAATTTGAAACCATTTTTGAGATAATAATGTAGTGTTGTCTCATTGTTATAAGCGTCAACAATGAGAAATCGGCAACCTGTTTTGTTGTTGAATCTAAACCAGGTCTTTATGAAATACATTACGGCACTTCCAAACCCCTTGCCAGCGAAGGCTTTATTTGTGGCAAGTCGTCCTATAAGGACAGCAGGGAAACGTCTCAGTCTTTTGTCCTCTAGCGAAGTGTTGGTTAAGAAAATGTGTTTGTAATCTTCGTTAAGCTTGTTTGTCATACGGATTCCATCGTTGGAAACTGTGAAAGCTGCCACGATAATTTTGGGGTTTTCTTTAAGACACAAGAGGTATGTCTTTCCTAGTAAACGCTCGGAATACTTTACGCAGTCTTTAGCGAAAAAGTCGTTAAGGTCTTCGTTTTCGCATTCGAAAAGTTCACTCGTTGCGAGTCTTTGGGTAGTTGCTACCTTCAAGTCGCATATATTGAATAGTTCTTCTGATGTCATTTTACTCTTCTTCCATTTCCATTCGATGAACAAAATTCTTCATTTTTTGGATGTATGCCTTGCTTACTTCCATCCCTCCAGGATGGGCTTCCACCCATTCTGCTCTTTCGATAAACTTCCTTGCTTCCTCGCCGTGAAGTGTTGGAATAACTCTAATTGCTGTTGCCATAATTCTTTGTATTTATAGTTTTCGCTGCAAATTTAAGAAGATATTTCTAAACTGCCAAATATTTCGGGATGTTTTTGAGAAAAAAGTATCTTTTACCAACAGAATCATCGAATAAATAAATTCTCATAGAAAGTAGGCTGACAACCTACATACCTACATCTTTCAGCGTAACTTTATATCATACAGTTGATTACGCAATGTAGGTTGCCTCTTCAACCTACATTCAACCTACATTTTTTTGCAAAAATAGGACAAAGTCCCTGCAAAATCGCCTCCATGTCTTGCAGACACCTCTGATTTCTCGTAAGACGAAGCACAGTACAAGGCAACTAAAAATGTAATCAAGATTGAGCAAGTCAACAGCAAACGTGACTAAGATTTTGCAAAAAGTATGTAAGCCCCTAAGGAAAAGTATGAAATTCTAAGAATCTGAGTTAATCATAAGCTGTGATTAACTAATCATAGCTTGTAACTAACTAATCATAAGGTATGATTAACTAGTTAAAGCTTATGATTAACTCTTGCGCTCGGGGTTGTCGAATTTTATCATAAGGTTTGTCGTGTTTTATAGTGGGCTTTAGATAACTTTAGTCCCATATATACAATGTTGTCTCTCGCACATGCTCTACCTTATTCACACATTGCCAAAAGTGGAGCCGATTACCACCAGTTTTCATTATTTCTTGACATTTTTAGCAATGTAGGTTTAGTGTAGGTTGAAAAGCAACCTACATCGCCTGAAACGCCGATAAACACTGGGGATGCGAGAGATTTAGTGTAGGATGTAGGTTGTGAGACGAAAATTTTCTGAGAAAGATAAAATGTGCCTATACTCGTGGAGGTATATATGAAAAATCCCCATCGCTCAGTGAGGAGCAATGGGGAATAGTATGACTTGTAAGATAATTCTGTGGAATTACTTCAATGTTACTTCAATTTTCTCGATATACACGGCACCTTTGGTGTTGTTCAAGAGTGTGAAGAACTTGGTGTTATATGAACTGAGGTCATAAACTTCTGTGTATGTCTTCCAGTCTCCATCAGTAGCATTTGTGCTAGTACCTTTTATCTGGGTGTCTCTACCATTAGCTGTTTTTGCAGCGTAAAGGCTGTATGATGGAGCAAATGTAGAAGTTGCTTTTGTAGAAAGATACAATGTTATAGTCTTGATTTCTTTTGCAAACTCAGTTGAGTTGAACAAGAAACCTTGTTTCGCTACATCTGAAGCTTCACCTTGCAATTGAAGACCTTGTCCATTAGTACCTGCAGAAATGCACAATTTGGCAGCTTTGTAAGTTACGCCATCGTATGTCCAAGTGTACCAAGATGCTTCGTTGTCAGTCTTTTGATTACCATATCCATTGCTAGATAATTCTACGGTACCTTGCTTGTTCTTGGTAATAGCAGTTGCTGTCATGCCGTCACCTGCATCTGGTGTTGGGTCTGGAGTAGGAGTGACTGTACCTTCGCCCTCAATAGAAATGATGGTACTATTCTTGTCAATCTCGTAGATTGTAGATTCATTTTTGGTGAATGCCTTGATGATACCCTTGACAACGACAATCTGTCCGACCTTCAAATCTTCTTTGGAAGTAAAGGCTGCACCATCCTTGCCTTTACCGGAATATACCTGAAGGAAATCTGTGGAGCCTTCGTCAACGAGGTTGTAAGTAAGACTCTTGTATGTTTCGTTGAAATAGCCTACTTCGGAAATCTTGCCCTTTACATATACCTCATAAGAAGGTGCGCCAGCTTTAATAGCTGTAATGGCTTCTGCGATAGTATATGGCTCACTAGCGGAACCCTTGCCTGTTGAAGGGGTATCTGGTGTTGTGCCACCAGGTTTTGTTCCTACTTCCTTGTCGCCTATTTTAGCCCAAACGCATTCCTTCAATCCAATTGCGCCAAAGTATGTCAAAATATTACCACAGAGAGTCACCTCTTTTCCCAGGTTGCCGGGATTGGCACTGAGGTTGACAGCGTCACGCACGTTTGACAACTGAATTGGCATACACTTATTTACATCAGACTCATCTGCAGATGCTGCGATGAGAACGTTGGATGTAGAAACATTCTCGTCTATTTTGCCGAAAACAGCTGAATTTAGAGATTTCTCACCTGTAGGAATGTAACCTACGATATAACCCTTTACAAATACATTTGTGCCAGTTCCTACAATTCTAGCATCCGTTACCGTATAAGGGTCAGCTTCCGTACCAGAAGTTGTTGCTTCTGGGGTAGATGGCTTATTTGGTGTTCCGTATGGTGCAGGAACATCCTCGCAACTACTGAATGTAAAGACAGCCATAGCCGCCATCAATACAGAAAATATATACTTTTTCATATTCTTATCTTTTTATTCTTTGTTATTATTATAAAAGGTATATTTAGTTTACGGACACATTCTTGACCTCCCAAGTAGCGGCAGAACTGCTAGAACTTGTATAAAGGAAGCCGATGTAAATCTTCTTGCCACAATACTTGTTGAGACTAGCGGTAGATGTCACGAATGTCCAACCATTGGCTGCTGGATAGCCACTGACCTCCAAGTCTTCCCAAGTCTTGCCATCGGTAGAAATCTGAACCTTGCACTCACTCTTCATATCGGTAGCGAAATTGATGGCTTGTTCGAAATTCAATGTTGCTTCAGTCAACTTGCTCAAGTCAATCTCAGGAGAGGTGAGGCGAGAAATGCAAGGAATGTTGACCTTGTCGATGTAGGCACTTGCCTTCATACCATAGTTGGCACTAGCCCAAGCCCAAACAGAGGTCGCACCTTCACCCAGTGAGACATTCTCAATCTTGAAGTCGCCCTGACTCTCTCCAAATGTTTCTTTGAAAGTTGCGAGTACTGAGGCTGTCACGTCATCAGTGTTACGAACAGCTATCTGCCAAGTGTTTTTACTGCTGTTTGTGTATCTTGTGAAGATACCTGTAATGTCATATACTCCATCTGGCAACACTGCATTGGCAAAACGGGCATATCCAGAAGTGCGTACGACCAATTTGTTGTTGTCAATTCTGTTGCCAGTAGTGTAGTCAATGAGAGGTTGGTCCGTGTTAGTGTCGTTTGCAGCCCAGACAGTCTTACCATTGGCATTGGCAAATCTCACTTTTCGGATAGTCATCAACTTGCCAGCGTTGGCAGTTATATATTCTTCATCGCCTAGTTTGCTCAAGTCAAATTCCTCTGGTACAACTTTAGAAGGATCAGCTTCGTCAAGTATCTTGAAGTGCTTTTCCCATGTGGCACGGTCAATGTTACCAACTGCTGTGTTTCCATTCTTGTTGTTGGTATATACTCCACCAATTTCAGCTTGTTTTCCATTGCCGCCAATATAGAGACCTTTTAAGTCGATGAGAATTTCTTGACCTACAGGAAGGTAGCCGTATAGGCCACTACCATTGATTTTTACCAGAATGGCTCCTGTCGCATCTTGTACTGCAACCTCATTGTAGAGATTGCCACTGATGTCATTGCCCGTAACAACAGCTTTGATCATCGCATCTTTATCGATGAGTTTAAATGAACTGTTGCTGATTTGCGTCTGGTAGTCGCTCTTGAGCTGTGCTATCGTAACGACATTCTTTTCCTTGAGTTTGTTGTTGCCCCAAGGTGAAGCTGGCACCTGTTCTGTCATGTCTGGGTCAGCATAGCTGTCGCCCATGCAAGAGGCTAAGCAGAGTGCTGCGAATGCCATTGCTATCAATTTTATCTTTTTCATCTTCATGTGCTTAATTGTTAGAATCGATATGATACCTGGAACATTCCGTTGGTACCAAATGCGTAATACTTCTTAGGATTCTTGGAGAACTGGTAAATGCGCGCATTGTTCACCTCGCCTGTTGTTGTGAGAGTATAGCCACTACGTGAGTTCTGCTCATATCCACCAGTTACCATAGTTTGGTTGTTGAGCAAGTTGGTAATCATAAGATTAAAGTTGAGAGAACCCTTTTTCAGTCTTACGCTCTTGCCGATACTCATGTCAACCATCCAACCACCATGTCCTTTAGTTTGTTCGGTAGCTTCAGGCAAGAAACTATTTCCATCCTCTGATACTACAGCATCGAAAATCTCAGGATAGGTGATATGTGCACTCTGACGATTCTTCAATACACGCTCATAGCGGTAGCTAGGAGAGTATGATAAATAGATACGATCATAGTAGTTGGCGTTGAGGTCAATAAACCATCCGCTCTTATGGAAATTTAAGCCTAAGCTACCTACTGTAAGAGGAGTGCCGCTTTCACGCATTCCAGCTACGTATGCCTTATCGCTATATACATCTGCCGATTTAGACAACATATAAACAGCTGTTACATTGTTGAGATTTTTTGCCTCGCAAATGGAACCTATTGTCTTGAAGTTGAGCCAAGAGGTTAGTTTGAAGTCAAGACCAGCCTCGACACCATAATACTCCTTCTTCAAACCAGTCATGCTGACGTATGTGAATGAGTTCTCGTCGTCGTTGTAGAAGCATTGCCACTCGGTGACATGGTCGAGACGGCTGTAGTATGCATTCAAGTTGGCGTGCAACCAAGAGTTTTGGAACTGATAGCTGAACTCGCTGCTGAACACGTGCTCGTCCTTCAAGTTGCTTACATAGTCATTGCAAATCTCAGGAGCGATGAAGGCTGTGTTTGCCATAGGTGGACGCCACTCATAACCTACGCCGATCTTGAAGGCGTGGCCACGACCTGCGTCAAAGTTGATGCTACCTTTGGCACCACCTTCGCCGAAGCGAGCGATACCGCTGTTGCCATAAGAATTGTCGGCAGCCATACCATTGCGCATATAACCATGACGACGCATGTTAGTCTGCCCTAACTTCGCACTGAAGTTGGTCTGGAAACGACCTAATTCAGCTGTGTAAGATGTCCAAAGCAAACCTTTCATAACTTCCAGTTTGTAGTCATAGCCAAACTTGTCGCCCTCATAGACTAGCTTACCTGTATTGTTTGGACCAGCTGTGTTGAGGTCGTATTGTACACGAGGGTCAGTGATAGGGTAGTCGCCTATGGCATAACTGTTAACATTGTGGAAGATGGTTCCGCCGAGCATATCGTCCATGGTTTGGTAATGACGATTGCTGTTGGTACCCAACAAAAAACCACTTGACAAAGTTGAGCTCTTTGTCACTTTGGCAGTCAATGTAGATGACAAGTTGAAAGTTAGGTTGTCACTATGCTTTGCCTGTAGATAGTACATGGTTTCTTGTCCATTCTTGGCAGCTTGTTGATTGGCATAGTACAATTGATCCCAGTTGATTTGGCGGTTATCCTTGCTAGCTTGCCAATATTGAACAGAATTATTCCAAATGTCCCAGTTGTATGTATTGTTACCATTGGCGAAGTCGCCCCAAACATAGAAGTTGGCGCTAGGCATATTCTTCCAGTAATCTGGCTGAGGGTTCTCGGCGTTGTTGTAGTTCAACTTGGTGCTCTTGTACATAGAGTATTTGCCATATACAGAGGTAGTGAGCTTCAACTTGTCGTTGATGTTCCAGTCCCATGTTGCGATGGCAGAAGGAGCGAAGTCGTTGACAACGCGAGAGTTGCGCTTATGGCCATTCTGATAGCCCCAGTAAGGGTTGTAGTAATAGTCGTTGGCGAGCCAGTAAGCCTCGTCGGTAGAAGCACCCTGGGTAGAGCGCTCGGTAGGGTTGCCCCAGGTAGAGAAACTTAGGGAGTGACCATTGTTCCACTTCTTCTGAACGCCGAAGAAGTAAGACAAGGCATTGTAGTAAGTACCCTCTACGTAGCCACGGTTAGCCCAACGATAGGTAAGACCCGCAGTGATAGCCCATCCACGATCGTTGAAGCCACTGCTATAAGTGTACATGCCACGGAGCGTGTAGTTGCGGTTGGCGGCAGCTACAGAAGCGTAGTTGCCTACCTGCATGCTTCCGGCACGGAAATCATAGTTGTTGCTACCAGCCATTCCTGTCATGGAGTAGTTGTTACCCTCGAAAGGAAGGGCAAAGTCAACGTTGCGGGAGAAACGGTTCAGACCGCCGATATTGGAGAATCGGAACTGTCCGCTTTCCATGTCGTTGACTGGAGCACCATTGATATAGACAGCATTGTACTTTTGGTTGAACGCACGGTAACGGAAACGCACCGGTGAGAACAGGTAGCCAGCCTCTGATGCATAAACGTTGGAGTTAGAGTTGAGGATGGTCACGTTCTGCGACATATCGTCATCCTCTCCCAACTGTGCCTCGGTGAATGTGAATGCGTTCTCGTCTAAGCCTGCCGCTACCTTTTGCTCAGTTTGGTTGTTCTGGGCAAATGACATCGGCGCATAGCAGAGCGCAAGCATTGCTAATTTGGGTCTGCTGAATTAATTTCGAGTCACAGACA
>FR893285.1:32110-34421 GCA_000436035.1 Prevotella sp. CAG:732 | reverse complement strand
GGCTTTCTCCCAATTCTTTGGTGGAACATCTTTGTTGATTTTGGTGGGTGTTGTCATTGACACTTTGCAACAAATCGAGAGTCATTTGCTCATGCGCCATTATGATGGTCTTTTAAATTCTGGCCATACAAGACAAGGTGGCGTTGCTGCGTATTAATCTTTTTCTTTTGAAATGATGATATTTCTTAAGACAGAGGATGAAATTAACCTAATGCGCAAGGCTAACCAATTAGTAGGTAGAACCCTTGCAGAGTTAGGTAAATATATACAACCAGGTGTGACGACTCTCCATTTGGATAGGATAGCAGAGGAATTTATCCGTGACAATGGTGCTATTCCAACGTTTAAGAATTTTCCTAATCCATATGGAGAGCCTTTTCCTGCTAGTATATGCACTTCTATTAATGACGTTGTCGTTCATGGAATTCCTTCTGATATAGATGTTCTTCAAGATGGTGACATTATCTCTATAGATTGCGGAACATTATTAGATGGATTTAATGGTGATAGTTGTTATACTTTCGCTGTTGGTGAAATTACTGATGATAAGCGCAAGTTGCTTCAAGTAACGAAAGAATCTTTAGCGAGGGGAATTGAAAGTGCTATTGCAGGAAATCACGTTGGTGATATTGGTTTTGCGATACAGAATTATTGCCAGTCTTTTGGCTATGGTGTTGTTCGCGAATTAACAGGTCATGGTATTGGCAAAGCCATGCATGAAGATCCATCAATTCCAAACTTTGGTAAGTGCGGTAATGGAGTCATGCTTAAAGATGGAATGTGTATTGCCATTGAACCTATGATTACGATGGGTGATAGAAAAATCGGTATGTTGCCAGATAAATGGAGTATCGTAACTTTAGATCATCTTCCAGCTGCTCATTTTGAGCATACGATTGTTGTTCGAAAAGGTAAAGCTGAAATTTTATCTTCATTCATAGAAGTTGAACATTTAGAAGGACAAAATTTTTAATTATGGCAAAACAAGCCGCTATTGAGCAAGATGGAACAATTGTAGAAGCTTTGTCTAATGCAATGTTTCGAGTAGAGTTGGAGAATGGTGTTGATATTACAGCACACATCTCGGGTAAGATGAGAATGCATTACATTAAGATTTTGCCTGGAGATAAGGTTAAGGTGGAGATGAGTCCATATGATCTTACAAAGGGTAGAATTGTATTTAGATATAAATAATTATCATATAAGGTTATGAAGACAAGAGCATCATTAAAGAAGCGTTCAGCTGACTGTAAGATTGTTCGTCGTAAAGGTCGTCTGTTCGTTATCAACAAGAAGAACCCTAAGATGAAATTGCGTCAGGGCTAATGTTAAAGTTGTGCAAAAACATTGCTGTTTGAAAAAATAGTTGTAATTTTGCACCGCTTTTAACGAAAGGTATTAATTTATTAATTTTTTATTAAACAATGGCAATAAGAATTGTTGGAGTAGATTTGCCCCAGAACAAGCGTGGCGAAATCGCATTGACCTATATCTACGGTATTGGTCGAAGTAGTTCAGCAAAGATATTGGATAAGGCAGGTGTAAACCGTGACTTGAAAGTCAGCGAGTGGTCTGACGATCAGGCTGCCAAGATCCGTGAAATTATCGGCGCTGAGTTCAAGGTAGAAGGTGATCTCCGTTCTGAGATCCAAATGAACATTAAGCGACTGATGGATATTGGTTGCTACCGTGGAGTTAGACATCGTAATGGTCTTCCTGTTCGTGGTCAGAGCACTAAGAATAATGCTCGTACTCGCAAGGGTAAGAAGAAGACTGTTGCTAATAAGAAGAAGGCTACTAAGTAATTTTGAAGGAGGAAATTAATTATGGCAAAGACAAAAGCAACATCTAAGAAGAGAAATGTACGTGTTGACGCAATTGGTCAGCTTCACGTTCATAGCTCATTCAATAACATTATTGTATCTCTTGCTAACAATGAGGGTCAGATTATTTCTTGGTCTTCTGCTGGTAAGATGGGTTTCCGTGGTTCTAAGAAGAACACTCCTTATGCAGCTCAGATGGCAGCAGAGGATTGTGCAAAGGTAGCTTTCGACCTTGGTCTTCGCAAGGTTAAGGCATATGTTAAGGGTCCTGGTAATGGTCGTGAATCTGCTATCCGTGCCGTGCATGGTGCAGGTATCGAGGTTACTGAGATTGTTGACGTAACTCCATTGCCACACAATGGTTGCCGTCCTCCAAAGCGTCGTCGTGTATAACGCTTTGTGTTAACATTCAATAGATACAAACAAAATAGCATTTTTATAATATTATGGCTAGATATATAGGTCCGAAATCTAAAATTGCGCGTCGT
>FR893285.1:26616-32083 GCA_000436035.1 Prevotella sp. CAG:732 | reverse complement strand
CGTCGTTTTGGTGAGCCAATCTTCGGCGCAGACAAAGTTTTGTCCAAGAGAAACTTCCCTCCTGGACAGCATGGCAACAGCCGTCGTAGAAAGATGTCTGAGTATGGTGTCATGTTGGCAGAGAAGCAGAAAGCTAAATATACTTATGGTGTATTAGAGCGTCAGTTCCGTAATATGTTTGATAAAGCAGCTAAGGCTGATGGTATTACTGGTGAGGTCCTTCTCCAAAACCTTGAGAGCCGTCTTGACAACGTTGTTTTCCGTTTGGGTATCGCTCCAACTCGTGCTGCTGCTCGTCAGTTGGTAGGTCACAAGCACATCGTTGTTGATGGTAAGGTAGTTAACATTCCTTCTTTCGCTGTTAAGCCAGGTATGGTTGTTGGTGTTCGTGAGAAGTCTAAGTCTCTCGAAGTTATCGAGG
Organism: Prevotella sp. CAG:732; assembly: GCA_000436035.1. Classification (GTDB taxonomy): domain Bacteria; phylum Bacteroidota; class Bacteroidia; order Bacteroidales; family Bacteroidaceae; genus Prevotella. Next base: position 31,662 of record FR893285.1, on the reverse strand, counting down.
CAGCACTTGCTGGTTTCAATCATAGCAAATATCCTTGGATTGAGTGGGACGATAATTCTAAGAGTGGTAAGTTCTTGCACAAGCCAGAGCGTGCCGACATCCCTGAGAATATTAAGGAGCAGTTAATCGTTGAGTTGTACTCTAAATAAATCATTACATTAATGGCGATATTAGCATTTCAAAAACCTGATAAAGTAGTAATGCTGGAGGCTGATGATAAGTTCGGAAAGTTCGAATTCCGTCCTTTGGAGCCTGGCTTTGGTGTTACCGTTGGTAACGCTTTGCGCCGCATTCTCCTTTCATCACTGGAGGGCTATGCCATCAATACTATCCGCATCGGTGGTGTTGAGCATGAGTTCTCTTCAGTTCCTGGTGTAAAGGAAGATGTTACCAACATTATCTTGAATCTCAAGCAAGTTCGATTCAAGCAAGTAGTAGAAGAATTCGAGAATGAGAAAGTTAGTATCACCGTAGAGAATTCCACAGAATTCAAAGCTGGTGATATTGGTAAGTATCTGACTGGATTTGAAGTGTTAAACCCTGAATTGGTGATTTGTCATTTAGATGCCAAAGCTTCGATGCAGATTGATTTAACAATCAACAAGGGTCGTGGTTACGTTCCTGCTGATGAGAATCGTCAATTCTGCACAGACGTTAACGTTCTCCCAATCGATTCCATCTACACCCCTATACGTAACGTAAAGTATTCAGTTGAACCTTATCGTGTTGAGCAAAAGACCGATTATGACAAGCTGACTCTTGAAGTTACAACAGATGGTTCCATTAGTCCAAAGGATGCCTTGAAGGAGGCTGCGAAGATATTGATTTATCATTTCATGCTCTTCTCTGATGAGAAGATTACCCTTGAAAGTCCAGACCAAGAGGGTAACCAAGAATTTGATGAGGAAGTTCTTCATATGCGTCAGTTGCTCAAGACTCGTCTCGTAGATATGAACCTTAGTGTTCGTGCGCTCAACTGCTTGAAGGCGGCTGATGTAGAGACTCTTGGTGACTTGGTTCAGTACAATAAGACTGACCTCTTGAAGTTCCGTAACTTTGGTAAGAAATCGCTCTCAGAGCTTGATGATTTGCTCGAGAGTCTGAATCTTTCTTTTGGAACTGATATTTCAAAGTATAAATTGGATAAGGAGGGTTAATCTCTCCTTCCCTTAAAGATTAAAAATTAAAATGAGACATAATAAGAAATTCAACCATTTAGGTCGTACTGCTTCTCATCGTAATGCGATGTTGGCTAACATGGCTACTTCGTTGATCATGAGCGAGCACAAAAGAATCACTACGACCCTCGCAAAGGCTAAGGCTCTTAAGAAGTTCGTTGAGCCATTGATCACTCGTGCTAAGAATGATACAACAACTGCACGTCGTGTAGTTTTCCGTTATCTTCAGAACAAGTACGCTGTCAAGGAACTCTTCGGTGCTGTTGCAGAGAAGGTAGGTAATCGTCCTGGTGGTTATACTCGTATCATCAAGTTGGGTACACGTCAGGGTGATGCTGCTGAAATCGCATTCATCGAGCTTGTTGACTTTGATGAGAACATGGCTAAGACTTCTAAGGCTGCTGCCAAGAAGACTCGTCGTAGCCGCAAGGCTAAGGCTGAGGAGACTCCAGCAGAGGCTGCTCCAGCTACAGAGGCTCCAGCAGAAGAAGCTCCAAAGGCTGAATAAATTACACTATCTCAATACAAAAGCACTTTCATCTTCATGGTGGAAGTGCTTTTTCGCTTTTTAGGGATTTCCCCTTGCCTTTTAGGGATTTTTTTCTTTTGCTTTTGCAGAAAAATATCTATCTTTGCACAGTTTTAGAATTTAAATAGCATAGATATGAAAAAGTCTTTTATGATATTGCTTAGTTCTGCTTTGCTTTTGAGTAGTTGTGGAACATATACTGGTTCTGGTGCATACGTAGGTGGTTCATTTGGTTCCATCTTAGGCTCAGCTATCGGTGGAATAGCTGGTGGACCTCGAGGCTCTGACATAGGAACGATTATTGGTATGGCTGGTGGTGCCGCTGTCGGAGCGACGATTGGAAGCCAAGCTGACCAGCAACAAGAGAAACGCCGTGAACAGCGTAGAGAGCGAATTTACAATCAAACTCAAAATCGACAAAGTTCTTATCAGGATGATGCTTATCAGCAGTCACCTTATCTAAATGATTCAAATGTTGGTAGTGGATTTGATTCTTCTAATAGCGGGGATGATAGACTCTATGACTTCAATGGTCCTGACTATACAGGCAATTATACGGCGCAGCAACCGACATCTCAACTTCCAAGCAAGAGTTCTACTGTAGATGAAATTAGTTCTTCACAGTTAGAATATTCTCCTCAGTTAGAGATTGTAAATGCTCGTTTTGTAGATGAAAATCTTGACGGTAAGTTGAATCGTAACGAGACATGTAAGGTGATCTTTGAAATCATAAACCGAGGCACTCGTCCGGTTTATGATGTTGTTCCTACTGTTTTGGAAGTTACTGGTAACAAACATATTTACATTTCACCTAATATTCATGTGGAGAAGATTGATGCAGGTAAAGGTATTCGTTATACTGCAGTTGTTAAGTCTGATTCACGTTTGAAGGAAGGAAATGCCAAATTCTGTGTTTCTGTTATTCATGGTGACCGAGCTATTTCCAAAGTGAATGAGTTTAATATTCCAACCACAAAATAGAAAAATAGGCTTCACCCTTCATCTTTTTGACTGAAAAGCCCATGAACTCTTGGGCTCCAAGGGTGAAGGGCGACCATTTAGGGTTCACCTAGGCTACACCCAAGCTTCACCCTGATATAATTGATTTGTAAGCGCCTCCGCATTAATGTCTTTGTAAGCGGCTTTGCATCTATCATCTCTCGAAGACACATTTTTTTGTCATTCGAAGACTCTGCGTTTCTCGTGCGAATTTTTGCTTTGCGACTTATGCGAGCTTTTGCTTTGCGACTCATGCGAGCTTTTGTTTTGGAATTCATGCTTCGTATGGTTTTGCTGACTTTTGTTTACTTCCGTATTTTCCAATTTCCCCTTTGTGTTTTTTGTTTGATTAGGCTCTTTGGTAGATTTCGGCTCTTTTGTCGCAATTTCCTGTTCTTTCGTATGTTTCCATGTTGGCTTGAATTCGTAATCCGACTCAGCCACCTCAAAGTCAACGTGAGGTAGTTTGTTTTCTTCAGGACGATAAGGGATAGGATTCTCTACCGTCTCAATCTTGACCGATGCGACTCCTTGCGCTATCATGCCGATAGCTTTTGCGGCAGCCCACGAAAGGTCGATGATTCTGCCTCTTCCGAAAGGACCTCTGTCGATGACCTTTACGATGACGCTCTTGTTGTTGCTCAAGTTGGTTACCTTCAATCTAGTGCCGAATGGATAATAACGATGGGCGCACGTCAAACTATCATGGTGCAGTCTTTGTCCACTTGCAGTTCTAGCTCCAGTTGATCTCTTGGAATAGAAGGAAGCCTTGCCATGTTGCTTCTTTTGGGCAGAACAAGGCAATACGCACAATGCCGACATGATAGACATAGCGCAAGTGATAAGTTTGGAGACATAAGAAATCTTCATCATCTTCCAAGGCCTTTTTGTATAGGAATTGTCCATAAATAGATTCATTTATATTACTTATCTCTTTTGCCATGAGGCAAAAGAGGCAACATCTATGAAAGATGTGGCTGCAAAAATAATAATTTTTGTTGAAAAATGCAAGTAATTATCAGAAAATCAGTATCTTTGCATCACTAAAAACTACAATTATGGAGAAAAACATACCACAGGAGTGGAATCAGTTTTACTTGAAAGACGTATCATTTGTCAATTTGATGATGCGTCGCATTTATAATGTCCTGATAGTTGCTAATCCTTATGATGCCTTTATGTTGGAGGACGATGGGCGTATTGAGGAGAAAATCTATAATGAATATGTCGAACTGGGACTTCGTTATCCGCCTACCTTTACCCAGGTTTCTACTACCGAGGAGGCAGCCGAGGTGTTGCGTTCCACGAATATCGACTTGGTCATCTGTATGCCGGGCAATGCCGACAATGATGCCTTTGATGTGGCTCGTGATGTGAAGTCCAAGTTCCCTGATATTCATTGCGTGGTGCTGACCCCATTTTCCCATGGCATTACCAAGCGAATGGAAAATGAGGACTTGAGTATCTTCGATTACGTGTTCTGCTGGTTGGGCAACACCAATCTCATCCTCTCCATCATCAAGTTGATAGAGGACAAGATGAATTTGGAGCATGACATCCAGGAGGCAGGTGTGCAGATGATACTCTTGGTGGAAGACTCCATCCGATTCTATAGTTCGATATTGCCGAACCTTTATAATTACATCCTCGAACAGAGCAAGAACTTCTCCAAGGAAGCCTTGAATCGCCATGCCGCCACGATGCGAATGCGAGGTCGTCCAAAGGTGGTTTTGGCTCGAACATACGAGGAGGCCTTGAAACTCTATCGTAAGTATTCTGACAATACCCTGGGCGTCATCAGCGATGCCCGTTTCCCTTTGCAGAATGCAGCCAAAGCTTTTTGTAATCGTTTTGGAAATGCAGAAAGTGAGGGCTTGAATGATGATTTGGCTCAAGAGTTGCGTGAGGCTTTGCAGGAAACAGTCCTGGAGAATGACAAAGCAGGATTAAAGGGAAAGACCGATACGTTTGGACGTGAGAAATGTCCAGATGCAGGTTTGCGCCTTTTCCGTTATATCCGCCGTCATGACCCATTTGTACCATTGATTCTCGAAAGTTCCGAGAGCGAGAACAGAGCCAAGGCAGAGGCGGAAGGTTTTCGATTTGTCGATAAGAACTCCAAGAAGATGAGTGTCGATCTCCGTCAGTTGATGGAGGAGCACATGGGATTCGGCGACTTCATCTTCCGTGACCCAAAGACGCACCAGGAAATCATGCGCATCCGCAGTTTGAAGGAGTTGCAAGATCATATCTTCGCGATTCCCAACGATTCGATGCTCTACCATATCAGTCGCAACCACATGAGCCGTTGGCTTTGCGCCCGTGCCATCTTCCCAGTCT
>FR893285.1:13792-26592 GCA_000436035.1 Prevotella sp. CAG:732 | reverse complement strand
GTCCCGGCATTCTTGAAGCATGTCACTTGGCAGAAGTTGCAGGATGTGGATGCCCATCGCCAGATCATCTTCGATGCCATCGTGCAGTATCGTCACATGAAGAACTTGGGTATCGTGGCAGTCTTCGACCGAATGAAGTTTGACAAGTATGCCCACTTTGCCCGTATCGGCGAAGGCTCCTTGGGTGGAAAGGGCAGAGGCTTGGCTTTCCTCGACAATGTCATCAAGCGTCATCCGGAGTTCAATCAGTATGACAATGCCACGGTGCAGATTCCGAAGACCGTCGTGCTGTGTACCGACATCTTCGATGAGTTTATGATGACCAACAATCTTTATCCGATAGCCCTGAGCGATGCCAGCGATGATGAAATCTTGAAGCACTTCTTGCGGGCGCAGTTGCCCGATTCGTTGATAGCCGACTTCTTCACTTTCTTTGAGGCGACGAAGAGTCCTATCGCCGTGCGTTCCAGCTCGCTCTTGGAGGATGCCCATTATCAGCCTTTCGCCGGCATCTATTCCACCTATATGATACCTTATCTGGAGGACAAGTATCAGATGCTCCAGATGTTGGCTTGTGCCATCAAGGGTGTGTATGCCTCGGTGTTCTATCGTGATTCCAAGGCGTATATGGCTGCTACCAGCAATGTCATCGACCAGGAGAAGATGGCGGTCATCTTGCAGCAGGTGGTAGGAAAGGATTATGGCGACAGATTCTATCCGAACATGAGTGGCGTGCTTCGCTCCCTCAACTATTATCCTATAGGGGATGAGACTGCGGAGGAGGGTATCGCCAGCTTGGCGCTCGGACTGGGCAAGTATATCGTGGATGGCGGTCAAACCTTGAGAGTTTGCCCTTACCATCCTACACAGGTCTTGCAAACCTCCGAGTTGGAGAAGGCTTTGAGCGAAACTCAGACTCAGTTCTATGCTCTGGACATGAAGCATGTGGGGGAGGACTTCAAGGTGGATGATGGCTTCAATATTCTCAAACTGAAGGTAAAGGAAGCTGTGGAAGACCTGTCGCTCAACTATATCGCCTCTACTTTCGACCCATACGACCAGGTTCTCAATGATGGCGTCTATGAGACGGGACGTAAGGTCATCACCTTCGCAGGTGTACTTCAGCATGAGGTGATTCCATTGCCGGAGATATTGCAGATGTCGATGAAATATGGTTCGGAGGCGATGCGCCGCCCTGTGGAAATCGAGTTCGCTTGCAATGTCAATGCCGACAAGACTTGTGATTTCTATCTCTTACAGATTCGACCTATCGTGGATGCCAAGGAGATGTTGGATGAGGATGTGAAGGCGATACCGGATGCCGACTGCCTGTTGCGCTCCCACAACTCGTTGGGACATGGCATCAGCGAGGATGTCACCGACGTAGTGTATGTGAAGTACGACGATCATTTCTCGGCGATGAACAATTACTATGTGGCTGACGACATCGAGCGCATCAACCGAAAGTTCCTAGCCGAGAACAAGAATTATGTCTTGATAGGTCCGGGCCGTTGGGGTTCTAGCGACCATTATCTCGGTGTGCCTGTAAAGTGGCCGCATATCAGTGCTGCCCGTGTCATCGTGGAAGTGGCATTGAAGAACTATAACATCGACCCAAGCCAAGGCACCCATTTCTTCCAAAACCTCACTTCCTTCGGTGTGGGTTACTTCACGGTAGATACCAATGTGGAGAATGGAGGATTTGTCAATAAGGAGATGTTGGATGCGATGCCTGCTGTCGAGGAGACGAAATATGTTCGCCATGTTCGCTTCGAGCATCCGCTGAGGATTCTGATGGATGGTAAGAAGCAGGAGGGAGCGGTGTTGTGTTAGCTCCTTCAAATGGGTGTTAAATGAGTTCCATCAAGTAATAATTATAATCATGAAGGATAGTAGCAAGGAATTTTTCCTTGCTATTTCCTTTTTGTAGGCTAGCCTTCAAACGTTCTTCAATACCTAGGAATTTTGCAACCTTTCGAGCCAAGGCATCCACTTGCTCCTCGTGCTTGTCATTGCCAGAATAAACGGTTTTCTCGATAACCTCGACTTGCGCTTGTGAAAGATTCTTGGCTTCTTCATACGTTGGATGATAATCTTTCTTGGCATAATAAAACTCATCGAGCGATACGTGGATGTCTTCGATGTTCACCTCCTTGATGACGATAGTTCCTGCTGCCAAGTCGCCCAATCGTTGCGAGTCTTTCGTGAGTAAGATAAAAAGAATACCCACGCAACTGCACCCGATGTCGATGTTGCCCAAGAGCCATCTCATAAAGAAGGAGCCTAGGTTGGGACGAGAACCATCTTTATTGACGACCCTGATTTTCATGATCATTTTCCCCGGTGTCTTGCCATCGTTGAATGTCTCCCAGAGAAAATCCCACAGCCAAATGCCTATGCCGAATATCCACATCAACCACCATGCGCCATCGTATTCTAAGAAATTGGCGCACGCATAAAAGACGGATATGCAGATGACAAATATCCAAATGCCGTCTATGATGCGTGCCAAGATTCGCTCAGCGATGCTCGCTGGGGTCTGGGCGATTCTTACAAATTGATTGGTTATGATGTCGGTATGAGTCATGATTTCATCTATTTCCTTAGTTATTTGAACTTTTGTCTGCAAACTTAACTAAAAAATAGCAAATATTCAAAGAAAAAGCATCTTTTTTAATGAAATATGTGAATAATCGTACCAATAATTTGCTGATGCAAGAATAAATCCTTATTTTTGCATCGAATAAATCGAATCATACTAACTGTTAAGACAGAGTAAAGGTGAAAGAGTTTAACTTCATACGAAGCAATATCGATAAGTGGCAGAAAGCTGAAATCGTCATTAGCGATGCAGCCTCTCAGTCACCAGATCGCTTAGCGGAGGTATATACCGACCTGACATCCGACCTGGCTTTTGCGCAAACTCACTATCCTCAGTCACGCATTACGATTTACCTCAATAAACTCTGTTCGGCTCTCCACAATTCTATTTATCGCAACAAGCGAGAGAAATGGTCACGTCTCATCACCTATTGGACTCGCGAGGTACCGCTTGTGATGTATGAAGAGCGCAAGTTGCTGTTGGTATCTTTCATCATTTTCTTGGTCAGTGTCTTCATTGGCATTTTGTCGCAATGTCTCGACGAAAGTTTCTGTCGTATCATCTTGGGAGATTACTATGTGGATATGACGCTCGACAATATCGCCAAGGGAAAGCCAATGTCGGTATATGATGGCGGTCAAGAGATGGAGATGTTCTTGGGTATTACCTTGAATAACATCCGAGTGTCGTTCATGGAATTCGTATCGGGCATATTCACCAGCATTGCCACAGGTCTTATGATATTCGAGAACAGTGTGATGCTGGGATGCTTTGAGACCTTCTTTGCCCAGCATGGTTTACTGTATGAGTCCTTCTTGGCAGTTTTCTTGCATGGCACGCTAGAGATTTCGGCTCTCATCGTTGCAGGAGCAGCTGGATTGGCGATAGGCAATGGCTGGCTGTTCCCCGGCACCTACGCTCGGATGGTTTCGTTCCGAAGAGGAGCCAAGAGGGGGATGAAGATTATCGTCGGCACGATACCTATTTTTATAATGGCTGGTTTCATCGAGGGATTTGTCACTCGACATACCGAAATACTGAATGCCGTCCGACTCTTGATTATCTTGTTGTCGCTGGCGTTTGTGATTGGCTATTTTATCGTTTTGCCAAGAATCAGGCATCGGCAGCAAATGGCAAATGATAAATAATAAATGATAATGAATCAATCATACTAGAAAGTTTAAAACTTATAATAACAATGATGAACAATAAAATACCTTTTTATGCAGAAAGAAGCTTCGGCGAGAAGTTTAATGTGGTCTTCTCATTTCTGAAGCAGAACTGGAGATATATGCTCAGATATATCTTGTATGGCGTGCTGCCTCTTAGTTTGTTGGCGGCATTGTCGGTTGACAACCTGATGTCTAGCACGATGAATGCTGTGGGGGACGAACCTGTCAATACAGGACTTCAATTGTTCGGCAACTATATCTTCTTGTCGGTAGTTTGTGTGCTAGTCGGTCTGTGGGTCGGCTCCGTCGTGTTCGCTTGTATGCAGTTGTACAATGAACGAGCCAATGGTTTGGAGGACGTCACCTTTGCAGACCTCAAACCATACGCCAAGCGAAATGCCGGACGCATCTTCAAGTGTGGATTGGCAGGCATACCCGTAGCTTTTGCAGTGATAGCGATTCTTGTGGGTTGTGCCATGGTCGATGTAACTTTTTACATAGTGGCATTCATTGTGGTCTTGGCATTGTGCATCCCGCTCTTGATGGTGCTTCCTACCTATATATATGAGGACATTTCTGTATGGAAAGCCTACGCTCGTGGACTTCGCTTGGGCTGGAAAACTTGGGTAGGCATCTTTGCCTTGGGCTTTGTGCTGACTTTCATCAGCAAAGCCTTGTCTTTTGTCTTTGCGATTCCTTGGTATGTGGTGTTCCTCATCAAGGCAGTGTTTGGTTATAGCGATCCATATAATCCAAACATCATAAACATCATCGTGGACTTATTGCAGTACGTCTTCGGTGTCATCATGTGGATTGGGCAGTTTACCCTTTCTACCATCTTCCTCGTGAGCATCAGTTATCTGTATAGCCATGCGGCAGAAAAACTTGATGATATGTCGGTGGCAAAAGGCATTGACGATTTCGAGGGGATGGCTGACAGCAACCCAGATGACGATGACCTCTTCAAGCAATCAGAACCATTAGTGTAATTATCTGACAAGATGTTTACGTCTCCTTCCGATACATTAGTCATTGATTCCGCCAAGCTTTCTGTTTGGCGGCAGGATGGCGCTTATGATTACGGTAGGGAGTTGGTGCCTCATCAAGATACTTTTGGGGAATGGTTGCAGGATAGGTTGAGCGACTTCACGGATGAGATATTCAGGAATGTCTTTGCTCAAAATCGAGAGTGGATGTGGACGGTCTTGGGTATCATTGTCATCTTGGCAATTCTTTGGATTGTCTTTGTGGTACGCCCTTCGGTGTTTATGCGTTCTGGCAAGAAAACTGATTCCTTGGATTATGATGTGACGGAAGACACCATCTATGGCATTGATTTCCCATCGGAGATAGAGAAGGCTATCGACAGCCACGACTATCGGGAGGCGTTGCGACTGATGTATCTGCAAACATTGAAATGGTTGAGTGATAACCATCAGATAGACTGGCAGTCTTTCAAGACTCCTACGCAATATACGAAGGAATGGCGCAATGCAGATTTCCAAAAGATAACTCTTATCTTTGTCAAGGTGAGATATGGAGGATTTGAGGCAACGGAAAAGATGATTGCGGAGATGCGTGTTTGCCAAGAGGCTGTCAGACGTGCGATTCTGCAAGGAGAGAAAGGAGGCGACCATGAAGAGTAGTCATAAGTTTATCTTGGCGATGGTGGTTCTCTTTGCGCTGATGTTCTCTTTGCAGATGCAGTTGCCGAAGAAGTTTGAATGGAATGCCACTTACTACCATGCCGATCGACAACCATTCGGATGTTATGTGTTTGATAGCGTCTTGACGGAGTCAATGCCGAAAGGTTACCAAGTTACATCTAAGACATTCCGCCAATTGGATCATGAACATCCATCTGAGAAAATCGGCGTACTGATGGTTGTTGATGAACAAAATCTGAAGAAGCTTGATGTCAAGCACTTGTGCAATATCGCCAGACGTGGGGGAAAGGTGATGGTTGTGACAAGAGAGTCGGACGATCAATCAAAGGATACCATTTATTATAATGAGTTAGAACATACGTTTAGGTTGCAGTTCATACCAGCATATTATTTTTCTTATTTTCGAATCTATAATCGGGCGACGGGAAATGAGGCTGAGTATAAGGATACAATCAATTGGAAAGGTAAACCACAAGTGTATCCTGCCCATGATTATGTCGTTTGGGATGGTTTGAGTGGTGGACATCTTGATTTTGATTCTTTGCAAACCAATTCTTCTTTGGCGTTCGAAGCAGATACGATGCTCGTTGCAGCCTCAGTCCCTTATGGTAAGGGCGAGGTCATCTTTGTCACGTCACCTCTTCTTTTTACTAATTATGGAATGTTGGAGGGAAACACGTCGGAGTATATCTTCCGCTTGATGTCGATGATGGCAGATGTGCCGGTTTATCGTACCGAGGCGTATATGAAAACGGATGCCACGATGGATGTCAACTATTCTCCATTCCGTGAACTTATCAAGCGACCTCCTTTGCGTTGGGCACTTTATCTGTTGATGCTAGGTGTCGTTCTCTTGATGGTCACTACCGCCCGACGCAGGCAGCGAGTCATTCCTATCATCGCTCCTCCGCTCAACAAGTCGCTGGAGTTCGTTCGTCTCATCGGTACGCTTTATTATCAGCGATGCACCCATGCGGAGTTGGTTCGCAAGAAGTTCACCTTCTTCGCCGAAGAACTACGGCGGAGGTGTGGTATAGATGTCCGGGATGTGAACACCGATGATGGCGAGGTGAGATTTCTTGCTGAGAAAACAGGTCTTGGCGAAGCTTATATCCAAAAGACCTTACGAGAAATCCGTCTCATCATCCATTCCGAGGAAGACATCAAACCATCGAAGATGAGAGAGATGATAGAAGCCATGAACCATATATTGGAAAAGGTTTAAGTATGATATGACATACTGATGGTTGTAGCTTCAAAAGCAAGAAAATATTGTTTATACTTCAGAAACAAGACGATAAAAATATGGAAGAACAAAGATTAGACTTGACTCTTTTCTCTGAAAAGATAGAAAAACTTCGTCATGAGATAGCCCAGGTAATCGTGGGACAAGAACAGGCTGTTGACTTGGTGCTCACTTGCATCTTGGCAAATGGTCACGTGCTGATAGAAGGCGTGCCGGGAGTAGCAAAGACACTCTTAGCTCGACTGATAGCTCGATTGGTCGATGCACGGTTCAGTCGTGTGCAGTTTACTCCCGACTTGATGCCGAGTGATGTACTGGGTACCAACATCTTCAATGTCAAGACGCAGGAGTTTGAGTTCCATCAAGGCCCCGTCTTTTCAGACATCGTATTGGTGGATGAAATCAACCGTGCTCCTGCCAAGACCCAAGCTGCGCTATTCGAGGTGATGGAGGAAAGACAGGTGAGTATGGATGGTGCCACTTACCCTATGGGAGAACTCTATACCATCCTCGCCACCCAGAACCCAGTGGAGCAGGAAGGTACGTATCGTTTGCCAGAAGCACAGCTCGACCGTTTCTTGATGAAGGTGACCATGGGTTATCCTTCCGCCGATGATGAGTTGGAAATCTTGAAACGTCATGAGCAGCGTACCGACTTGGTAAAACTTTCTGATGTCAATCCGGTTTTGACGAAGGAAGAGGTGTTGCAGCTTCGTTCTTATATGAATGATGTCGTCATCGACGAGAGCTTGTTGCGTTATATCACCCAAATTGTCCAGCAGACTCGTAGCAGTCGTGCCGTCTATCTCGGTGCCTCACCTCGTGCTTCGGTAGCGATGTTGCAGGCAAGCAAGGCATACGCTCTCTTGCAAGGACGAGACTTTGTTACTCCTGAGGACATCAAGGCGGTCACTCCATCCATCCTCCAGCATCGATTGGTACTTACCGCAGAGGCAGAGATGGAAGGATATTCTGCTTATAAGGTAGCAATGAAGTTGATTGATAAGGTCGAAGTACCAAAATAGGAAAAAAGTGTATCTGACTCCTAGGTTTTTCGCATTGTGGATAGCCCTCGTCCTATTGATAGGCTTGGGCTATGCAGTTCCCCTGATGTTTGTTGTCGGGAGATGGATGCTTGGTGCCTTTTGCTTGCTGCTGCTCCTGGATATGGCGTTGCTTTATCATCGGACGGGAATCCAAGCATGGCGTATGATGTCGGAGAGGTTCTCCAATGGAGATGATAATGAGGTGGATATTCGTGTGGAGAGTCAATATCCTTTCTCTGTTCGCTTGCAAATCATTGATGAGATTCCGCCGATATTCCAGCGTCGTGATGTGCTCTTCAAGTTGAGACTGTTGAGAAGGGAGGGCAAGAAGGTGAGATATGCTCTTCGTCCTACTGTTCGTGGAACCTATTTCTTCGGACATATTCGTGTCTTTGCCCAGTCGCCTCTTGGCTTGCTGCAACGCCGCTTTACGCTTGGCACGCCTTGTGATGTCAAGGTTTATCCTTCTTACCTGATGTTGACGCATTATGAGTTGCTTGCCATCAGTAACCGCCTCACCGACTTGGGCATCAAGCGCATTCGCCGCATCGGCAATCATACGGAGTTTGAGCAAATCAAGGATTATGTGGTAGGGGATGATTTCCGTCGTATCAACTGGCGAGCTACCGCCCGTACTTCTCACTTGATGACCAATGTCTATCAGGATGAACGGTCGCAACAAGTTGTGTGTGTCATCGACAAGGGGCGAGTGATGCAGCAAGCCTTCCAGGGTATGACCTATCTCGATTATGCCATCAATGCCTCCTTGGTGTTGTCGTATATTGCGATGCGAAAGGAAGACAAGGCTGGCATCATGACGTTTAGCGATCGGTTTGAGGATTTCGTTCCTCCTTCGGCTCGACGTGGACACATGCAACAAATCTTGGAGACGCTTTATCGTCAACAGACACAGTTTGCAGAGTCAGACTTTTCTGCTTTGACAGCTCATGTCAATCAGCATTTGAGCAAGCGCTCTTTGGTCGTTCTCTATACCAACTTTGCCAATAAGGTGAGCATGGAACGCCAGTTGCCATATCTCATCCAGTTGAACAGAAGGCATCGTCTCTTGGTTGTCTTCTTCGTTGACAATGAGTTGAAAGAATACATAGCGACTCGGCCTGATACCGATGAGGAATATTATCGTCATGTCATCGCCGAACAGTTTGCTTACGAACAGCGATTGGTCGTGTCAACCTTGAAGAATCATGGTATCTTGGCTTTGCTCACCACTCCAGAAAACTTGTCTGTAGATGTCATCAACAAGTATTTGGAAATCAAGTCACAAACATAGAAATCACAAGCATAGAAACAACTTATGGAAAATCAATTAAAAGAAAGTTATCAACACTCTGTGGAAAAGTATGCAACCGAGGTTGCAGCCTTGAAGCGTAAGAACAATGCTTTCATCACAAGTGAACTGTTGTTGTTCGGGGCGATGGCGACCTGCTTGGTTTGCTATTTCGCCCTCGATGGCGATACCCACCTTTGGCTTTGCGCTGCTTTTCTTTCTTTGGTGGCTTACTTCCTGGTGCGCCATTTCGATGACAAGAACAAGGAAAGGATAGAGCATAAGACAGCCCTCATGCAGGTTTGCCAAGATGAGGTGAAGGCGATGGAGGGAGATTTCTCGTCTTATGAGAAGGGAGAAGCCTATCTGAATCCACACCATGCCTATGCTTTCGACTTGGATGTCTTTGGCAAGGACTCCTTGTACAATCGCATTTGCCATACCATCACGACTGGCGGATCTGATGCTCTTGCGGCAAACCTCTCCCGTGAGACACCTTTGTCTATTGATGAAATCGAAAGTCGCAGGGAGTTGCAGCAAGATTTGGCGGAGTCTGCCCATCAGTGGAGATTGGAGTTCTTTACCTTGGGTGAGTTGAATCGAATGGCACAGTCGCAAGGCTTGTCATCATCATCTTCTCACGGAAAAATCAATTCTGCTGCTGTGGTTGAGGCGATGGCAAAGGTTTCGCAGATGTCATTGCCAGCGTGGTTCGGTTCTGGGTTGGCTCTCGTGGTCGGTTGGCTTTTGATGATGGGGATATGTGCCTCCGTTGTTCTTGCCATCTTGGGAAAGGTATCTGTCGATTTTCCTCTTTGGTGGGTGATGGTGCAGTATATGGTCGTGTTCGCCGTCTGCAAGTCTTCACTTGACAAGATAGATAGCAACGGTGGAAAACTTCGTCATCAGTTGATGGCATATTCGCAAGTGCTCCGTCTCATCTCGCAGCGCACTTTCAGTAGCAAACTCGGCAAGGAGATGCAAGAGAAACTCGCAGAGGCTTTGCCTTCTTTCTCGGAGTTGGAGAAGATATTGAGTGGATATGATCGCCGTGGCAACTTCCTCGGCTTGTTCTTCACCGATAGCTTCCTGTTGAGCGACTTCTTCCTGGTTCGCCGATTCTTGAAATGGAAGAACAATTATATGGCACAGATGGAGGAATGGGTTGAGATAGTGAGTGAACTGGATGCGATGGTAAGCATGGCGGATTTTCGCTATAACCACCCTGAGGCTACGGATGCACAGATGATTGGTGAGCGCCTTGTTGTCTTCGAGGCAAAGAATCTCTATCATCCTTTCTTGGGAGCCAAGGCGGTGAAGAATGACTTCTGCATAGACGATAGCAATTACTATATCGTGACTGGAGCCAATATGGCAGGCAAGAGTACCTTCTTGCGCTCCCTCGGCGTCAACTATATCTTGGCGATGGCGGGTATGCCGGTCTTTACCGATACTCTGCGCATTTCTCGCTTTCGTCTCTTCTCTAGTATGCGAACCTCCGACGACTTGACGCATGGCATCTCTTACTTCAATGCCGAACTCTTGCGCTTGGAACAGTTAGTGCAGTTCTGCAAGGGAGATGCTCAAAAACATAAGGCAAACTTTGCAAGCCAAGGTAAGTTGGCTTGCAAAGGCGATTCCCTCAGAACCCTCATCATCCTCGATGAGATTTTGAAGGGCACCAACTCGGTGGATAAGCTCAATGGCTCACGCCTCTTCCTTGAATCTATCGCCCACTTGCCAGTGAGCGGTGTCATCGCCACCCACGACTTGGAACTATCCAAGATGGAAAACGGCTCCGAACAGGGAAGACGCTTCCACAACTATTGCTTCGAGATCGACTTGGGCTTGGATGTCACCTATACCTATAAGATACAGAGGGGAGTGGCAAAGAACCAAAACGCCACCTTCCTCCTAAAGAAACTCATCGAACAGAACTTACATATAGATAAGGTAGAATGAGGTAACGTATCAAGTAATAGAACTTATACATATATAAACCATATAAAAAACTTAATGACATGAAAAAGAAAAACCTAATGATGTCTTTACTGATGCTGATGCTGGCAGTGTTGCCGACATCTGCTCAGGAGTATCGCAATCCAGTGATACCGGGCTATCATCCCGACCCTTCGGTATGCAGGGTGGGAGATACCTTCTATCTCGTCAACTCCTCGTTCCAGTATTTCCCTGGAGTACCTGTCTTTCAGAGCCAGGATATGGTGCATTGGCAGCAGATAGGCAATGTGCTCGACCGCGACAGTCAGTTGCCTTTGAAGGGCGCTAGCTCTTGGCTCGGCATTTATGCCCCGACCATTCGTTATCATGAGGGTACCTATTATATGATTACCACCAATGTGGGCAATGGCGGCAACTTCATGGTGACTGCCACCGACCCACGTGGTCCTTGGAGCGAACCGATGTGGCTTAAGCAGCAAGGCATCGACCCTTCGCTCTACTTCGAGGATGGCAAGTGCTATATGGTGAGCAATCCAGGCGATGCTATTTGGCTTTGTGAAATCAATCCGAAGACCGGCGAACAGCTCACTGAGAGCAAGAAGTTGTGGCAAGGTGATGGAGGCAGATACCCAGAGGGACCACATATCTATAAGAAGGATGGCTATTATTATCTCCTAATCTCAGAGGGTGGAACCGAACTGGCGCATCATCTCACGATCGCTCGCAGCAAGAACATCGAAGGACCTTATGAGAGCAACCCTGCCAATCCTATCTTGACCAACTGTAGCCGTCTGGGCGAGTCCTTGCAGATACAGGGCACTGGTCATGGCGACTTCGTGCAAGCCACTGATGGCTCTTGGTGGATAGTCTTCTTGGCTTATCGCAACTATGGCGGTTCCTATCACCATCTGGGACGTGAGACTTATCTCGCTCCGGTGGAGTGGAAGGAAGGTGAGTGGCCTGTCGTGAATGGAGCCATGCCTATCGACACCTTGGTGAAGGCGAACACATTGCCTGCTGTTCCTCTGGAGAAACATCTCGATGCCGACAAGAACTTCGCACCAACCACAGGCAAGGCTGAGTGGATGTATATCCAGAATCCTATCTCCAGCAACTACGAACGCCTAGGCTCCGGTAGCAAGCGCATCATCCGTCTGCATCCTCACGGTACTTTGACGGAAAACAATCAACCTACCTTCTTGGGACGCCGACAGGAAAGTGCCAACATGGTCTTGGAGACAGAGGTCACTCCTATGGGAGAGGCTGAGGCGGGTCTCACCATCTATCAAATCAATGACGGACATCTTGACTTCGTGGTATCCAAGAACAAGGTTGCCGTCAAGTGCAAGTTGAAGAGCATCGACTACGAGGTGAAGAGTGTGTTACGCACCAATCAGAAGAAGGCGGTCAAATTGCGTGTTCGCAGCAATGGCGAGATGTATTATTTTGATTACTCTCACGATGGAAAGAACTTCCAAGAACTATGTGCCGTCAACTGCAGTTTGATGAGTACAGAAGTGGCTGGTGGCTTTACTGGCGTAACGCTAGGTATGTTTGCAGAAGGCAAGGCAGGCTATGCCGACTTCGGCTATTTCCATTATGATGAAAAATAGACGGCAAAACTCCTCGGTATAAAATATTTTTGAGGATTGTGCGTTATTCTTGATAGAATGGTCATAAACATAAACGAATAATCATTAACACTAAAGTAAGTAAATTATGAAAAAGTATTTAGCGGAGTTAGCCGGCACGATGGTGCTCGTACTACTGGGCTGCGGTGCAGCAGTCAACTTGGGTTGCGACAATGGCATTCCTGCAAC
>FR893285.1:0-13775 GCA_000436035.1 Prevotella sp. CAG:732 | reverse complement strand
GCATTCCTGCAACAGTAGTGGGTACAGCGATGACTTTCGGTCTTGCTGTGGTAGCAATGGCTTACACCATTGGCGGTATCTCTGGATGCCACATCAATCCAGCTATCAACTATGTCATCTATCAGTGCATCGGTGGTGCGTTGGCTGCTGGCGTTTGGAAAGTTATTGAACCAGAAAATAAGAAGTAATGTCAAGTCAACAAAATAAGATAACAGACAGAAAGTATCTCGTACCTTTTGTTTTAATCACGTTGCTCTTCTTCTTGTGGGGCTTCGCTCGTGCCATTCTGGATGTGCTCAACAAGCACTTCCAAAATGCTTTGCATATCAGTATCACCCATTCCTCGCTCATCCAGGTAACCACTTATCTCGGTTACTTCCTGATGGCGATTCCTGCGGGTATCTTTATCAATCGTTATGGCTATCGTCGTGGTGTCGTCTTCGGACTGATTCTCTTCGGTGCAGGTTCGTTGATGTTTATTCCAGGAGCAGCGATGGGCAGTTTCTATGCCTTCCTCTTGTGCCTCTTCATCATCGGTTGTGGTTTGGTGTTCCTGGAGACGGCAGCCAATCCTTATGTCACCGAGTTGGGTGCCAAGAAGACGGCAACCAGTCGCTTAAACCTTTCTCAGTCGTTCAATGGCTTGGGTAGCCTCTTCGCTACCTTTTGCATCGGTCAGTTCCTCTTCAATAATACCGATGAGGGTGGCAATGTGGCTGTGCCTTATACGATACTCGGCATCTTGGTGCTCGTGATAGCCTTGGTGTTCTCACGTGTCCACTTGCCAGAAATCAAGCATGAGGAGACGGAAGAAGACCAGGCGGATGGTTCCAACATCGGCAAACTCTTCAAGCATCATGGTATGTTTGTCTTCGGACTCTTGGCACTCTTGTGCTATGAGATAGCGGAGATTTCCATCAATTCCTACTTCATCAATTTCGTAACCGGTATGCACTGGATGACCGACCGCACGGCTTCCTTGGTCTTGACCGTAGCCTTGGCTTTCTTCATGGTGGGTCGCTTCCTCGGCAGTTGGGTGATGCGCTATATCAAGGCGACGACGGCATTGTTTATCTGTGCCATCGGTAGCGTGGTGTGCATCGGCTTGGTATTGTGCGACTTGGGCAAGGCTTCGCTGATAGCCCTGATAGCCAACTATCTCTTCGAGGCAATCATGTTCCCTACGATTTTTGCCATTGCCCTCACGGGATTGGGCAACCTCACGAAGTCGGCTTCCTCTCTCTTGATGATGACGCCGATAGGTGGCTGCGGCTTCTTGCTGATGGGATTGAT
This sequence comes from Prevotella sp. CAG:732, assembly GCA_000436035.1. Classification (GTDB taxonomy): domain Bacteria; phylum Bacteroidota; class Bacteroidia; order Bacteroidales; family Bacteroidaceae; genus Prevotella. Next base: position 12,482 of record FR893285.1, on the reverse strand, counting down.
AGCCGACCGCACCCATGTGGTCTTGCCATTCGTGGTGCCGTTTATCAGTTTCCTCATTGTATTGGCTTTTGCTGCTCGTGAGTACAATGTTGCTCGCAAGCAGTAACCTCGCAAAGCACTATGTTTTGCTATCTGTATTTTGCAAAACATAATTTCTTTGTCGTCAAACGAGTGCGAATTAACTTTTTTAACTCGATTGTCATACGAAAAAGCAATCTTACATTTTGTCGTATCAAAAGAAAAAAGTAAATTTGCACTCGTTTAAGGGGATGTGCATCTAGATGCGCCTCTCTTTCAAATGAAGATGAATGTTTCATTAAAACAATAAAATTAAAATTATTATGGCAGTAGATTACAAGAAAATCGGTCTTGTGAACACTAAAGATATGTTCGCAAGAGCTATCAAAGGTGGTTGGGCAGTTCCTGCTTTCAACTTCAACAACTTGGAGCAGATGCAGGCTATCATCCAGGCTTCTTCTAACTTGAAGTCACCAGTTATCCTTCAGGTTTCTAAGGGTGCTCGTAAGTATGCTAACCCTACATTGCTCCGCTACTTGGCTGAGGGTGCTGTAGAGTACGCTAAGGAGTTGGGTTGCAACCACCCAGAGATCGTACTTCACCTCGATCACGGTGATAGCTTCGAGACATGTAAGAGCTGTGTTGACTTCGGCTTCTCTTCTGTAATGATCGACGGTTCTGCTCTTCCTTACGAGGAGAACATCGCTTTGACAAAGAAGGTAGTTGACTATGCTCACCAGTTCGATGTAACTGTTGAGGGTGAGCTTGGTGTCCTCGCTGGTGTTGAGGATGACGTAGTTGCTGAGGAGTCTCACTATACAAAGCCTGAGGAGGTTGTAGATTTCGCAACTCGTACAGGTGTTGATTCATTGGCAATTTCTATCGGTACTTCTCATGGTGCTTACAAGTTCAAGCCAGAGCAGTGCACACGTGACCCTAAGACTGGTCACCTCGTTCCTCCTCCATTGGCATTCGACGTATTGGCAGCAGTTGAGGAGCAGCTTCCTGGTTTCCCTATCGTACTTCACGGTTCTTCTTCAGTTCCTCAGGAGTATGTTGACATCATCAACCAGTATGGTGGTAAGTTGCCAGACGCAGTTGGTATCCCAGAGGAGCAGTTGACTAAGGCTTCTGAGAGTGCAGTTTGCAAGATTAATATTGACTCTGACTCTCGTCTTGCTTTCACAGCAGGTGTTCGTGAGACATTGGCTCTCCACCCAGAGTACTTCGACCCACGTCAGTACTGCGGTAAGGCTCGTGAGTACATGGTTGACCTTTACAGCCACAAGATTAAGGATGTTCTTCATTCTGATAACAAGTTGGCTAACCTCGACTAATTTCATCGAGATTTTTCAACAAAACATAAAGCGAGTGAGAATTCAGAGTGATTCTCACTCGCTCTCTTTTTAGATTATGATTTAACTATAAAGTCAGATTTAACTCAAAGTATTCAGATTTAACTCAAAGTATAGCTCAATATATTTAATCAGCCAATCAATGGCTATTCAGCAGTAAGCCTTCTAAAATGAAAATACATTTTCAATGTCCCTTCACTTTCAAGGAAAGAGTATTGTATATCAGATACTTGTAGTGAAGGGACAACTAATCGGGGACTAGCGCATCAACTCATCAGGGGATTGTGCTAGTCCCCGATTCTTTTTATCTCAAGTACGTTTTTTATCTCAAGTACGTTTTCTATCTTTGGTATATTTTTTATCTCTGTTATGTAAGTTTATCCCTTCGAGCTATAGCCCATCGCTTCTTACTTCTAGGGTGTTCGTCCCTCATCGTGAAGGGTGGCGAACCGCAGTGCGAAGGGGACAAAAGCCTAGCTTTGTCAACCTTTTCACTATGCCCGAACTTATGTTTCACTATAGAGAAACATAAGTCTGTCTATAGTGAAACATATGTTCCACTATAGTGAGAAGTTCGCAGAACTGCGGTTTTGCACCCTTCATCCCTAGGAACATGTCCCTTCATCCTCAGTACTCCTCCCTCTCATCCTCAGTACTCCTCCCCTTTGTTCTTAGGAATAGTACCCTATATCCCTGTCCTGATCCCCCATTTCTTCCCATATAGTTTTCTTGTGTTCCAGCATTCGTTTCCTATCTCTCAATCAATGTCCCTTCACTGTAAGTGATTGAAATACAGGGTAGCAATCCCAAAAGTGAAGGGACATCAAAAACGATTTTTCATTTTTAATGATAGGACACCCTATCGTATTTTAATATACTTTAACTCCCTTTCAGAAATTCCATTCAAAATAGTTCTTAGAAAAGCCAAATGACAGATTAATCAGTCTAATTAAAAGCAAATGAATTCGTAATCATTAATCTAAAATTCTACTAGCAGTTCTGTTTCGAACTTGCAATGGCAAAATTAGGAGAAATATCAGTAGGAAGCAAGTTTTTCTACACTGAAAAATACTGATTTACGCATATTTTTATGATTTGAACACTGAAAAATACTGAAAATGTCAATATTTACCCTCTCGAAGGGGTACTTTTTTTACGAAATTACACTTTTTTTTGTGGATAATGCAAATGAGGTATCGAGAAAAATATCTATCTTTGCAGCGGTAACTGAAAACAATATTTGTGTATGAAAGAGCTTAGTTCTAGTATAGTAAGACTGATTCAATTTGTGGAATACTATCTTTGTCCACAATATTGCGGTGTGGTAGATAGACGACGTGTGATTGCCTATCTGTTTACGACACTCATCGAGTTGGTCGTCATCCCTTTCCATTTCTTCTTGTTTCTGATGGTTTGGGAACCCAGTGGGTTTACGATGGCTTGTCTCCATCTCATCGCTTTCATCTTGGTACAATATATGATATGGAAGCAAGTGTTTCCTTTCCATCAAGGTGTGTCGGCGCTCTTCTTGCTTGTGGCGGTGAAATTGGCGGCAGACAGCGTGCTCTGTACTTACTTTGGAGTGCTCGATGATGATATCACGGTGATAGGCAACATCTTCGTGATGCTCATCCTCGACATCGCCGCCCTGAGCTTGATGCTTCAGATGACGAGCTTGTGGATTACGCTGATGGTGATACCTCTCATCGGATTCTACTACTATACGCTTCCGCATGGGGAGTGGTACTATTCGATGAAACCCATCTTGGTGGGTGTCTTGATGCTGGCGTATGTCTATACCTATAATATGAGTAGGGTGACCAAGGGGTTGCGGCAACCTAGGGAAATCAGCCTGGAAGAGAGGAAAGCCTTGGAGATGTTGGCTAACCTGCGTGACATGGATTATGGCAAGGCTGGCAACTTGCTCGAACGTCTCAGTCCGGAAATCCGTCAGCGTATCGTGCATCATGCCACCGAGCGACTCCGTAAGGAAGAGGTGGAAAAGTTGGCTTGGGATATGGTATGCGCCGATTTGACAAAGAGTGAGAAGGAAATCTGCAAGTTGGTGCTCGAAGGCAATAGTCTCAAGGACATCTGTCAACGATTGGACAAGTCGGAATCCAATATCACCAGTCAGCGATGCCACATCCGAAAGAAACTCAACATGGATCGCAAGGATGACCTGCGTGGTACCTTGGAAATGAAAATCGCCGAACTCAGAAAGGTCATGTAGCCTTTCTGAGTTCGGCGGGATATATCGAAGCATATCTTGATGCTTCGGTGTTGCTGAATCGTGCTTTCTAGTCTTCCATCCTTAGAAATGCATTTGGCAGATATTGGATGAGGTCGCTGGCGATGAGGCTCTCCTTGCCGGTGTCCTTGATGGCGAGGTCGCCTGCCAGTCCATGGAGATACATTCCGATGCGACAAGCGTCGGCTCTGCTGTAACCTCTGGCTAGGAGGGCGGTCAGGATGCCAGTGAGCACATCACCGCTACCAGCCGTTGCCATTCCGCTATTGCCAGTGGAGTTGAATTCGACGTGCCCATTTGGGAGGCAAAGGGCTGAATAGTGTCCTTTCAGAATGATGTAGGCTTGCAGTTGCTCTGCCAATTCGCTTGCTTTCGCCAATCGCTCATAACTATTACTGCTAGGACTTCCCAACAATCGGTCTAGTTCTTTCGGGTGGGGTGTCATCACGATGTCCTTTGGCAGTTGCTGCATCCAGGCACGATGACTTGCCAGAATATTGAGGGCGTCGGCATCAATGATGAGTGGACTGTTGGTGCGACGTATCTGGGCGATGAGGGCGATGGCGGAGTTCTCATTGGTGCCAAGCCCCGGTCCGATTCCTACGGCATCAAACATTTCTGTCTCTACGGGTTCGCTGAAGTATGTCTCCTCGTGGTCCAGTTGCAATACGGCTTCCGGCACACTGATTTGCATGATGTCGTAGTTGCGCTTCGGGGTATGGGTGGTCACCTTGCCGACACCAGCCCTGAGGCAAGCCTTGGTGGCGAGGACCGATGCGCCGCTCATGCCATAGCTGCCAGCGATGAGGAGGGCATTGCCCATGCTTCCTTTGTGGGCGAAATCCTCACGAGGTTTCATCAACTGTCGGATGTCTGATTCCTCCAATATCTGGTACTTGCAATCCGTCTTTAGCATAAATTCCTGCGACAATCGGATGTCGAGCACCTTTAGTCGTCCGAGGTATTGCTGCATGTCGGCGAGCAGCATGGAGAGTTTCTTCTGCTGCAAGGTGAGCGTGAGGTCGGCATGGATGATATTGGCATGGATATTGAAAGTGTTGTCCTCGCACATCATGCCCGATGGAATGTCAATGCTCACCACCTTGGCGGGACTCTGGTTGATGTATTTCACCATGGCTGCGAAACCGCCAGCTAATGGCTTGTTGAGACCACTGCCGAAGAGACCATCGACGACAAGAGTGCCCTCCGTCAACTGTGGAGGGTCGAAGTTGACGGTAATCTCTGTGAAGTGCTTGATGCTCTTGCATTCCGTCAGTCTCTTCTTGTTGGTGGCACAATCAGCAGAAAGTTTATTGTGTACATTGAAAAGATAAACGGATACTTGGTAGCCATCCTCGCTGAGGAGACGGGCTACGGCGAGGGCATCGCCGCCATTGTTGCCAGGACCCGCAAACACGACGATAGGTGTGCGGTTGGACCATTCCTCCTCGATGCTTCTCGTGAGGGCTTTGGCGGCACGTTCCATCAGGTTGAGAGATGAGATAGGCTCGTGCTCGATGGTGTATTTGTCAAGCTCATGTATCTGAGCGCTTGTGAATATTTTCATGTTGCAAAGAGAGTTAAAAGACAAGTGTTAGGGTCAAAACATAGTTGTTTGTTGACTTCCAAATGCAAAAGTACTAAAAAAAGCCCATTGAAAAAGCGTTGTTTCGCATTTTTTTCGTAATTTTGCACAAAATATTATCATATTAGACTATGGGCGTAGTTAAAATCAAGGACAAAACCTTTAAGACTTCCATTCCGGAAGCTGAGATTTTGAAGAAAGTGCAGGTCGTAGCAGATCGTATCAACAAGGACTATGAGGGTAAGACTCCTGTGTTCTTGGCAGTGTTGAATGGCTCTTTTATCTTCGCAGCCGATTTGATGCGTATGATAACCGTGCCAAGTGAAATCTCATTTGTGAAGTATGCTTCTTACGAGGGCACTTCCTCTACGGGTAGCATGAAGACACTCATGGGTATCAACCAGGAGTTGGAGGGTCGCCATGTCGTCATCGTGGAGGACATCGTTGACTCAGGCTTCACTATGGCTCACATGATAGAGGAACTGAAGAAGAAGAATCCTGCCTCTATCGAAATCTGCTCACTTCTCGTTAAACCAGGAAATCTGAAAGTTGACCTTGACATCAACTATGCTGTCATGGAAATCCCTAACGACTTCATCGTAGGCTACGGCCTTGATTACGACCAGGAAGGTCGCAACCTCCGAGACATCTATACGATTGTAGAGGAATAACAACATAATTTTTATACATAACAAAGAAAGATGAAAAATATCGTAATTTTCGGCGCTCCAGGTGCAGGTAAGGGCACACAGAGCGACAAGATGATCGAGAAGTATGGTCTCGGTCACATTTCAACAGGTGACGTATTGCGTAACGAAATCAAAAACGGTACTGAACTCGGTAAGACAGCTAAGGGTTATATCGACAATGGTCAGTTGATTCCAGACGAGTTGATGATCGACATCCTCGCTAGCGTATATGATAGCTTCGGTAAGGACCACAAGGGTGTTATCTTTGATGGTTTCCCACGTACTACTCCACAGGCTGAGGCTTTGAAGAAGATGCTCGCTGAGCGTGGTCACAAGGTAGCTGCCATGATAGAGTTGGCTGTTCCTGAGGATGAGTTGATGGCTCGCTTGATCAACCGTGGTAAGGAAAGCGGTCGCTCTGACGATAACGAGGAGACTATCAAGAAGCGTCTCAACGTATATCATACTCAGACTGCTCCTCTCATCGACTGGTATGAGAAGGAAGGTATCCACCACCACATCGAGGGTCTCGGCACTGTAGATGAGATCTTCGCTCGTGTTTGTGATGTTATCGACAACTTGTAATTCATATAGGAGTTGGAAGCCTTGACTTCCAACTCCTCATTTCTTAACTATTTATTATGGCTGAATCCAATTTCGTAGATTATGTAAAAATCAACTGCCGCTCTGGTAAGGGTGGTAAAGGCTCCATGCACCTGCGCCACGTGAAGTACCAACCTAATGGTGGACCTGACGGTGGTGATGGCGGACGTGGAGGAAGCATCTATCTCCGTGGCAACCACAACTACTGGACGTTGCTGCACCTCAAGTATCAACGCCACTTCTTCGCTGAGCATGGTGGCAATGGTGGACGTGACAAGTGCCACGGCACGGATGGTAAGGACATCTACATCGATGTGCCTTGTGGTACCGTGGTTTATAATGCCGAAACTGGTAAGTATGTTTGCGATGTTACCTATGATGGACAGGAAGTGCTGCTCCTCAAGGGTGGTCGTGGTGGACTGGGCAACTTCCAGTTCCGTACTTCTACCAATCAGGCTCCTCGCTATGCCCAACCAGGTGAACCGATGCAGGAGATGACCATCATCATGGAGTTGAAACTCTTGGCTGATGTCGGTCTCGTGGGTTTCCCTAACGCTGGTAAGTCAACATTGCTTTCTGCTGTCTCCAGTGCTCGTCCTAAGATAGCAAACTATCCATTTACTACGCTCGAACCGTCGCTGGGTATCGTGGACTATCGCGATCACCAGTCGTTTGTCATGGCAGACATCCCTGGCATCATCGAGGGTGCGAGCGAAGGAAAGGGACTGGGTTTACGATTCCTCCGTCATATTGAGCGCAACTCTCTCTTGCTCTTCATGGTACCTGGTGATACCGATGATATCAAGAAAGAATATGAGGTGCTGCTCGGTGAGTTGAAGAACTTCAATCCAGAGATGCTCGACAAGCATCGTGTACTTGCTATCACCAAGTGTGACTTGCTCGATGATGAACTCATAGAGATGTTGAAGGAGACTCTTCCTACCGACCTCCCTGTGGTATTCATTTCCTCAGTGACCGGACAGGGCATTCAAGAACTGAAAGACATACTTTGGAAGGAACTCAATTCAGAGAGCAACAAACTTCAGGAGATTACCGCCGAGGATACTCTTGTGCATCGTGACAAGGATATGTCTCGCTTCCAGCAAGAACTCGAAGCAGAGGGCGAGGACATCGTGGAGTACATCGATGATGATGAAATCGAAGATGTAGAAGACCTCGATGATTTCGAGTACGAGTAAAAATATAAATTATGATCAAGGAATATAACATAGCCGATGGTGTCAAGGCTTTCTCTACCACTCGAAAGGGTGGTGTGAGCACTGGCAACTACGGTGAATTCAATATCAATGAATATTGCGGTGATGAGGCTGTCAATATCGCTGCCAATCGCAAGCAGTTGGCTGATGAACTCGGTATCTCTACCGACCATATCATTATGCCACATCAGGTACATGGCGTTGAGGTGCGCCAGATAGCAGGTGAGTTCTTGTCAATGCCAGAGAATATCCGCAAGATGGTGCTCGAAGGTGTGGATGCGGTTATCACCAGCGAAAAAGGCATTTGCATCGGCGTTTCTACAGCCGATTGCATCCCAGTGCTTCTCTATGATGAGGAACATCAGGCTGTGGCTGCTATCCATGCAGGTTGGAGAGGTACGTTAGAGCGCATTGTCCATAAGTCGGTTCAAGAGATGACTTTTGCGTTTAAGACCGACCCGAAGAAATTGAAGGCGGTCATTGGACCAGGCATCTCATTGGAGAACTTCGAGGTGGGCGATGAGGTCTATGAGGCTTTCGAACAAGCCGCCTTCCCTATGGATAAAATTGCCGCTCAATATCCTAATGCTGTTTTAAAGGCAAACGCAGAGGAGCGTGAGCGAATGGCAAGGGAGGGAAATGTGGAGCAACCACTTAAATGGCATATAGATCTTCCGAAATGCAATGAGATGATACTGAAGCATATCGGTGTGCCAGAGGAGAATATCCAAAATTGCGGTATCTGTACTTATGCTCATAGTGACGAGTATTTCTCTGCAAGAAAACTCGGCATCGAGTCGGGCAGAATCTATACAGGAATCCTAATCAAGTAAATGATCATTCAAGATAACATCCATTCTTGGTTTCGCATGGAACCAAGAATGGATGTACTTTTTTGAGTATGTCCAGAAAGGCAACTATATCAATGAAAAATAAGCATATATATAATAAGGTGGCGATAGTAGGCATCGCTTTTGCTTTGTTTGCCTCCTTCACGCCTGTCAAGAATCTTTTTAGCCCTGCCGAACAACAGCAGATCAGTATCGCTACGCCGGGACTTTTCGACCGTAGCCAGGCTTTCAATGTCGATTTCGAGATATTCGGAAGTAAGGAATATTCCTTTCCACTTCCTGTAGGTAAGGCAACCTTGTTGTCTGGCAATAGTGTGCTCAAGATAGAGACTTCCAAGGGGGATGCTGTCAAGGCGATGTTTGATGGTCATGTGCGTTTGTCTCGCAAGACAGAGAGTCAGGGCAATGTTATCGTCATCCGTCATGATAATGGATTGGAAACCGTCTATGCCAACAATGCCGAGAACCTTGTGAAGGTGGGGCAACGTGTGGAGGCAGGACAGACCATTGCCATCGTAGGAACCAAGAACAATGAGACTTACTGTGAGTTCTCTATCATGGTGAATGGTGCTCGTATCAATCCTGAGACTATCTTGGAAGTGAAGAGCCATAAACTGCGTCGCCAGACAGTACAGTTCCGAAAGAACGGCAGTCGTGTCAACGTCTCTGTCATCGGTGGCAAGGATTCTTCGCTTAGTAAGGATAAGGGTGGTAGTGCAGACAAGGCATCATCAACCAAGAAAAATCAGGCTTCAGACAAGGGACCTGCTATAGATGGTAAGGTGACGGCGTGGCCTAGTGGTGAGACTTTGGACCCTGATGAGGTAAACGACCCATTCGTCTTGACGAATACCTTTGAACTCGACTTGAAGAAGATAGAGGCAGAACACTGGGCATATCCTTTGCCTGGTGCCAAAGTCATCAGTCCTTATGGTGGCAAGCGCCGTCATTCGGGTGTCGATTTGAAGACTCGTCCGAACGATGAGATTGTGGCAGCCTTCGATGGTGTGGTAATAGCTTCTGGTCCTTACTATGGGTATGGCAACTGCATCCGCATCAAGCACGCCTTTGGCTTTGAGACGCTTTATAGTCACCAGTCACGCAACAAGGTGAAAAAGGGCGATAAGGTGAAGGCTGGACAAGTGATAGGATTGACCGGCCGTACCGGACGTGCCACTACCGAACATCTCCACTTTGAGATGTCGTTCGGAGGCAAACGATTCGACCCAGCCTTGATCTTCGACCATGCCAACCGCCAACTCAAGTCTTCTACCTTGCAGTTGACAAAGGGAAGCGCCTTGAAGGTCAAGAAAAAATAATGACAAGGTGAGGAGGAATCGCCTTATGGCAACCCCTGTGAGTTCTTGCTTCCTGCCTAGGGAAAATTTCGCGCCTAGTTAGGTAGGAATTTTTCCCTAACTAGGTATGAATCAAAGTGGGGGTAGGGCTGAAAATAATGGTAGATTGAGACAAATACGAAAAAAGGTCAAGACTTTTTACAAAAAGCCTTGACCTTTTTTCGTATTCTAGTGGTATCTTTTATCCTAGCAGAGGATGGTCTGATACTTTCTAGACGTATTCTTATTTCTTCTGTGATTTACGGTTCGCACGCTGTTGGCGATATTTCGCTTTCTGACGAGCAGAACCACTACCGTGGGCACCGGTGATATACTTTTTCTTCTTAGCCTTAGTCTTCACCTTGCCGTCGTCGTCCTTCTTGGGACCACCGCCCGACTTGAAGACCATGCCGCCCATGATAATATCGTCAATATCGTTCATGAATGTTTAATTATTAATTCTTAATTCAAGAATGGATTAGTGGTGGAACAAACGAACGTGTGTGAACGCCATGGCGATGCCGTACTTGTCGCAAGTCTCGATGACATTATCGTCACGGATGCTACCGCCAGCCTGAGCAATGTACTCTACGCCACTCTTGTGAGCACGCTCGATATTGTCGCCGAATGGGAAGAAGGCATCGCTACCGAGGCAAACGCCTGTATTCTGAGCAATCCAAGCTTTCTTCTCCTCACGGGTCAATGGCTCAGGCTTCTCTGTGAAGAACTGTTCCCAAACACCATCCTGAAGTACGTCTTCCCACTCGTCGGAGATATAGACATTGATGGTGTTGTCGCGGTCGGCACGGCGAATCTTCTCCTTGAAAGGCAAGTTCATCACCTTAGGACACTGGCGCAACCACCATTCGTCAGCCTTGCTACCTGCCAAGCGAGTACAGTGGATGCGGCTCTGCTGACCGGCACCGATACCGATGGCTTGACCATCCTTGACGTAGCATACAGAGTTGCTCTGTGTATATTTCAATGTGATGAGAGCGATGATGAGATCACGCTTTGCATCAGCAGGGAAGTTCTTGTTCTGTGTAGGGATGTCCTCGAAGAGTGCTGGGTCGTCCAATTTCACCTCGTTGCGACCTTGCTCGAAGGTGACACCGAACACCTGTTTGCGCTCGATAGGAGCAGGAGTGTAGTTAGGGTCTATCTGGATGACGTTGTAAGTACCCTTGCGCTTCTCCTTCAAGATTTCGATAGCCTCTGGGGTATAGCCAGGAGCGATGACGCCATCGCTTACCTCACGCTTGATGAGGAGGGCTGTAGCCTCGTCACACACGTCGCTCAATGCCACGAAGTCACCATAAGAGCACATACGGTCGGCACCACGGGCACGAACGTAGGCACAAGCCAATGGGGAGAGTTCAAACTTGACATCATCACAGAAGTAAATCTTCTTCAAGGTGTCGCTCAGTGGCAATCCCACTGCTGCGCCAGCTGGAGAAACGTGCTTGAAACTTGCTGCGGCTGGGAGACCAGTGGCAGCCTTGAGCTCCTTGACCAATTGCCAAGAATTGAAGGCATCGAGGAAGTTGATGTAGCCAGGACGGCCGTTAACCACTTCGATAGGGAGTTCGCTTCCATCCTCCATGAAGATTCTGGAAGGCTTCTGGTTCGGATTACATCCGTACTTGAGTGCTAATTCTTTCATTGCAAAGATGTATTTATTAAGAATTTGCTGCAAAGGTACAAAATTTCTCGCTTTTTACTATCATGGAAACAAACTTTTTTGTAATTTTGCACGCAAATAGTTAGTGATATTGAGAATACGTTAGTAATGTTATTATAGAGAATCGCAAAACTCATACGTTTATGAAAAATGATTTAAAGCTTCTCACGCATGAAGTGGAGAAGAAAATCGGTAAAAAGATTCACGTAGGTTCTGACTTTGAGAAACTAGCTTCCATCTTCTCTGTAAAGCACCATCTGATGGTGAGCGCACAGGGACTGCATAAGGTATGGAATTATGTGAGTGGAAAGGAAAAGCCTAGTCGTGAGACACTCAATAAGTTGGCACTCTTCGTAGGCTATCAGAGTTGGGACGACTTCCATGAGGCCCTCGATGGTGAGGACGATGGCAACTTGAGCTATGACACGGATGAGGATCATGAGCTCAAGGATGGTTCGTCGGATGACATCGACTAGTCTATGATTATCATCCTTTGTCGAAAGACTCATCCTCAATCAAAAGAAAGGACACGAAAAAAGGAGATTCCGCAAGCACGCTTGCAAGGAATCTCCTTTTTATCTTTTTTACTAGGATAGTAAGCAAGAGAATTACTCTGCACCCTTGGCAACAGTCTTCTTCTCAGCGATACGAGCCTTCTTACCAGTAAGAGCACGCAAGTAATACAACTTAGCGCGACGTACCTTACCACGCTTGTTCACCTCGATAGAATCGATAGCTGGTGACTCGATAGGGAAAATACGCTCAACACCTACTGTACCAGACATCTTGCGAACGGTGAAACGCTTCTTGTCACCATGACCAGAGATCTTGATAACAACACCACGGTAGAGCTGGATACGCTCCTTAGTACCCTCGACGATTTTGTAAGCGACTG
>FR893284.1 GCA_000436035.1 Prevotella sp. CAG:732 | reverse complement strand
CCACATTATTTAAAACATTTATGAAGATTGGCATAGTCACCTTTGGGGGTGGCTATGCCATGATTCCTATTATAGAGTCGGAAGTTGTTGACAAGCATCAATGGATGACGAAAGAGGAGTTTGTGGATGCCATTGCCACCACCCAGATATGTCCGGGAGCCTTGGCTATCAACATAAGTTCCTTATTGGGGTATAAGTTGGCAAAGACACCAGGAGCCATTGTTTGCACCCTCGGTGCCTCATTGCCTTCCTTCCTTATTATATTAGCGATAGCGATGTTTTTCCATCAGTTTGAGGACAACAAGGTGATTGCCGCCATGTTTGCGGGCATTCGTCCTGCCGTCGTGGCACTGATAGCCGTACCTACGTTCTCGCTTGCCAAGAGTGCCCGTATCTCCTTGGTGAATTGTTGGATACCTATCTTCACCGCCATCTTGATATGGCTGATGGGTGTCAACCCTATCTGGGTTATCATCGCCGCAGCCATCGGTGGTTACATCTATGGTCAATTCATCCAGCCGACGGAGTAATTAAAAAACCAGAATATGGAAGAGACAAAACCACATTTTGCAAGTTCTCAAAATGTTCACATAGACGAAGCTTATGTGTCATGGATCGAAGAACTGAAAGGTAGATACAAGAAAGCGCAGATAAAATCTGCGGTTAAGGTAAATTCAGAACAGTTGTTATTCAATTGGCAACTGGGACGTGACCTTGTCGTTCGTCGTGCAGAAGAGCATTGGGGAGCAGGTGTAGTAGAACAGGTTAGTCTCGACTTAAAAGCCGCATTTCCTAAGGCGAAAGGATTCAGTACCACTAACCTTTGGAATATGAAAAAATGGTATCTTTTTTATTCCACAAACAAAGCGAACGAAAAACTCCACCAACTTGGTGGAGAATTACAAAACTCTGATAATAAGCTAAATACGAAGCTACAACAACTTGGTGCAGAAATTCGAGAAACCGAACATTCCCCAAAAATTGGACTTGCTTTTCCTATTGTTTTTTCTTTCGTACCTTGGCGGCATCATGTTGAAATCACTACAAAATGTAAGGATATTGACGAAGCCCTATTCTATATTCGGCAAACAATAAATGAAGGCTGGAGTCGCAACACACTCGACAACTGTATACGAGCAGACCTCTATCATACACAAGGAGGAGCCATCTCTAATTTCTCTGATTATCTTACCCCAGAACAAAGCAAATTGGCACAAGAGATAACCAAAGACACCTATGACTTTGGTTTCATCGAACTCCCTAAACAATATGCCGAAGAAGAGTTGGAAGATGAATTAGAGAAAAACATCACTCGTTTCCTATTAGAGTTAGGAACAGGCTTTGCCTTTATCGGACGCCAGAAAGAAATCATCGTTGCAGGCAAGACACGCCGCATAGACATGCTCTTCTACCACATTCACCTTCGCTCGTATATAGTCTGTGAATTGAAAGCCAAGCCATTCGAGCCAGAGTTTGCTGGTAAGTTAAACTTTTATGTGAATGCTGTGGATGAACTGTTGAAAACTGATGATGATAACCCGACCATCGGCTTGCTCATCTGTAAAGATAAGAACCAAACGGAAGTGAAGTGGGCATTCAAGGGAATATCCACTCCGATGGGAGTTGCCTCTTATGACAAGGTACGTATCAAGAAAATACGTGAAGTTCTCCCTTCGGAAGAGGATTTAAGTCGCCAGCTTCAACTATTCGAAAATAAAAGAAAGTAAAAAACATACTAACAGATACCATGCCAATAAACAAAAATGCTTTCATAAGATACAAGATACTGGACAAATGTTTCAGTGACAAATACCATAAGTACTTCATAGAAGATCTTATGGAAAAAGTCAATGCCCAATTAACAGATGCAGGAACAAAGTCTATATCCAAGAAACAGATATACGATGACATCAAGTTTATGAAAAGTAGCGAAGGATGGGAAGCGCCAATAAAATCCTATCAAGATGGCAAGCGCAAGTACCTTCGCTATGAGTTCGACTTTTCCATCATAGAGACTCCGATAACGGAGATGGAAGTTGAACAACTCGAAACGCTTATTACTTCACTATCACGTTTTCAGGGCATACCTATGTATAGTTGGATTGAAGAATTGCTTACCAATCTTCGATACCGCTTTGGTCTAAGAGGAGTAGAGACAAACTTTATCGGATTTGAACAAAACCGAAACATGAAAGGCTTGCGATTTCTATCCACTCTTACCAACTGCGTTATCAAACGCCAACCTGTCCTCATCGACTATCACCCTTTTGGCAAAGAGGTCGTAAAATGGACGATTCATCCGTACTACCTCAAGCAATATAATAATAGGTGGTATCTTTTAGGATATAATTCAGAATTTGAAGATTTATCCATTGTCCCATTAGACCGAATCGAAAATATCGAATATTCCGATACAGCATTCAAAAGAAACTTGCGTTTCGATTTCGATGCTTATTTCCGTGATATCCTTGGCATATCCATAGAGAAGGACAAGAAGATAGAGCATATTCGTCTGAAATTCTCCCCACAACGCCTACCATACGTAATTTCCAAGCCGATTCACCATTCGCAAATAGTGGAGAATGAATCAGAAGGAATTATCTCACTAAATCTTATCCCTAACAAGGAATTGATTTCTGAGCTCATTTGGTTCCGTGATGATGTGGAAATACTCTCTCCAGAGTCTCTTCGAGAAGAAATTAAGGAGATAATCGCAAAAATGTATCAAAAATATTTTGGTGTGAAGAAAGACTGCACAACATCCCTGTAATTTTGCAGTCGTAAAACAAAAAGCAAAAGAATATGCAGACAGTAAACAACAACTTCACAGTAGAGGCACTTGTTGCCAAGTATCGTAACTTTGTAGATGAGCATTGCCCAAAAAGCTGCGAATTCGATGGAGTACATGAATTTACTATGACTTATAATGATGAGGCAGAGGAGCAGTTGCTTGCAACTCTTTATAAGAGAGTAGCAGGTGAGAATGCAGATTCTAATATTTTGGAGGCGCTTTCTAAATATACAGAAGAGTTTTATGCTAAAGGGTTAAACGAGACAGAGTTGACTTTCTTAACTAATAATTTTGCAGAAGTCTCAACATATATTTTCAGCTACTTTGCCGACAAATACTATGGAGAACATTTAGGTTCACTTCTCAACAAGCCAACAAAAAAAGTCAACGAAATCATTGCATCTGCAAAAATTGAGGACGGAGAAACT
The DNA here is from genome assembly GCA_000436035.1 of Prevotella sp. CAG:732. GTDB lineage: Bacteria > Bacteroidota > Bacteroidia > Bacteroidales > Bacteroidaceae > Prevotella. Next base: position 42,670 of record FR893284.1, on the reverse strand, counting down.
ATATTTATAGGTTGTTCTGGCCTTGGTGATTTAGCTATGCTATTCCCTAATTGTATAATCAAAGGATATAGCTTTGCTGTAAAAAGACCATATATCAACGAAATATGGGCTTTAGGACAGATTAGACTATTTGCTGCAGGCATTAAATCAGAAATCAAACCTTTATATGAGGATACGAAAAATTCTCAATATATGTCAGATGTCGATATTGCTATCTTTGGTTATTCTTACCTATTTTTCAACGGGTCAGAACATCTTTTCCAATATATGAAGCCAAATAGCGAGTTTTTGCTATTTCTGGACAAACAGAATGCAGCAGGCAACTCTATGGCAGGTTTGGGCAAAATGCTTGTAGAGAAGAAATGCATCTATTCCATAGTTTCTTTTGAAGAACCTAATACTATTCTCAGCACGACCAAAACGACTATTTGTGTTAGAGCAAATAAGTCCACAAGTGATGTTGTTTGCATTAAGAACAATGCTACGGGTGAGCAAATGCAATTGTCTGCTAATATGCTTGACCCAACAATACTTTGGCCAAGCTATTATTTAACGGAAAAGCCAAAAGAAGGCATTTCTCTTTCAGAAATAGTATCATTCTTAGACTTTAGACCTAAGAAAAAAGAAGACCTTGTCTTTAAGAAGACAACATTTAACGACGAGAAAGAATGTATAGAGTGGATACTCTCTGATAAAGAAAAGACGATTCCTGTTATTGCTCCTATTAATCTATCTACAAGATACGAGGATGCAGAGCTATATGAGGCACAACTTAAACAAGCGGGCGACCCTTTGTTTGAGAAATTCTTAGGATGGCTTGGCAAGATTTCACGACCTTGTGTTTTTTGCTATGGTAGAAAAGATAAGTTCGTTGCTGGCTATATTAGAAAAATACCATCCGAAGGCATTGTTGCTTATAGACAGTTGGTGTGCCTTGTTCCCAAGAAAGGCATCGACGTGCGATATGTGGCAGCCTTATTGCTTACCCCAGAGGTCAGAAACCAAATCATATCCATCTGTGAAGGAGAAGTGGATGCACAACTCTTCCCATTGATTATGGACAAGATTATTGTTCCAAATCACACCGATTTGGAACGAGCTACATTCTTGTCGGAAGCCAACTATAATGCTTTTGAGTCATCCCGTAAAGAGTTGGAACAAGAGCATAAGAGCTATATCAAGGCTGTCCGTATGCGCAAACACGCTTTGACCCAATCTGCCTCATCCATCAAAGCCACATTCAACGCATTGAATGCTTATAGAATAAGCCAAAATGGAACTATATCTGACAACGAACGTATTACTCCCATCAAGCAAACTACCGTCAAGGATGCCTTTGAATATCTTTCAAGCGCTACGAAGGATTTGTTGGTAAAGTTAGACCATATTGCTGATGTGGAATACACTTTTACCAAGCCTGAATGGATTAATCCAGAGGAATTCGTCGAAAGCTATATCCAAAAGCATGAAAATGGTTGGGTAAACTTCAAGCCTGTTGTCACATGGTCTAAAGGACATAATTTGGCTAAACAAGACTTGAAAGACCTATCTGGAGAAATCATATTGCATAAGGGGGAGCCAATACATACTATGCTGTTTCCAAAGGATGCACTCAAGCAAGTTTTGGACAATATTGTTTCAAACGCAATATCCCATGGATTTAAAGATGAATCCCGCAATGACTACCTATTACGGTTTTCATGGGAGACAGATGGTATCGCATTGAAAATGTGCGTTGAGAACAATGGATTGCCAATACCAGCCGACCGTAGCACATCATCCCTATTAGAATACGGAGTATCCACCTCCCTTAACTCTAACGGACATCATGGTATCGGATGCAATGAGATAGACGGCATCATGCGCAAATATGATGGAAATGTTGAACTCGTTCCTTCTCCAGAAGATGAGTTCAAGGTAAAATATGTACTTACTTTTAATCGTACAAATACTCTTAAAACTCTTTAGATATGAAAGATTACAATTTAGACTTAATCCAGGTTCTTTGGGTTGAAGATGATCCAGGAGTCATTGAAAGCTACCCTTTAGAAGCATATAATTTTGGGGTGCAGTTAGTTGCTTTCCCTTGTTGGGATGAAGCAAAAGCAGCATTAGAAAATGATTTTGACCGTTGGTCTGCTATCATTTTAGATGCAAAATGCAAGTACCATCGTGACAGCGAGGATAATGCTGTAAGATTTCTTGGCAGAGCCTTAAATGACATAGCCCTCATTTGTGAAAAAAGAGGGCGTGTCATTCCATGGTATGTCTTGACTGGCGGTGATGCTGAAGAGGTATCTGACTCCATCAATGATGACCGTATGAAATGGGATGCAGATTGGACAAATAGTACTCATAAAGAATATTATTCCAAAAATGTTGACAACGAAATGCTGTATAAACGCATCAAAGTACATGCTAGGAAATCTCCTCGCCTTCAGATTCAGAAAATGTACAAGGATGTATTTGATGCTATAGAAGAATGCGGCATTGACGACATGGGGTACAATGCCCTTGAGGATTTACTCATTCCTATTCATTTTCCTGACACAATCGAGTCTAAAGATTACAATGATAAATTTGAGAAAGCCCGCGAAGTTTTAGAATACGTATTCCGTTCTATGGCTATTCATGGCTTATTGCCCGACTGGGGTAAGCAGGTGAACTTTACTTGGTCAAGTATTATCCTTAGTGGTAAGAATGCCACAAACTCTAAAGGAGAAATTGTCTATAAAAGTTATAAGCGCATTCTCCCAGAGGCAATGTCAAAGACAATGAAAGTAATAGTCAATATTCTTCCACCCTTCTGCCATTCCGAGAATAGTACAGAAGAGGATATAAGTAAGAAAGAATATATGGAACGCGTACAATCATCCACATTCTTGCTAAAAAGTTTCACTTTCCAACTATGCGATTTAATCCTATTCTATCGCAGCTACATTCGTGAACACCCAGATGAAGAAAGAAATCGTTTGGAATGGGATAAGGCGTAAAAAACTCTTGCTACAATATTAGGGCGATATGACATTTTCCATCATATCGCCCTAATTTTATTTTGTTGTGAAGTAAGACTACACAACAACGTCGTAATTTTGCATCAGAAAACAAAAGACGACGATATGGAAAAGAACATTTCAACACTCGACCTACAGAATGCAGAACAGCAAAAAGCATTCGACCTTGTTGCAAACACCAACAATTGCCTTTTCATCACAGGAAAGGCTGGCACAGGTAAGACAACCTTTATCAAACGCATCCAGGAAGAAATCAACAAAAACTTCTTGGTATTGGCACCTACTGGCATTGCAGCTATCACAGTCGGAGGACAAACGATGCATTCCTTCTTTGGCTTTCCTATGCAAGCCATTGGACCGCATACCAACACTGTACTTTCGTACGAGAACAAATGCATTCTCGAAGAAACAGATACAATCATCGTAGACGAAGTATCTATGGTAAGGTGTGATATGGTGGATGGAATGGACCGATGTCTTCGCATGGTATTCAAGACCAACATGCCTTTTGGTGGAAAACAGGTCGTTTTTGTAGGTGACTTGTTCCAGTTACCTCCTATTATCAAGTCTAATAGCGCCGATGCAGAAATGCTCCAAGACCTTTATGGTGCTGGAACACCATTCTTTTACAAGGCTTTTGTCTTGAAAAGAATGAACCTTCCCAAGATTGAGTTTCAAAAAGTATATCGTCAAAGCGATAAAGAATTTCTTGCCGTTCTGAACAAGATGCGCACAGGTGAAGTAAACCCTGAAGATTTAGAACTACTAAATCAGCATGTCGGCAAGGAGTATGAAGGGCAAGATTTCTCTGTAACCTTAACCGCATTCAACAAGATGGCTGAGAATATCAACGAGGAGAAATTAGGAGCAATCCAATCGGAAGAATTCTGCTATCAGGCAAAGATTCAAAACGAATTCAAAAAGAATGAAGCACCTGTACCAGAAAAACTCAGACTAAAAGTAGGCGCACAAGTCATATTCTGCCGCAACAACATAGGCAGTGGTTATATGAATGGAACAATCGGTAAAGTTTCAGAACTTAGCGATGATAAAATACAAGTGACTTTGGAAAGCGGCAAAACCATTGATGTCAAAGAAGTGACATGGGATAATGTCAAGAGCAAATACAATCGTCAAACCCACAAGTTAGAAACCCAAGTTATGGGAACATTCACACAATTTCCCTTGAAATTAGCTTGGGCTATAACTATCCATAGATCACAAGGAATGACTTTTGAAAGAATGCACTTTGACTTATCTCATGGCACCTTCTTGCCTGGACAAGCTTACGTTGCCATCAGCCGTTTACGTTCTTTGGAAGGATTGACACTTAGTAATCCTATCCACCCTTATCACGTCACCCAAAATCAAGAGGTAAGAGTATTTGCCAACTCTTACAATGACACAGAGATGATTGATGACGTATTAGGTGCGGAAAAGCGAATCTACCAATATCTATGCACAAAAGACTACGACATGGCTACCAAAACTTGCCTGCATTTGATGCAAGATAAGATTCGCAAGAATGACTATCGGAATGCAGCCTTGACAGCCAAAAGAATGTTTGATATCATGCTGGATGATACATGCTTATTAGGAAAGACAAAGGATGCTCAATTACTTAAGGACTGTAGTATGACTGCAAACTTTCTCAATGCAGTTCTCTGCTTGTATGGCAAACGATATGAGGAAGCCATCGGTTACACAAACATGGTACTGGGACGAAGAACCTGTCTTGAAGCGATGTTCATTAAAGGGCGTGCTCTTTATGAACTCAAAAGGTATGATGAGGCATACGATGTAACATTCCAAATTGTTAGCATTTCTCAGGAAGGTGAGGAGAAAAAAGCCATTGACAAGAAGCTACTTCTCTTTGAGGCAAGGGTCAATGAGCATATTGGCAATCCTGTAGCTCCTTTCTGCAAAGAACTGTTCTCGCTCTGTCCTGAATTTCTTACCACCTATATTATGTTGAGAAAAGAGTATCGCCATTCTCACCAAGAAATAGAGTTTGACAAGGAGGAAGAACACATCGAACTGCTCGAAGCATTTAATGACAAAAGCATTTCAAACCAAGACTTCTTGGAGCTGATTCAAGAGTGCAAGGATGAAAAGGAACTTAAAAGGCTTCGCGAGGCTATCACCATCGCAAAGAAGCCTTTTTAAGAAGTATTAGTCGTGGAAATCTCGTATTTTTTAGCACATTTCCACGACTAATAAATTATTCAATACAAAAAGCAAGTTGATTAAATTTCAACTAACTCACTGATTATCTTTCTTTTAAAAACATTCTTGCTACTTTTTTCAGCTTTTCACGTGCAAATTTGCAATTTTTCTCCAATAACAGCAAGGAAATGCACTTATTTACAAAAAAGAGAGTAAAGTTTTTAAAAATAATTTGGCGATAATAAAGAAAATCAGTACATTTGCAATTAAAAAGAGAATAAACTATGATATTTCTTCAACTTTTCATCGTATTCATACAGATAGGCATCTTCGGTTTCGGAGGTGGCTACTCGATGATATCACTCATCCAAGGACAAGTGGTAACCCAGTATCATTGGATGACGATGCAGGAGTTTACCGATGTCGTCGCCATCTCGCAGATGACACCGGGTCCTATCGGCATCAACTCCGCCACCTATTGTGGTTATACTGCCGTGCATAATGCCGGCATGAGTGGTATGATGGCGATATTGGGCAGTGCTGTGGCAACGTTTGCCTTGGTTCTTCCCTCTTTGATTTTGATGATCATGATCAGCAGAATGCTGTACAAGTATATGAAGACCAATGCCGTGCAGAGCATCTTCATCGGTCTTCGTCCTGCCGTGGTAGGTCTTGTCGGAGCTGCCGCCCTTCTCTTGATGAATGGCGAGAACTTCAGCACTCCCGACAATCCATGGCGTTTCTATATCTCCATCGCCCTCTTCTTCGCCACTTTCATCGGCGTGAAGGTGATGAAGATCAATCCTATTCGCATGATACTCTACTCTGCTTTCGCCGGGTTGGTATTGTTGTACTAGCACCTTGAAATATGCAGATTAGTGCAGTTTACCATAAGAAAAAGGTGGATTTCCATGCGAAATCCACCTTTTTACACTTTATTGTGCGTTTTGTCCTCCCCTCCCTCACCTTTTCTTCGTAATTTTGCCATTGTGTAAAACGATAGAAGAAAGAACACAACACGTAACAATGTAAATAAACCTAAGAAACAAACAATGAACAAGAAAAAGACTTTGCTTTCGGCGTTGCTCGCTACCGCTATAGCAGCAAACGCCCAAGTGACTATCAACGTGGATGCTGGCAATCCGGGCATCCAGGTGTCTCCTAACTTATATGGTATCTTCTTCGAAGACATCAACCATGCCGCTGACGGAGGACTCTACGCAGAACTCATCAGCAACCGCTCTTTCGAAGACGATGGCAAGACTACTCCTACTTGGAAGACAACCCATGCTGCTGGTGCAAAAATCAGCACACAACTCATCAATAAAGGTTTACTCAACTCCGCACAGGGCAAGGCTCTCCAGTTGACTATCGCCGCCACTCCTCAGGCTACAGCCTCTCTCATCAATGAGGGCTTTTGGGGAATCAATGCCGTACAAGGCAGAACCTACAAACTCTCTTTCTGGGCAAAGGGTAGCTATAAGGGCAACCTCAAGGCACAGCTCATCAATGAGAAGGGCGACAAGGTGTATGCCGAGGCTATCGTTAGTGGCAAGATAGGCAAGAAGTGGACCAAATATACCGCCGAGCTGACTGCCAACGCCAACGATGCTAAGGCTCAGTTTGCCCTCGTGGCAGATGGCAAGGGCACTATCCAGCTCGATGTAGTAAGCCTCTTCCCTCCTACTTTCAAGAATCGTGAGAATGGTTTGCGCCCAGACTTGGCACAGTTGCTCTACAATATCCACCCTAAGTTCGTTCGTTTCCCTGGCGGTTGCTATGTAGAAGGTCAGGAATCTCCGGAGAATGCCTTCCACTGGGAGAAGACCATCGGTCCTATCGAGGAGCGTCCGGGACACAAGAACGTCAACTGGCGTTATCGCACTAGCGATGGTATGGGATTTGATGAGTATCTACAGCTCGCCGAGGATTTGAATGCCAAGCCTCTCTATGTAGTGAACGTAGGTTTGTGGCACGGCGGTTTGACACCAGTGGATAGCATCCAGCCTTGGATAGACGAGTGCTTGAATGCCTTGGAGTATGCCAATGGTCCTGTCACCTCTAAGTATGGTGCCTTGCGTGCCAAGAATGGTCATCCAGAGCCATACAACATCGAGTACTTGGAGATTGGTAATGAGAACAACCAGCCAGATCCAGCCGCACAGAGCGACCACTACTATGAGCGTTTCAAGAAGTTCAAGGATGCCGTCTTGGCTAAATATCCGAAGATGCACTTGATTGGTAACGTAGTGGCTTGGGGCGATGACAATCCGAAGTGGGGAAGTCAGGAGAGCGTAGAGTTGCTCGATGAGCACTACTATCGCAACCCAGCTTGGTTTGCCGAGAACTTCAACAAGTATGACACTTACGACCGCAAGGGCAGTGAGATTTATGTAGGCGAATATGCCGTCACACAGGGCTTCGGCAATATGGGTTCGCTCGACGCAGCCCTTGGAGAGGCTGTGTATATGATGGGCATCGAAAACAACTCCGATATCGTGACGATGGCATCATACGCTCCTATCTTTGCGAATCTCAACAACCGCATGTGGGCTCCAGATATGATTCAATATACTTCTGACAAGGTATTCGGCACACCATCTTACTATGTACAGAATGTGATGGCGAACAACGTGGGAACTCGTGTCTTGCCAGTAAAGCAGGAGAATCCATATACGTACGACAACGTGAAGGTAAAGCCAGGAGTTTGCCAAGTAGGTATGGGTACATGGAACACCCAGGTATCCTTCAAGGACCAAGGCTACACCGATGAGAAGGGCAACGCACTCCCAGCTACTCTCGAACTCACCCCAACCGACATCCATGGCGCATGGAAGGTAGAGGGCGATGAGATCAAGCAGACCAGCAACGATGAGTCTTGCATCCGTCTAAATCCAGGCACCATCACTAGTGATGGCTATATCTATAAGGTACGTGCGAAGAAGAATGCCGGCAATGAGGGCTTCCTCGTTATCTTCAACTATGTGGACGAGAGAAACTATTGCTGGTTGAATCTCGGTGGATGGAACAACACTCAGCACGGCATCGAGCAGATTGTGAATGGTGCGAAGGGACAGGTTGCTACTTGTCCTGGCAGTGTAGAGACTGGCAAATGGTATGACATCGAGCTGAAGGTAGTAGGCGACAGCATCTTTGCCAAGATGGACGGCAAGGAAATCTTCGCCACCAAGCTCAAGGGCAATACCCATCCAGGCATCTTCTCTACCGCTACCCTCGAGGAGAAGACTGGCGAGGTCATCGTCAAGATAGCCAATACCAGCACAGAGAACACCACTGCCAAGGTAAATCTCCAAGGCAAGAATATCCAAGATGGCAAGTTGATTCGTCTCTCTGCCAAGAATGGTTTGGAGGAGAATACCATCGACAATCCTACCAATGTCTATCCAGTGGAGAGTTTCATCACCACCAAGAAGGACGGTGTGGAGATGGAAATCCCTGCCAATTCGCTCAATATCTTGAGATTGAAATAAAGAAGAAACAATATGAAGATGGAAATATGAATCGTCAATCTTGAAATAAGAACAATGCAATATATGACGATAAGTAAAAGATGATAGAAGAATAATAATTCATTATTAGTTAGAAAAAATGCGGCAACCTGCGTGATGCAGTTTGCCGCATTTGTTATGTTATTCCAGTGTCAGCCAACCATCCTCAGTCCAATGAATTCTCTTCTGAACCAAGATACTGGCTCCATTCTTCGCCACACTATAACCATGGCAGAAGAAGACATCGCCATCTGAAAACGAATAGGCGGAGCAATGACCAAGCGCCTCATATTCCTTCTTATCACCTTCCAACAGCAAGGTACCGCCACCTTCGAGCATCGGCTTGCCGTCTCTGTCAAGATAAGGACCAGACACATTCTTGCTTCTGCCCACGGCTACACGATAATTGCTCTTGATGCCACGACAACAGTAATCCCAACTCACGAAGAGATAATAATACCCACCATGTCGCATGATGAAAGGAGCCTCGATGGCATTGGTACCAGCAAACTTGGAGGTAGGATTAGGCTCCGCCGAAGCATCCCCAACAGCATGACGGCGAGCGATGGTTTGAGGCTTAGCTCCCTTCTTCGGGTGCATCGTCTTGTCGAGCGGTATCAGTTGAATACCATCCCAAAAGGAGCCCCACGTCATCCAAGGTTTCCCCTTCTCGTCGATGATAAAGTTGGGATCGATGGCATTCCAGTTGTCCCGATTGCCACGAGAAGCCACGATGCAACCCTCATCCTTCCATCCATCTTTGTCAGAGAGACACTTGTTGCTGAGCAATCCGATGGCAGAAGTATTCTTGCCAAAGGTAGAGCAAGAATAGCCCATGTACCACTTGCCCCGATACTTCACCACATCGGGTGCCCAGATATGAGTCTCAAAGCCAGGCACGCTATCGTGCGTCCAAGCCGGAATCTTCCCATTGGGCAATACTCCCTCACGGCTCAAAGTCCAGTGTTGTCGGTCGGTGGAAGTCATCTGAGTGATGCCGTGCCCCGTGCAATAGAGGTAATAGACGCCATCCTCATAAGCCATCACTGGGTCGTGGACGAAAGGAGTATCCACCACGACAGGAGCTTGTCTTGTAGGCGCGTATATATCAGCCTCATCCATTGCCAGAGCACAGAAACTCCTATTTACAAAAGGAGCAGCAACTATCATTGCTGCTCCTAATAACATACTTAGTTTATTCATCCTAACTTATACCTATTTATGTGATAAGACTTGGAGTCGATATTACTTTTTCTTGCCCCAATAGCTCTTTATACCATTCAAGCCAGAATATACGATGGTGACCTTGCGAGGAGATGCCTCCCAATCCACCTCACGCTGTACCTTCAGCTCTACGCCGTTGCAGGTAAGTGTATTGGTTTGGGCATTGAAACTCCAAGCTGCACCCTTCCAAGCACCCGAAGTAATCTTGTGATCGTCGCCGAGCACCATCTCAGAGGCTGTACGCTGGTTGCGATAGCTATAAGAGAGGTCGATATGCTCCCAAGCACCTACCAACTCCGACTCACTGATCGAAGCCTGTGGCACTGCGCCATAACGCTCAGGCATCACAGTAGGCCAACCATTGCTTTCCCACTGGATAGAGCGAACTCCACCCATCATGATGGCATTGCTATAGGCGTTGCCACCCACATTGGCAGGGAAACGCTGCTGTGAAGCATAGTACCAGTTGCCATTGCCATCATCGAAGACAGCGCAGTGGCTGATACCTACCCATCCATAGCCCTCACTGAACTTGTAAGGATGAGTGAGCACCGTAGGATTGTTGTTGGCTCCCTTAGAGGCATCGGTGACAGCACCATTGAGCGTCTCATAAGGACCATCCACCTTGGTAGAGCGGAGCACACGGGTATTGTAAGGAATATCCAAGCCATCGTAAGCCAAGAAGAGATAATAATAACCATCGTGGTAAACAATCTCTGGAGCCTCGGCACCTTGCCAACGACCACCATTGGTACGAGTGAAAATCAACTTGCCGTATGGTGCAATCTCAGCAGCTGTACCGTATGACTTAGGAAGTTCTGCCAAAGTCTTACCTGTCTCAGGGTTCAACTGCACGGCAGCGATACCGCTATGCCAAGAACCATAGATGAGCCAGTGCTCGCCCTCTGGAGTGATGATGAAAGAAGGGTCGATGGCATTGAACTTGAAGTAAGCATTCCAATCACCCTCGGATGCACGGTTCCAGTTGGTTCCCTTATCAGAAGAAGAACAGATAACAAAGCCCTTGTCCTCCCAATTATTGGATGCAGGGTCGCTAGTCTCCATCACACCGATGAAAGCACGCTCCGTCCAAGAGCCATCATAGGTACGACCACCCGTCTTGATATAGTTGTTGACGACGATGCAATAATACATACGATAGAGGTGGTCGTTCACCTTGCGAGCACATGGTGCCCAATAGCCATACGAAGGATTCTCGATTGGGTCAAGACCTTGCTCGGCACGTATCTCGTTCAACTTGGTCTTTACCCAAGCTGGTGCCTCTTGCATGGTAGCGCCCAAGTACTCCCAGTTGACGAGGTCCTTGCTTCGACGAGCATGGAAGTGTCCGTGTCCATCGTGGGCATCGCCATAGCTGGCATCTGTCTGATACATATAATAATAGCCATCGGCTGCCTTCATCACAGATGGGTCGTGTACATTGGCAAGATTCCAGTTGGCACGCTGATCCCAACCCGCCATGCTCACATAGTCATCCACGTAGGCTGGACAGATGTATTCAGACAATTGGTCCTCCAAGGTCTTGGAAGGAGTCGTAAACTGCTTCTGCTCTGTATAGACCAAGTTGTCACCGATCAGTGCATACGCCTTCACATAGTAGGTGGTGTTAGGCTGCAAGTCACGGAGGGTGGCAGAGAAGTCACCTGTCATCTCGCAGAGCGTCGCATTGTCTATCGTTGGCTCGGCGGAAGTACTGTAGCAGAAACCCTTCTTGATGAAGTTCTGCATACTAGCCGCAGACAACTCAGCCGACAGGCTTGCCGAAGTAGAAGTCACCTCACCTATCGTGAGATTGCTGACAGAGGCAGTGTTGTCTATCTTGTCATCGTCGCTGCAGCCTACGATGAATAGGCTGCAAACGAACATCATTATGATACTGAGATATTTCATTGTCACTTAACTTTTTTAAGGTTTATTCCTGTGTATCTGAGTTATTGTCGCCAGAGGCATCTCCTGTGCCCTCATCACCAGCGGCATCATCCTTCGTGTTGTCACCGGCGATTTCCCAACCTGGGTTCTGTCCCAACATAGGGGCACGCTTCACCTCATTGGCTGGTATTGGGAAGTAGTTGTTCTTAGGCGCATTGAAGACGATGCGGTTGTTGGTCTCTGCCTTGCCATATGTGAACACTGGCGCATTCACTACATCATCACCCGTCACCTTGACACCATAGAGGTTGTAAATCTGCTCGTAGCGTGGCTTGTTCACCTCGTTGGCAGCAGTAGCATTGTAGTACAACTTCCAACGGCGAACATCGAGGAAGCGATGATCCTCGAACGACAACTCGATGCGGCGCTCATTGCGGATGCGCTCACGCAACTCACTCTGTGTCATACCGCTGTAGTCTGGCATACCAGCACGACTACGTATCTGGTTGATGTACTGATAAGCAGCATCAGGACCTTGTGCCTCATTGAGTGCCTCAGCGGCATTCAATAGAATCTCCGTATAACGGAAGATAGGCCATGCGTGCAAGAAGGTAGTTGGGTTCTTGCAAGAGATATTGTTGACAAACTTCTTCAGATAGTAGCCTGTATAAGTACCACCCATGGAAGAACTGTAGTCGATACCAGCCGCACCCACATTGGAAGAGATATCAATGTTGCGCTGCTCGCCATCCGTAGCGACACCCCAAACAGAGTTCTGGTGGAACACAATCTGGTCGAGACGTGGGTCACGATCCTTGTAAGGATGTTGCTCATCATAGCCACTACCCTCCTCGTCGATATGCTTACCATTCTTCATCTCGAAGCAATCCACGAAGTTCTGGGTAGGATTGGTACGACCATTTCCACTGAAGTTACCTGTAAAACCTACAGGCAAGAGTACCTTCTCTATTTGGTTGGTACCCGTCAGACCACCCCATAGAGAACGAGACAAGATGAACTCTGGGTTCTGGGTAGGGTTGGTGGCATTGGAGAAGATATTGTAATAGTCGTGCTCGGCATCACCAGTATTCAAGAGATGATACTTGTTGACCTGCTGCTCATTCTTGTTGATGAAGTCGGTGGCAGCTGTAGCAGCATTCTGCCACAAGGTCTTGTCACCACTCTCATTGTAGAGGGCAGAAGCACGATAGAGCAAGGCACGGCTCTTGAGCGCATAAGCCGCAGCGCCATTCACACGTCCCCAGTTGGAACCTTCGTCGGCATAGCGGAAAGGAAGCACGTCCTTCACCTTGTCACACTCGTTAGCCACCCACTCCAAAGCCTCAGCGGCAGGGGTACGCTTCATATTCATCGCTCCAGCATCACTCATATCGAAGATGATAGGGTTGCCATCGGCATCCTCTGCGATGATAGGGCAATCGCCAAACCAACAGATGAGGTCGAAGTGGAAGATGGCACGCAACAAGCGAGCCTCTGCCATATTGCGATCGTACAAGCAGTTGTCGTCGCCATCCTTGGCATTGTTGCCGATGACGTCCTTGCGAGCCTGCTTCATAAACTGGTTGCACTTGCGGATACCATAGAGGTCGGTATTCCAGAAGCCCAACAATGGATGGTCGGCTGCTGTATAGGTATCGGTAGCCACCTTAGGATAATAATGCAAGCCCCAAGAAGTGGTGGCGTTATCAGTCATACAGTCGCGTGAGGCACCGGTGAACTGATCATCGGCGTATGGTGCGAAACCATCTGGCAAGTTGGTATATATATTGGCAAGGAAACCACGTGTCTGCGCCTCATCCGAGAACACCTTGTCGCTGGAGAGGGAGGCATCATACTCCTTGTCCAGGAAGTCACTACATGATGTAGTGATGCTTCCTGCTAACATCAGCATGGCTGCTGACAGAATGATATTGATCTTTTTCATTTTCGTCTCAGTTTTAGGAATCGTTAGAATTCTACGTTTACACCAAAGGAGAAGGAACGTGTCTTAGGATATGCCCAGATGTAGTTGGTTGGGTTCTCCGGGTCGAATCCCTTGCCCATGTGACTCCAGTTGCAAAGGTTGTAACCGCTGAAATAGACACGGCACTTGGTCATGTAGAGCTTGGAAATCAATGCCTTTGGCAATGAGTAACCTACCTCCACGTTGCGCAGAGAGAGGAAATCACCGCTCTGCAACCAGATGTTGCTGGTGTTGTATGGGTAGTTACGATCCACATTGCTGAAGCTGGTGGAGAGACGTGGGTACTTGGCGTTGATGTTGCGAGGGTCGTTAGGGTCGTCGGTGTAATATCCCCAAGTCTTGGTAATCTCATGGGTAGAGGTACCACCCCAGCCAAAGCCATAGTCCATATTCTCACGACACTCGATGGTACGGTTGAGATAAGCGGTCAAGACCACACGAGCATCAAAGCCGAATGCCTCAAAACCAACGTTCACTGTTGGCAAGAGCTCAGGTATCTTGGAGTTGCTGTAGCCATTAGCCACCTGGTCGTATGTATCAATCTTGCGGTCGCCATTCACATCCTTGAAGACGGCGTTACCCAACTTATAGATGCCGGCTGCACTGTAAGGATACTTCTCTGGGTGAGCGATGGCATCCTCATGACTCGTAGGAATCAAGTTAGGGTCGCTTGCCCACTGATCCAAGATAAACATAAACTGCTGACCGATGCGCTTGCCTGTCTTTGCCTGGTAAGCATAATCAGGAGTCAACTCATCCATCTCCGTAATCTTGTTGCGGTTCCAGGTCAACTTACCTTCGATATAATAGTTGAAGTTCTTGCCGATATGGTTGCGATGACCGAGCGATACTTCCCATCCCCAGGTCTCTGCCTTACCATAGGAATCTTGTGGAGCCACCAAACCAAAGAGAGTTGGCACGGTAGCACGATCGACCAAGATCTGTGAACGCCACTCCTTGAAGTAATCCACGCTACCATAGAGTTTCTTATGGAAGAGGTCGAAGTCAACACCCATATTAAACATAGCAGACTTCTCCCAGATATTGTTCAAGTTACCAGCAGTTGCCTCGTAAGAACCCTCGATGTAGTTCTGACCCGTACCGAAGTTGTAGCCAGAGCCTTGGGCATAAGTACTCTGATAAGGATAGCGAGCCACACCGGTATTAGCCTGTCCTGCAGTACCATAGCTAGCACGTACCTTCAAGAGGTCGAACACCTTCAAGTTCTTGATGAAACTCTCCTCGGAAGCAAGCCAACCAGCAGACAAGCCATAGAAGGTAGCCCAACGATTGCTTGGTGCATAGTTGTCGCATCCCATGCGAGAGATGTTGGCACTAGCGATGTATCGGTCGTTATAGACATACATACCCTGAGCATTCCAAGAGAGGTAACGGTTGGAAGAGTTCATGCCACGTACCACATTCTTGTAAGTACGCATGAAAGCCTGTGCATCAACGAGATGCTTGCCAAACTTATGGTTATAGGCAAGACCAAAACGGGTGTTGATATTATAGTAATAATCACGAGGAGAAGTCGTAGGGTCTGGCAAAGCCATGAATGTACGTACACGCTGGTACTTGTAGTCATCCACACTCTCCACATTGTCCTGGAAGTTGTAGTAGTAACCATCGATGTCGGCTCGCTGAACCTTCTGGAAGGTCTCGTAAGAGTCGAAGCTGACCACAGCCTGTGCCTTCAATCCTGGTACGAGGGAGTCGAGATGACCCGTGGCAGTCACGGTCGTATAGAGGTTACGACGACGGTTCTGCTCGATACCACGACCTGCTATCTGGGCAGCACCATTCTTGCTGTCGGAAGTCGTAGGGAAGAAGAACTCACCATTAGGACAATAGACAGGATAGATAGGAAGGTTCTCACCAGCACCCCATGTGAAGAGGTTCCATACGTCGATACCTGGCTGCACGATGTTGTCGATACGACCACCGAGGTCGAGACCTACCGACAAGAACTTGTTGACGTTCAAATCGACATTGACACGGAGGTTGTAGCGGTTCAAGGTCTCCTGACTGTCATAACTGCCGCTGTACTGGGTCCACTTGGTGTCAAACAAACCTTCCTGACGGAGATAAGAGAAGCTCACGTAGTAGCGGGCACGGTTGTTACCACCGCTCAACTGGAGATTGGTGCGATACATTGGCGCAGCGTCACGGAGCATGGTATCATGCCAGTTGGTATTGAAGTACTTGTACTTATCCATGCCTGTCAACTCCTCGCCATTGCATACCTTGCGATACTGCTCGATGTCGTAATCAGAGAACTCAGGGCTCAAGCCATCGAGATAGCGAGCCTGGTTGCGAGACAAGGCGTAATTGTAAGAGTTCTGACTCTCAGGGATGCCTGCGATGGTCTGGAAGCCCACCTCCTGGGTGAAGCTCACCTTCATTCTGCCAGCCTCACCACGCTTGGTGGTCACGAGGATGACACCATTGGCACCACGCATACCGTAGATGGCAGTGGCAGCCGCATCCTTCAATACCGTGATGCTCTCGATAGGGAAAGCATCGAGGAAGGAAAGGTCACGCTCCACATTATCTACAATCACCAGCGGAGAGCGAGCATTACTGTTCATGGTACGGATACCACGGATATACATATCGGTCTCACTCCATCCTGGCTCCGACTGCGACTCATAGGTCTCCACACCCGTGAGTGTAGAGGTGAAGGCATTCTGGAGCACGGTGACTGGGTGCTTCTCCAACTCAGAACCGGTCACTACGGAAGTAGCCTCGGTGACAAACTTGCTTGGCTTGGAAGTGAAAGCCACAGGTGCGAGGTGGTCATACTCATTGTCCTCCTGCAAGGTGACGTTCACCTCGTTTTCCTCCATGCCTACCTTGACATGCTCTTCCTTATAACCGAGGTAAGAGATATAGAGGTCATCGCCTGGCTTCACCTTGATGGTAAAGTTACCATTCTCATTGGTGAGGGTCTTACGCAATGCCTCATTGATGTTGACGATGGCACCCGTAACAGGCTTGCCGTCGGCATCAACTATTTTACCATGTATGGTTCTACCATCATTGACAGCGAGGGCGGTTGAGGCAGACATGGTGAGCACAGCTCCCAACAAGATACGTGCTGCGCTTGGTTTGAAATATTTTGCTATGATATGTCTCATAATATAATCCAGTATTTATCATTCTTACTCTATAGAAGATACACTCTTCGGAAGATGCTTACTTCCATCCCTCGTTGTTCTCGAAGGTAGATGGGAGTTTCCACATCTCTGCCTCTGGAATTGGATACAGATACATCTTGTTGTCGAAGACACGCTTCTGTACCACCTTGCGAGTATAGACATCCCTGCCATTCTTCTTGGTTACGTTGACACCATAGATGTCACGACCCAAAGCCTGCTTGGCTACATTCCAACGGCGTACATCCCATGAGCGATGCTCCTCGAATGCCAACTCTATCGTGCGCTCCTTGTGGATGAAGTTGCGCATAGCCTCTTGTGAGTTGAGGTCGGTGCGGTCCTTGACATCTCCCGTGATACCGGCACGATGACGAATCTGGTCGAGCAAGTTGCAAACCTCTGTCTTGTTGGCTGCGAAATCTACCTCGTTCAGTGCCTCGGCATAGTTGAGCAAGATCTCTGCATAGCGGCAGATGATCCAGTTGCGATAGCTGGCACCTGCATGGTTGTTGTTGAGAATCACCTCTGGCATATACTTTCTTACGTAATAACCGGTAGGTGTGGCGTTGGCATTGCCCACTGGATTGTCGCGTCCACCGGCTGTCACGTCGATGACATTGGTCTTGGTGGTGGTAGCTTGTCCCCAAGTCACACCATTATACAGGATAGTAGCTGCCAAACGAGGGTCACGGTTGGATACCGGTGTGGTATCATCGTAGCCACTGGCTGTATGTGTGACCCCTGTGACGCCACTGGCTTGTTGGACTGAGGAACCAGCCACGCCATTGGCAGTGCTATTATAAAGAGGTGCGCCGGTAGCATCATAGCTATTGAAAGGTGCGCTACCATTTGCCATATCATACATATCTACGAGGTTCTGGCTAGGACAAAGTCCGCCATTGCCACCCTCACCCACTGGAGTGTCGGTGATGACTGCTGACCAGCCGACGGTAGCGTCATTGCGATAGAAGATGACCTCGTTGTTGTTCTCGGTGAAGCCATTGAGCAAGATGGCATTGGTGTAACGCTGCACTGGTGACAGGTTCTCACCATAAAACAAACCATAGTTCTGACCATAGTCGTCGATGAAGCTCTTCGCCATATCGGCTGCGTCTTGCCAGGTGATGCCACTCTCTGCCGACCATCTAGGGCTTGCCATATAGAGGTAGATACGGCTGAGCAATGCTCTGACGACAGGTTTGCTGATACGACCCTGGTTACCATCGATGTCGCTGGTAGCCTTGTCCATCACTTGTGCCTCACACTCCTTCAACTCAGGGATGATGAAATCCACCACCATCTCCTTCATCGTAGGGCGCACGCTATAACCGGTGAGCAAGTCACCATTAGGGTCGAGCACATCCTGAACCACTGGCACAGGACCATACTTCAAGAACAACTCCCAGAGGAAGTAAGCACGGAAGAAACGTGCCTCACCCTTGATCCAAGACTTGTGCTCCTCATATTGCTCCTGGGTATCATCTGTACTCTTAGGCACATCGTCGATACGCTTCAAGGTGGTGTTACACTTGCGGATGCCACGGTAGCGGCTCTCCCAAGGACTGGTCAACTCTGCCGCAGCAGCATCGGCATAATAGTTGCCGATATTGAAGCCCACACGTGCACCACTGGAGGAGATACTGCTCTCTGCCAAGTCGGTAGCTGCATCCAGCCAACTGTTGCCTACCCTGTTGCATCCATTGAGCAAGAAGTTGTAGGTATCGAAATGGAACTGCTCCATTGTTGTCCAACTGCTGAATGTCTGGTCGCCCGTCAACTCATTGCTAGGCTCCTTGTCGAGGAAACCGCCGAAGGCATCCTCGCAGGAGGTAAGAGCCATACTTGTAGCCAATACCATTGCAGCTGATAATATATATTTCTTCATTGTAGTCATCTTTTAGAATTTGATATTCACACCAAAGTTCACGGTCTTCATGATAGGATACTTGTTGGAGCCAGAGCTTTCTGGGTCAACCAAGTCGTCCAAGTGATCCCAAGTAATCAAGTTGTTGGCATTCACAAACAAGCGGCACTCGCTCATCGCCAAATGCTTGATCCACTGCATAGGCAAAGAATAGCTCAACTCGATGTTCTTCAATCTCAGGAACGCACCGTTCTTCAGGAAGAAGGAGTTCTGCTGATGGTTGTGGTTGCCAAATGAGTCATAGTGCAAGAGTGGATAGGTCGCATTTGCCAAGTTCCATTCCTCGCTCATGTTAGGATTCCAACGACCCATGTGAAGGCTCTTCACCTTACCGCCGTTGACAAACTCATACATTGCCTCTGCATCATAGTAACGTGACACGTGGTCAACACCCTGGAACATCACGTTGAATCCCCATCCCTTATAGGTAGCACCCAAGGTGAGAGAGTATGTGTTCTCTGGGATGTCGCTCAATCCGATGAAAGTCTCATCACGGCTGTCGATGAAGCCATCACCATTCATATCGCGGTACTTCAAGTCGCCCACCTTCACGTCGCCATAAGTTGACTTAGGGAAGTTAGGGTCTGCCAAGTCGGCTGATGTGACATAACCATCACAAACCAAGCCGAAGAACTGGTTGATGGCATGTCCCTCACGCTTGCGATAATCGGTCTTGCCTGCTGGCTCATCCATGTTGACAATCTTGTTCTTGGCATGGCTGAAACTGAAACCGATATTGTAACGGAAGTCCTTGCCGATGGTATTGGAGTGATGGAGTTCCAATTCAAAACCTTGGTTGTGTGTCTCACCCAAGTTGCCGGCAGCCATTGTGGTACCTACCCACTCAGGACGGCTCTGGTAAGAGGTCAAGATATTGTTGCGCTTCTCATAGAAGTAGTCGAAGCTACCGAAGAGCAAACCATTCAAGAAACTGAAATCGACACCGGCATTATACTTATGGGCCTTCTCCCAAGTTACATTATAGTTAGGATACTGACTCTCATAGATAGTGGTAACGCCCTTGGTACCAAAGCGATAGGCATTGGCATACTGCACCCACTTCTCCTCATAGAGGAAGCGCTGGCGTACACCGTTCACCAAGTACTGGTCGTTACCGACCTCACCATAGCTGGCACGAATCTTCAAGTTGTCGAGCCACTTCTCTGCAGGCTTCATGAACTTCTCGTTGGAGAGTCGCCAACCGAGAGAGAAAGCTGGGAAGAAACCGAAACGCTTGCCCTTACGGAAGTTCTCAGAACCATTGTAACCGAAGTTGACCTCTGCCAAGTAGCGATCATCATAGCCGTAGGTAGCACGACCTACAAGACCTTGGTAACGACGAGCCAACTCAGCCTGATAGCGGTAGTCGTTCTGGTTGTAGAGCAACATACCTGTCACATCATGCTTGCCAAACTTGCGAGCATAGTTCAACTGACCCTCGATGTAGAGCTTGTAAGTGGTGGTTTGGTCATCACCAGCGTAAACCAACTGAGTATCAGAGTTGTACTTGTAATAAGAATCTACAATATTGAAGTTGCTTGCGCCACGATTCAACTCGTAGGTAGCAAAGCTTGCAGTAAACTTGCGATCGTAATAAGCATTGTAGTCGAAGCTGACCATCGCACGTGCAGAAAGACCTGGAGTCAACCAATCCATCTTGTAATTGGCGATGAAGTTGGTCTCATTGATGGTGTTGGTGGCACGATAGAAACCTGCCTTAGCCAAACGAGCCACAGGGTTGTCCTGGTACTGAGAAGAACCTGCATAGAGGTTGCGTACAGTACCATCATCGTTTCTCAACTGATAAGAAACTGGGAACAACCATCCTGGTGTATGGTTCAAGTTGTAGAATGTCTGAGAGTAAGAGCCATCGAAAGCCTCATTGCTGTTAGGACCCTTGCGCTCCTCGAAACGAGTACCGAAGTTGACAGACACGGTCAAGTCCTTGGTCAAGAGGAAGTCCAAGTTGGCACGGAAACCGATACGGTTGTAACTCTGGTTAGACTTGTTGCCATACTGGTCCTCACTGAAGTTCTTGAACAAACCTTGCTGGTCGTAGTACTCAGCAGATACGAAGTAGCGCATACGCTTAGTACCACCCTGGATATTGACGTTGTAACGCTGAGCTGGTGCAGAATTGCGGAGCACGGCATCATACCAATCTACATTAGGATAGAGGAGAGCGTCATCGCCTGAAAGCTCGCCTGCACAACTCTTGCGGAACATCTCGATGTCGTGCGCATTGTATTGGGATGGCTGACCATCATTAGCCAAAGCCTCCTCCAACAAGCGTACGCTGTCGTATGAATTGAGGTAGGTATCACCACGGGTAGGTGAAGACCACTGCCAGTTGGCTGTCAAGCTCACTACAGGCTTGGCATCAGTACCACGCTTGGTGGTAATCAATACGACACCATTGGCACCACGCACACCATAAACGGCTGTGGCTGAGGCATCTTTCAATACAGAGATGCTCTCGATGTCGTCAGGAGCTATCTGAGAGAACTCACGCTCCACACCATCCACCATGATCAATGGCTGGTTATCGCCTGCGAAAGAGGCACGACCACGGATATAAAGTTTCATGTCGTCGGCACCTGGAGCACCAGATGTCTGAGTGGTGACAAGACCTGCCACCTTACCAGAGAGTGCCTGAGAAACGTTGGCAGATGGAGACTGGAGCAACTCCTTGTTGCTCACCTGTCCGATGGCACCTACCACACTCTCCTTCTTCTGATGACCGTAACCCACTACCACGACCTCGCCAAGGCTCTTGTTCTCGTCCTTGAGCACCACCTTGACGTGGCGTTGGTTTCCTACACGGATGTTTTGGGCAATCATACCGATGTATGTAATCTTCAAGGTAGCCTTCTCGTTCTTCACTTGAATCTTGAAGTTACCATCTAAGTCGGTGACCACACCATTGGTCGTCAACGCCTCCATAACGGTGGCACCGATGATAGGCTCACCCGATTCGTCGGAGACATTACCCGATACAGTTATCTTGTCCTGCGCTGATGCTCCCAATGTGAGGAGCACCAGTGTAAGGGTCAAGAATAACTTATGTAATATGTTATTGTTCATTGCTTATTGCTTTTAGTTATTGATTCTCAGACAATAATTTGTAATATGGGAAGTAACCTGCCTTCAAGATGTCAAGGCTCGCAAGTTCTGCTGTCAAGAAGATACCTGCAGTGCCATCTCTCATACTATTAAACTTAAACTGATAGTCTGGCAGATAGCTACCATCCTCCTTGCGCTGCTTAGCATTCATGGTCAGGGAGTTGCCTGAGCGAGTGAATGCCAACACGCAGGTTGCTCCGTGCATATCGCCCTTGAATGTAGTCCAATCGAACGAAGAGGTCAGCTGGAAGTCGAGGTTGGCTGTATTTTCGTTGGTATTGCCACCTGCGCCAAACCATCCGTATGCATCAGCACGCAATACGTAGTTCTCGAAGTAGCTGGCTCCGCCCAAAGCTTCAGTTGAGCAAACCAAAACCCAGTTATTCCAGTTTTCACCATTGCTAGTGTTGTTGTTGACAAACTTGATGACGAATGGACAATCCTCAGTGATTGTACTGTTCAAAGGATAGAAGTCAGAGAAGGCTGTCCACCATCCGGCAGTACAATCAGCAGGACCTACCAACTTGCTGCCCGCTGCATACTCCTCGCCGATGTATGTCTCAGCTGCATCTATCTGGAGATAAGAACCTTCGCAAGTCAAGAATGCTCGGATATTGTCGTTGGCATCACATGGCTGATGATACATCTCTTTATATACAGTACCATCCTTGCATGTAGCGATGGCTGTGACATAAACTTCTCCACCACGATGCTCCACTGTCATATCGACCTCAGCACCTTCCATATTTCTCTTGAAATCATCCCAGTCGCCATAACCTTCATTGGTGAGATTAGCCGCATTGTAGTCGGCATTACCCCATCCCCAAAGGTCACTACGCAAGACGAAGTACTCAGAATAACCATCACCACCACGTTCTCTGTCATTGCAAACGATCAAGAGCCAGTTATGGTAATTCTCATCGCCCTTTGTATGGTTGATAAACTTAGTGTGGAAAGTTTGGTTAGCTGGGATAGTGAAGTAATCAGAGAAAGCACTCCACCATGCGGTAGAACAATCTTCTGCACCGACAGGTACATATACCTTCTTCTCTTCACTGCCACCACCATTGCCACCAACGGTCTTGTTCCAGTCACGCTCGTTCATCTGATTGCGAATCAGTGTCACGTTATCCACCGAGAGACTACCGTACTCAGCAGTACCCAACTGGTCGCCAGTTGTACCTATATATAAATAAGGTAGAGCCTGGATGCTGTCGAGCAAGGTCTGATAGGAGAATGTGGTGGCAGCTGCACCTTCTGGCTGATAGCCCGACAGACTCTTCTTGCCATCCACGTAGAGCTGATAACCCTTCTGTCCCAACTGGAGTGCCACGAAGTGCCACTCGTTAGGAGTGAGGATGCCTGTCTTGTAAGTGTCAGGATCGTTCTCATCCAAGTCAAGGCTCTGCAACTGTCCTGGCTTGGTATAGACCAACTGTCCGTTAGGGGTGAAATAGAAGCGTGCGTCCTGTGCATCATCAGAGCCAAAAGAGAAGATAGGACGCTTCAAGTCCATCTCCTCGCCCTCAGCGCAATCCACCTTCACTGCGAAAGTGATGGCTGCGCCGTTCTGCAACTTCACGTTGTTGAATGGATTGGCAATCTTTGCTGCGCCCGTACCATTCAGATGCAATACGTTACTACCAAGATAGTCATCGTTGACTACCTCGCACACCTCGTTGTGAATCACCATGTCGGAGAACTCAGGCTTGTCGTCTGAATACTCAAAATCGTAGGTGTTCACGACCTGACGCTCTGGATAGACCTGATTGCCTGCGGCAGGATCCTGGTCTCCCCAATCGGTACAAGCGGTGAAACCGAATGTGACCAACATGGCACCAACTAATGAGAATAAAGATTTTCTAATCTTCATAATTAATGCTTTTAGGTTGTTTTTATACTTTAGGTTATTTGATTCTTTGTTTAATTCTTCTTTTAACTCTTGGTTTGATTCTTCTTCCGATTCAAATTAGAGAATGATTCGGTGGCAAAAGTACAATTAATAACAAAATAGGAGGTGGACAAATACAAATAATAGGTGGACAAAATGCGTCAAGCCTAGTATTTATGCTGCTTGGCGCACTTTATCCACCTACTGTGCTCCCCCCACACACAAGAGAGCGGTCGGCTTGACCTACATCAAGTCGTCTCCCGATAAGAGGAAGGGGAAACCCCATATTGCTTGGTGAAGCAACGGGTGAAATACTTAGGGTCGTTGAAGCCCACCCTATAGGCTATCTCCGTGATGTTGCGGTTGGCGACATTCTCCACGATCATCCTCTTGGCAATGTCAAGACGGTAGTTGCGGATAAACTGCGAGGTAGGATTGCCCGTCTCCACATTCAGTTTCTTGCTGAGGAGACTTCGGTTCATGTGCATCGCCATAGCCAGCTCCTGTACACCAAACTCTGAGTTGGCATAATTGGCCTCCATCACTTCCATGACAGCCTCCATGAATGGCTTGGTCGTTTTCTCCACCTCTATCTTGTCTGCCTCGATGGTCTTGTCCTGACTTTCCTGGTAGCGTTTCTGCGTCTCCAGGATAGACTGGATGCGAGTTTGCAACTTGCCTGGCTCATCACTCTCCCTCAATGCCAACTCTATCGGTCGATACAAGGCTTCCACCTCTCGCTCACGCATTTTCTCCAATCTCTTCAGGTAGAAGTATCTCGCCAATGCCGCCATACAGAGGATGACGATGCAGAGGAACCACCAACTCTTCCAGAAATAAGGAGTGACAGTGACGGCGATGGAAATCGTCTGCTCCTTGCTGGAGGTGATGGAAGGCACGTACTTCACCTCAAACTCATAGTCGCCTGCCGGCAAAGTGGTGTATCTGACGCTATGCTGACCGGGGCGAAGGTTCACCCACTCATCCTCATAGCCTCTCATGCGATAGAGATATACTCCTTGCGTCTCACTGCCATAGTTGAGCGCAGAGAAATGGATGGTAAACGACTTGTCGCCCTCATGCAGGGAGATTTTCTTGGCGATGGAAATATCCTCGTCGAGATAGTCGCTGCCAGCGAAGACCGGTTGATTATCCACCGACAGCTCTGTGAAGCACAGGCGCTCCGTCTCCTTCACCTTGCGATTGACACCGAGCAACCTCATCATGCCTCGCTCCGTGCCCAGGAAGATCTCGCCCGATGCACTGCGGACGGTTCCATTGAAATAGAACTGCGAACAGAGCAAACCATCCTCCTGGAAGAAACTACTGAACACTCCACTCTTCGGATTGAAGGTAGAGAGACCATTCTTGGTGGCTATCCACAGCATCCCATTGTTGTCCTCCACAATGCCCATCACCGCATTGTTGGCAAGTCCATCTGCAGTGGTATAGTTCTTGATATGCTGCTTGCCGTCCTTGTCACGCCAGCGGCAATACATACCATAACCATTGCTGCCCATCCATATCTTGCCATCCTTGGTCTGGCAGAAAGACAATATCTTGTCGAAGACACCACTCTTCGGATTATCGAGTTTATAGGAATGATAGGTGACGGCAAAGTTGCGCCGGGTTCCTCGTCGGGATCGCAAATCGACCTCCACCATGCCCTGGATGCAACCCATCAGCAGTTTGCCATCCCTCGTCACCAGACTGCCGATGCAGCCACGGATGTCGAGGCAATGAGGGAAAGGTTCTTCCAGCTGCCGCTTTTTGATGTCATAGAAGAACAAGCCATCGTTGGTGCCTATCCACATTCCGTCATTGATGGCATCGTAGGCAAAAGCTCCCACGAAGGAGAGCAATTCCTGATACCTATCGCCCACCAGCAGGCGTTGCATCTTGCCCGGTTCGCCGAGCGGCATCACAGCCACTCCGCCCCCCCATGTGCCTATCCACAAGTTGCCATGCCCATCGGCGGCAAGGGTAGATACACTGTTGTGCGGCAAGCCAGAGTTGGCGGTTGTATAATGAACGAAATTCTTGGAATGAGGAGATAAGGCGTTCAGTCCTCCCTCCACGACACCGACCCAGAGGGTGCCATCGGGAGCAGGAAACATGGCATTGACCGCATTGCGGGCGATACTGCCAGGATTGCGTGGGTCGTTCTGGTAGAACTCCAACTGCAAGAGGCGTGGCACCAACTTGGTGATGCCTCCCGTCTCCGTGCCCACCCATATCTGTCCGTCCTTGGAATAGAGGCTATTCACGAAGTTGCTGCTCAGTGGACTGACCGCACTATTGCAGTTCCAGTGCTCGATGTCGCCCGTCTTGTCATCTAGAATATCGACACCACAAAGAGTGCCGATGAGGAGATTGTCTTCTGGCGACACCGCCAAACTGGTAACCACCTCGTGCTGCAAGGAGCGGTCGGCAGGCGAACAGTGGTACTGCCGCTTGTCGCTATTGTACAAGCCACGGTTGGTAGCGAGCCATATCTTGCCATGGTAGGAGATGACGGCATTGGCATAGCGATTCTCCAGCGGAGCGAACTCCGAGGTGATGTCCCTAGCCACCAGGCGATTGCCCTTGGCATCAAACTCGCTCACCTTGCCATTGTTGCACATCACCACCGTGCCTCGGTGATAGACATCACAAAGTCCGAGGTCGGGAGCATTGGAAGGATAAGAAGTGCTGAGCACGCTATTCACCTCTCCCTTCTCATTGAAGCCGATACGGGTGAGGCGATTGTGGATTACCATCCATAGATTGCCCTTGCTGTCGCAATACATTCTCACGCACCGCTCCTTGAAAGTCTGCCCCAAGAGATTGCGCACTTGCTCATTCTCGCAAGGAGGCTCCACGGGCTGCAAGGTGGTGAGGTCGAGCACCTGCGGTCCTTCCTCAAACGCTATCCAGAGTCGCTTGAAGTGGTCTTCATACACGCTTCGGCAGCTGTTGCTTCTCAATCCGATGCGCTGGGTGCCCAACCCGAAGTTGACAAAGTTATAACCATCGTAGCGCACCAATCCTCCGCCGTGCGTACTGATCCACACGAACCCGAAGGAGTCTTGGAAGATGTCGTCGGCGAAGTTGTTGGGCATGCCCGAAGCCATGTTGAGATAGCTTACGTTATACCTACCAGGCATCCCACCTTGAGCCATACTGCCCAAGGCTATCATCCATAAGACAACGAAGGTGAATAACTTTCTAATCATGATTGATGATGAGATCATTTGCCCATGGGATGGGCATATACTTTTAACTTATTCATTATCTTATTGTTTCTCTTTTCTATCTTCAAACTTAGCATAGACAACCATGCCAAGCCCTAATAGAGCAAGAGCAATATACATACTATAAAGACTCCAATTCATAATATATCTCCTTTTAATTTAATAATCAGTTTTTATCTCTTTTCAAGAAAAAGACGCCTATGCCAAATAGTAATACCATAATCAATATAGCACCTACTACCGACATAACGGTATCAACCTTGACGAACATATTCGTCAAGATAAATGCTGTTACTATATACTTCGCAACATCCAAGAACCATTTCCCGATTTCTTTGTTCATCTTTACGATTTCAAAACTTTGCTGCAAAAATACAAAGAATAAATGAAACGAAAGAAAAAATTGGCAAATAAATAGATACACAATGGGAGATAAGCGCAAAGAAAAGAATGAAAAGTGCTTAAAAAGAAAAAAAAGCCACCCATTACAGGGTGGCCTTATGCCAGGTATTCGAGACCTCATCATACTCGATGTAGCCTCTGTGTTTCCATACTCGCAAGGTGGACTTGCCATCTCCCCTCCTACCTTGCATCGCCCGTATGCTCACAAACTGATCGTAGGTGAACTCGCTAGGCAAGAGGGCTAGGAGATTCTGCGGTGCAGCACTCACCTGCTCCTCCTCGGCTAGGATTTCCTCCTCCAGTTGCTTGCCGAAGAAGCGCATCTTGCACCATAGGTCCATCTGCTCGCTCCATCTCACGTAGTCGGCGATATCCTTCGACCACTTGCAGCCCCCTGCCACATAGAGCACCATCGCCTTGAGGTAGGCTATCACGTTGGCACGATAAGAGAGGATGCGGTAAGCCTCACTCTCATAGAGCGTGGCACGACGGTCGTTCTCGGCAGTCAACTCCTTGGCTAGCTTCAACGCCTGCGGACACTCGACAAGACCGTTTGTCGCACCCAGACGAAGAAGATAAGGACGAAGTTCTTCGGTGAACTTGTCATCATAAATGCCAAAGACAGGAAGCGTGGGTTCGAGGGGCTTGATGATGGTGGAGAGATAGAGACGGGAGAGCGTTCCATCGTTCACTGCTTTCTGGAAGAATCGATGGGCATTGGGGATGGTGGTCGAGGCATTGAAGTTCCATCGCAATGGAGCGATACCCGTGATGGCATCCACGCCCACACGCTCCTGTCCGTGATCAGCATTGTCGAAAGCCTTGCGGATGAGGATGCTCACCTCATCGATGGTTTCTCTGGAGGTCACCTTCTTCAGTTGCTCCACCTCATCCACTCGGGTATAGACGAATCGCTGACCGTTCTCGTGAGCATCCACCACACGCTGGTTGAATACGGCATCGGTGAGGTTGTCGATGAGTATCTGTATGCAGATGTCGGCAGGCCGAGGGTCCTTCGCCTTGGTCTTGTTGGGTGGATTCTTGCGCTTCCACTCCGCCTCACGCAGTCGGTTGGGCTTGTCGGTCTCCTTGATGTCGGCGAGGATGATGTCGATCGGTTTCTTGATGGCTCCCTTGCCCACGCTCATGGGGGCTATTCCCCTTCATTTCCAAGAAAGCACGCATAAAAATGACGAGACTCCCCAAAAGAAACACCGCTGAGACGAAGACCCGCCACCAGATGCTCCTGGCATTTGCGGTCGTGAGCATGGGCGTGCTTCTCGTCTTCGTCTCCTTCAGCGTACCGCCCACTGGCATCATCGACGCCAGCGTACTTGCCGCCTTTGGCGAGATGCTCACCTTCGCCGGTTCCCTCATCGGCATCGACTACCACTACCGCTACAAGAGCGAGAGGTATGGTGAGAGTGGGGAAACGGCAATGGAAAGGTGATTTTTTAAAGAATTTCTTCAAGATAAAACTGGTGAAGAGATTGTCATTATCAGTGGTCATGCTTCTGGAGCTGACACCCTTGGTGAGCGTTATGCCCAGGAAAAGGGTTTCAAGATAGAGACCTATCCTGCTGACTGGGATAAGTATGGCAAGGCTGCTGGTCCTAAGCGTAATGAGCAGATGGCTAATATAGCCAATGCCTTGATTGCCTTTTGGGATAGAAAGAGCAAGGGTACCAAGAGCATGATTAATCTTGCCAAGAAAAAGGGTTTGCAGGTATTTGTGGTTCAGTGTGAATTATAGAAAAAGCAGAGAGCGTAAGGTCGGGGATGTATTGAGGAGTTTCCATCTTACACTTTCTGCTTTGTTTTGATGTTGAGGTTATTTCATGATTGCTTCCGTCAATGTTCCACTGAATAAATCCGGGTTGCCATCCTTGTCTCTTTTGTAGTAGAGAGTGTATAGGTGGAGAGTGACATTGAGCTCTTCAATCTCAATGTCAGCCAAATCGCCTTCTTCTGATGTACCTTCTGGCATTAAGGTAGCCACGTAAAGGTCAAGTTTTTCAGGAACGTCTTTCTCTATTTCAAAGTTTTCTCTAAAAATATTATACCAGTCTTTTCCGCATTCTGAACGGAGCAGGAATGCTACAAAGGTTGCGTAAGCGAGGGCTTGGGTCATGACATCTTTTTGAGGTTCACTTGGCTTGTTTTCATCCTTTAGCTCGATAATGGCTATTCTGGACTCATTTTGAGAGTGTTTCACTCTTGCCAAAATATCAATACCACCGCCATTTGCTCCAGGTTTTTCTGATTCCTCGCTGATAAACGCAGGCTTTGGTACGTGCTTGCTTGCATTTATAGGTGTGGTTAGTTGGAAGAATTTACCTCCCAAACGGACAGGTTGAATGTTGCATAGCTTTTTATTCTCTGCTCTTGTCTTTTTAGCAAACTCTTTTAGCAGGAAATTCTCGATGCGGTGTTCCTCGCTTTTAATGCTTACCTTATCAGTAGAATCAGCTTTGTATGCTTTTCTGAATTCAACTGCGGCTTTACTCTTATGCCAATCTACTCCATTTAATGGTCTGCTATTGGTAAATCCAAAGTTATCTTTGGCATAGCTGGCTTGTTTATCTGTAACGTACAGTAAAACTTTTCCTTTGATATTGACATGAATTTCACCTACACTTTGTCCTGCATATCTGAGATCGTAAATGGTTGTGCTGGCATCATCAATAACTTTGCCGATGCTACTATAAACAGTGAGAGGAGCATTTACTTGGAATTTCTTGGCATTTAGCTCATACTTCTCGATGTTAGTTTTAATCCCATCAGCATATCTCTTGTAAACTTTCTCCCAAACAGGCTTTTTGTCAGCAAGGATTTGTTTCGTCTTATTAACAATGTCTTGATTGATATTTGCCATAGTTTTTATGTTTTATAATTGTTACTTGTATCTATTTACTGCACTTTGGAGTCTATCTGCTATCTTGTCACGAAGCTCTTTCGGTTCCAAGACCTCGATGTTCTCTCCCATAGCCAGAATCTTGGTCTCCAATTCTGGAGTGAGATAGATTTTATACTGAAAGTCACTATAGACTTCGTGCTTGGTTCTGATTTCTTCCTGGGAAGAGTGCAGGGGAAGTGAGCGGAGGTAATCCACTGATGGGCCATGTGCTCGCAAGATGACCTTATGTGGTGCTGCTTGGTCATCCACGAAGATACCGATTCTGTCAGCAAACAACTTCTTGGCACTGAATGTCTTTGGAACAGTGAATCTTTCTTCTGTGGAATCCATTTCCCTTATGCGGTCAAAGGCAATCGTTCGGACATTCTCCTGCTCTTGGATGAGTCCCACCATATACCATCTTTGGTTATATATCTTCATGGCGTATGGGCAGAAGTGGATGGATTTGTTGTGCTGGTCAAATGGTTGATAGTCTATGAGGAGCACTTTATTTTGCTGCATTGACTCAATGACAGTGGAGATAAATTCGGTTCCTTTCGGGATAGCCTCGAAGAAGATTCTATCCTTCATGTTATGTCCTGCCTCTATCATGTTTGAGACCGTGAACGAACTGAGCAGCCATTTTTGGATGGAGCTGTTTTTCAAAGAATCCTCTGATGAAAGATAATATTTGTTGGTAGAGGTATTGCATTTGATTTCCACACCGAACAGTTCCTTGATAGCCTTTCGGTGGTCGTGGAATGTACGCTTGGCAAGTGGCTTGCCATCGTTGAGGTTGCTGGTTTCCCAATTCTTCGCAATCTCCTCGAAAGTCATTTCTTTGCGCATCAACATCTGGTTTATCAGCCAGATATATCTGTTGATAATCTTGCTGGTCATAAGCTTCTTTTTTATGGTTTAAAATTGTTAGGTACAAATGTAGCAAAAATAGTTGGAACATGGTGAAATTAACTTCATAATTAAATATTTTTGGCTAAGTGTGCGGAGTTTTCGCATAGGGTAGCTTGATTTTTCTTAGTTTTTACCCAAAAATAATAGCTTTTTAACCTATTATATAGAAGACGTTTCATTTTTAAAAAGTAAACAATATGAATATGACAATGAATGAGAAAGAATTGATGGGTATCAGAGTTACTGTACATCGTGGAACCAATCAGATTGGTGGATGCGTTACGGAGTATGAGTGCCGAGGTTTCCATCTGTTTGTGGATTATGGCGAGCAGTTGCCTGGATATGAGCAAACGAATCTGGAGATAGAGGGACTCACCAAGGGGGATGTTTCCCATTCTGCTTTACTGATTACTCATTATCATGGTGATCATATCGGCAAGGTAAGTGAGCTTAATAGCGAGATACCTGTTTATATGGGAAAGACTGGTTGTGAGATTTATCGAGAGTTTGAGCTTCACATGGCTCATATTCCAGGAGAGGAAGGTAAAAAAAAACGAATGGTGGCAGACAGAGTTGGTAAGTTTAGACATTTTGTTCCTGGGCTTTCTTTTGAGGTGGGGCCTTTCAAGATTATGCCAATAGTAATGGACCACTCGGCATTTGATGCCTACGCTTTTAAGATTGAGGCAGATGACCGCAAGGTTTTTCATACAGGTGATTTCAGAACACATGGATTTCGAAGCAAGACGTTGCCTTCAGTGATAGAAAAATACATAGGAAAGGTGGATTGTGTGGTATCGGAAGGTACTAATATTGAACGTAGCAAGGATGCTGTGACCAAGAGTGAGCAGGTTATCAAGAAGGAGTTTACTGAGGGCTTCAAGGAAAACAAGTATAATGTGGTGTATGTGTCATCCACGAACATAGACCGCTTGTTTGCCCTCCATCATGCAGCTTGCACGGCTGGTAGGATGTTTATTTTGGATGAATTTGCCAAGAAGATGATGGATGCGGCGGCAAATGTTGACAAGCTATGGGGTAAGTCTCGCTTCTACCATTTTCTTGGAGGGCAGCAAGCACCAAAGGTCTTATGGAAGGATGGGGTGATTAATGATACATTCTACCAGGCTATGGAACGTCATGGTTATGTGTTGATTGCCAGAGCAAGTGACAAGTTTGAAAAGTTGCTGAAAAAGATGCCAAGCGAGGGAAGAAAGACTTATCTTTCTATGTGGAAGGGTTATGTGGACAATCCTGAAAGTCCTGCTTATAACAAAAACTTGGCAGAGGCTGTGGGTAAGGATTATGTGCACATCCATACCAGTGGGCATTCAGATGTGGAAAGCATGTCCAAGTTGTTTAAGATGTTGGAGCCTAATGTGATCATTCCAATTCATACGAACGACCCAGAGAAATTTGCAAAAACTTTCTCTGAATGGAATGTGAAGATGTTAGCGGATGGTGAGGTCTTTAGTACCAATCCATTTGGGGATATACCAGTGCATGAGGAAGGGGATATCGTTTTAAGTGCGATTAGCATTGCAGAGAATCAAGAACTTGATGATGTCAAGATTTCTTCTGTGGATGAGAATCTTAAATGTTGGAAGCTGGATTATAAGGATATCGGTTCATTTTGTTATACTGAGCAGGCAAGAGAAGCCTTGAAGTATGTTCGAGCAAATAAGAACGTGCTAGCTTTTGAAATTTGGGAAGAGTGTGACTTTACCTTAATTTTAGGCGATGTATATAGAAGAGACAAGACTTTGTACGCAAATCTTGACTCAGAATGTACCTTTGCTTCTGAAGAGGTGGCTATGGCTATCATGCGTTTGCCATTCTCGTGGTACTTGGTTCATGTGAAGGTAATGGGACCAGCTACCAAGGAAGCATTGAAAAAGGTGCATGATGAGGGATTGCTTGATGTCGGTTACAATAGCTTTGATGAATTTTATGAGCATTATGAGCCAATTTCACATTATGAGCCTGATATGATTGTGAAGCCTTTGATTGATATTGAAACCTTTGAAGGAAAGGTTCTGTGTGATTTGGTTCCTGTACGATATCTGTTTCCGATGGATGTGGTGGAGCAGCTGCAACTAAAGGTAAAGTGATAGGGTGCGGCGGTGTTCTTGCATAGCAAGGGTGGATTTTAGGGTAAAAATGGCAAAAATGCCTGAAATCCATCCCTTATATATAGAATATATAGAGGGGTATTCCCCTTTAACGTTTAATATTTAAGCATGATACAGAAAATGATTCAACATCGTGAGAGTAAGTCTTTGGAGGAGGTTTATCCTGAGGTAGCTAAAGTTCCATTGCCAGCAGTTGGGGAAGTGGAAGCTATTTTGGCTCGCTTCAAAGCAGGTGAGAAGGGGGCAGACGATGAGCTAAAGTGTGCGTGCAGCCGCTTTGTGGCTTCTGTTGCCAAGCAATACATTGGTAAGGGAGTGCCCCAAGAAGAACTTCTGGAGGCAGGAAACAAAGGATTGTTGAAGGCTGCACAAAAGTATGACACGAATGGCAAAACCAAGTTTATCTGCTATGCCGTTTGGTGGATTAGGCAAATTATAATACTACTAGTCAATGAACATGCAAAATAAAACAGATGCAAAAACAAGCAGGGGAAAGAGGCGAAAAGCCTACCTTCTCTTGCTTGTTTTTTTATTGTCTTGCTGAAATTATAGTCTTGCTTCAAGCCGCCGACTATAGTCTTGTTTACCGAAACCATAGCCTTGCTTACCAAACTTTGGTAAGGCTTAGTTTTCCAACTGCTCTATTTGATCCTTGGTCAAGCCCGTGGCTTGCATGACTTGCAAGATAGGCAAGTGCAAAGAGAGAAGTTCCTTGGCAATGGCAAGTTTCTCTTTGACCTTTGCCTTCTGCGTCGCCTCTTCCTGAGCTCTGCAAGCTTCCTCCTTCTCTCTGCGAAGTTTCTCCACCTCCTTGTGGGCACTCTCCACCTCCTTGTGGGCTGTCTCCAGTTTTTTGTGAGCGTCCTCCACCTCCTTGCGAGCAGCTTCAACCTCTTTACGAGCAGCCTCTCTCGCCATACGTCTCTTCTCCTTCTCCCACTTATCAGTAGCATAGAGGTCGCGCATGATCTTGACATCCTCCTCGTAATAGTCACGCTCCTCTGGGGTGAGCTTCTGCAGATCACCTATCGCCGCCAACTTTCGAAAGACGGGGTACTTGTCCAAAAATGGTATTTCTTTCAAATGCTCCATATTGTTCAATACGTAAATCCAACAATCAAATATATCCATACACTCTAGCTCCTTCTTCTCGAAGAGCGGCAACTGCAAGAATACCACTCTCATCTTTTCGAAGCCATATCGCAAGCCCGAAAGCTGCCAAGCCTTCGACTTTTTAGTCTTTGAAGTCTGTCTGCGCTTGTGAGGCACAAGCTGACTTGCTTGCGAGGCGCAAGTTGTTCCGCTTGCCCTTTTGAGTCGCATCCCATTTGCTCGTCTTGCTCTTTTTGTTTGCACCCCTGCTGCTCGGTTGGTTTATCTAGTATAGAACCTTTCTCTTCGAGCAATCCGAATCCGATGTCGGTTCGAAATTGGCAAGGAATGCCAGTCTCGGCGATGAAGTCCATGAAGCACACGGTATAGACTGGTGTCAGGTGGAAGTCCCACTCGCCAGGCTGGGCTTGCTCCACTATCGCCTTGGCGGAGTAGTAGAGGGCACGGTCCACGAAATAACGTTGCTCCTTCTTCTGCATCTCCACGATGATGTGTCTCCCGTCGTCGGTCTCGCACGCCACATCGAAGATGACTCCTCGCTCTCGCTTTTGATGACGTGTCTGCTCCGTCTTGAGGTGCTTCACGTCCTTGATTACAAACTCGTCCTCAAATACTCCGTTGAGGAACGTGATGAGACACTCCTTGGTGTCGTCACTGCCGAAAATGCGCTTGAAAGCCCAATCGACACGTGGGTTTATAAATTCTGGCATATAAATGAATTTATGATGTCGTTTTCGCACTATTGCGAGATAACGTTGGCAAAGATAAGGAAAATAAATGAAGAAAGCGTGATAATGAGGACTTGATTAACTTAGTTTAGCACAAAACAACGGTCGAGACCGAAGTCCCGACCGTCACCTTCTATATATAATACTGCGTTTCTGCGAAGTAATTTGATGAATTAGAACGGATTATTACTCGAAGTCATCGTCCCATGTGCTCCATGCGTCAAACTTCTTTGCCAAGTCTGATTCACCACCTATTCCACCATCTGAAGGTCCGGTTACTCCACCATTAGTTTTGTCTTCTGTGTGAGGAGGAGATAGGGTGGTGAGATGACTCTCTGTCTTCGTAGCCAAGATTGTGATATTTGGCTTAATATATTGATATCTTTTCATTGATTTTACTGATTTTATTTGATGTACTTTTTACCATTGATAATATAGATTCCGCTAGGAAGTGATGGCAAGTCTTTGATGTTGTCGCTGACGAGTTGACCATTGACATTGTATATCTTTCCAGTCGTAGGCCCGGAAATAGTGTTGTCGTCTGCGTCGATGACCAAGTCAATGCCAGTAGTGCTTCCTGGGTTGTCCTCTATGTTGGTTGACGTGGCGATAGATAGCATCATTGGTTTTGCACCTGTTGTCTTGTCTTGTTGCAAGAAACCACGGAATCCCTTCAGTGTACCTGATTCGCCTCTGTAGTTCTTGAATGTGCCATTGTTCTTGCTAATGATGCAATCGCCTTCTTCAACATTCATATCGTTGTTATAACTTGACTTCCAAACATAGCCATTTCCCTTGCACCAATCTGCAGGAGTCTCATTCTCAATAGTCACGTATGGGTAATCTACAACATCTGCCGTGTTGATAGACTCGACATCCTTTGTTGGCTTAATAAGGAATGGCTTACCAGCTACGATGGTGTTGTAAGCGTGGCGTACGAAGTATGCTTTGTTTCCTTCTATACGGTCAAAGTACAATATCTGAGTACCATCGGAGTGTGTTACGCTATTGCCATAACCATCATTTGTCATACCATATGTGGTACCGAAGATGGCGTCCACTTGCTGTCTGTTAAGGCTGAATGGAAGCACGCAAGTTGTCCATATGCCCTTTTTGAATGAACGGTTGATACTTACCTTAGCAACGTGTCCTGTCTCGGTTTTCTTTACCGTATTGGTGCTATTCTCATCGTAGTTTATGTTATCTACGATAGGTGCTGTTGCATCTTCGTCGAAAGAGAAGCCATAGAAACCAATCTTGGAACCGAAGTTGTAGAGGTAGTATGTCTTGCCTGCCTTTACCTTGAAGGTGTAGGTGACTGGAGAATCTGCCAATACACACCACCCATGAGAGCCTTTCGCGTCAGGATGATTTTCTGCAGCCTTGTTTGGTGCTACCTCTTGGGAGAGGTTGCTTTCGTAAATGTTGTTTTTAAAGCCATCTTGGGTCATGGTAAATTCATCTAAGCCTGTAAAATGGCTTTTGACAAGTTCTACTGTAGGAGAACCTTGCTGCCCCATATCCCATGTGTATTGAGTCAAGTCATAAACGCCGCCAGTAGGCTTACCAGTGGTAGATTCGATGTGAGCATCCGAACTAACAAAGTTGCCAGCCTCGTCCATGATAAACACACGGCGCTGTGGGCGGTATTGAATTTTAGCATTTTTATCAGTTCCAGTCTTGTCAAATACACCATTTTGGAAGATATGTGCAGTCACTGTACCATTGGTTTTTGAATTAAATACCAAATATGAGCCAGAGGCTGGTACATTGAACATCTGATCAACAATTTCCTTTTTTATAGTGTAATTTACGTTGCTGATAGTGGTAGTTTCAGGCATGGAGTTGGATCCATTCTCTTGGCGAGCGTTTTTGTTGTCGTCGCCAGGTACATAGTAATCAAAACCTGTCAGCTTCCATTTTGCTTTTGCTGCTGATTTCGTCCATTGATAGCCTTTGCCAGAGGTGAGCTTTTCTGAAGTCAATGTTGCATCCGCAGTTCCAGGATTAGGGAACATCCAACCTCCCAATACAACCGACATGGTCTTGTCTTGGTTCCACATGATACGTTGATTGCCGTATGACTCACGGGTTGGTTCCTTTACACGATAAAGTGCAGGGTCATCTACGTAAACTGTTGCGAAAGCTGTCTTGGTTTCGAGGTTTGTACCCTTGATGGTCACACGGATTTGAGCAGTTCCTTCTGTTACACCCTCGATTCGCTCAGTGTTGGCGTTGATTTTAACTACACCTGGAGCGAATGAAGTCCATGTTGTTGTATATTGGCTGTCATCCAAGATGCTGCCGTTTACTTTGACGGTTACGTCTGGCAAACCTTCAGTAGTACCAGTTTTCATAGAGATAGATGTAGGGTCTAGCTCGACTGTTGGTAAGTCATAACTAGACTTGACATCTAGGGTGAAGGTCATCTCATCAGGCACGTCGTAAACGTCTTTGTAATCTGCCATGACGCTCGCTTTCACATGGATGGTAAAGGTTCCTTCTGTGTCAGCCTTGTAAGTCAGCGTGTTGTTATTGACAGTTCCTGCATTACTTCCATCTTCTTTTGTGTAGTAATAGGTAAAATAGCTACTTACATCTTCTCCATCATAAATCAATGGAACAGTGAAAGTGCGATTCTTACTGTCTTTCTTCAACTTGATGTTTTCTTTGGCAAATGTAGCCAAGAATACAGGTTTGTTCTTGCCCTCTACAACATCGTAGGTGAAGTCAAGGCTTCCTGCGGTATAAGTTTCGCCAAGTGATGAGGTCGGGGTGGCTGTGATGGTGAATGCAGTTGTACCCTTTGTCCAGCTATATTTGCTACCTGTGATATTGAATATGCCATTATTGACGCTGACATTTGTGCCAGACTTAACTGAGAATGACAATGTGTAGTCTGTACCTTGTTTCAAGAGTTGGTCGTTGTCGCCATATACACGAATGTCAGGTTGCTCAACCTCGGCATCTGTAGTGTTTACGGTTACGTCAAATACTGAGATGTTAAGCTGGGAAGGCGCTTTCACTGTCAACTGGTAAGTAGCTGTGCAACCTTCGTACTCTGTTCCATCAACAGTGGTGTTCTCAATAGTTGCAGTGATAGTTGCAACACCTGTTCCCTTGATGGTTATTGTGTTCTCAGATACTATGGCTACATCTTCAGCATTTGACTTGTATGTTACAGTGTAATCACTAGAGTTAAGCTCTGTGTTGCCAGCCTTGACAACCAATGTTGGTAATGGGATTGTTCCCTTTGTATTGAGAACGACATCATTGTTTTTGGCAAATGCAGCCGACAATCTAGCCATACCAGAATCAGCAGGGCGAGTTACAGTCAGGCTTGTGATATAGGTGTTTCCTCCACCAAAGCGTCCGAGATAAAGATTGTCGCAATCTTCTGTGAGGGTGAATGTGTATTCAGAGCCGTTATTAGAAGACGATGCAAATGTATTGGTCTTGAATATGCTTTCCCCATTGGCATCTGAGTGAATCTCTACACCTGATGCGTTCTTGCTGTCACAATAACCTTTGATCGTGATGACATCACCAGTTTTGAATCCTCCGTTGGATGGAGCGATGGTGATATATTTTCCTTCTTTTCCACGATAGTCGCTACCCAATGTGATCTTGCCATTGAATGCTGTGCAGTTAGTGCCGTTTGTGGTGGTACCTACATTGTTGACGAGATCGTAAATGGTGGA
This sequence comes from Prevotella sp. CAG:732, assembly GCA_000436035.1. Lineage (GTDB taxonomy): Bacteria > Bacteroidota > Bacteroidia > Bacteroidales > Bacteroidaceae > Prevotella. The sequence goes on along the minus strand of FR893284.1, from coordinate 3,670 downwards.
TGCCTTTGTTGGGTCAGCAGGTTTCTCGTTCACAGTGACTGTGAATGATGCTGTGGTGTTGTTGTATTTATTTGTTGCGGTAGGGGTGATGGTTGCAGTGATAGTAGCTGTACCCTTGCTGCCATATACCACCTTGCCATTCTCTACCTTTGCAACAGACTCGTTGTTAGAAGCGTAAGTTATGGTGTAGTCTGATGTAGTCAACTCTGTATCTCCGGCCTTAACTGTCAAAGCAGGAACGTCGACAGGTGCATCTCCCTCGCTAGCGGTTAATGAAGTGCTAGCAAAAGTTGCGGTGAGGTCGGTCTTTGTTACAGTCTCCTTTCGTGTAATAGAAATGGACAATATACCTGTTGTTTTTTTATTCCTATATAAATAAAAAGATGTTTTACCTTTGAGAACATCGCTTGCTGTTACTGTATATGTAGAGGTGTATGTTCCCTTGGTATTGTTCGAACTGATGGTAGTAGAATTGCCTTTTTCGTCTTTGGCAATGATTCCATTGGTGGCACCTATTGCGTATGTTTTCACTTCAATAACATCACCTTCTTTTAGTGTGTTATTTGTGAGTGTAACTTTGACATACTTTTGGTCTCCGTCTAGCTTATAGCCAAATGTCGCATCGAAAGTACTTCCTTTTTGGAAAGAAATAGTTCCCCAGTTGCCAGCATTGTATTCTGTATTTGCTTCAACTTTTGTACCGTTTGTAAATTCATAGTTGAATATAGTGTTATTGGAGTTGCTAGTGTTGTCATTTCCTGCGTTTGAGCTGGTCCTAACAATCACATTAGCAGTGCTTGATTTGATGTTTGTGCTATTGACGGTAGCAATGCAATGATATTCGCCGCTTTCAGTAGGTGCGTAAGTTGCTTCAGTCGCATTATTTATTTTGGATTCGCCCTTGTACCACTGATAGGTCGCTTTGTCTGCGTCAGTGCCACAAACTTCTACGCTGAGGCTACCTGGTGTAGATGAGAAATCATAATCAGACTTGAGGTCATTGGCAAACAAAATCTGCTTGCTTGCGTTTGTCTGATTTTGGTATGCACGCTCATATTCTGTGGCAGCCATAATAAAACCACCGAGAACCTTGCCCTCGGTAATACCCTCAGATTCCTTAACCATAGGTACATCGTAACCTAACAAATAATAATCATTGGAACCATCACGATATTTTTTACCACCAATTGCATAGTCGCTGCTAGTGCCTCCACCAAGACCTGCTGATTTACAGCTACCCCAGATTTCCAAGTTACCATCCTTGTCAAGATAAGTGAAGTTGTTAACCAAGCCTTCGAATGCATTCTTGGCGATGGTCTTGTAGTCATATTGAGTGGTGCTTGAGAGCAAATTCAAACGAGTTGCCTTCAAGTAAGCAGCGGCAATAATGGCTGTTGCTGATGTCTCGATATAGTTTGTCACGCTGCTTGGCTTTCCACTCCAGTTACTATTGTAGTTGCTAGCGGTGTAAGTGGCATCCTTGTCTAGCAATTGATACCACCCCCCCGTAGTAATATCTTGACGAGCTGCAATGCCTGCAGCCAAGTCTTCTAGGTGTTGTTTCAATGTCTTGTAGTTTGTGGTGTTGCTTTGGTTAGCATTGTTCATTGCTTCCAAAACATCAACAAGTGCAAGGAGGTACCAAGCGTTAGCACGTCCCCAATAAGCAGCAGAATGAAAAGTGTAAGGCTCTGTTTCTCCATTTAGTCCAGCCCAAGTGTCTGCATGAGAATCGGATGTGCCCGTTCCTGCATTTGCCTCAAAGGCATGGTACATCAATTTGTCGGTAGAGTTCCAACACATGTTCCAAACAATATTCAACTGCTTGAAAACCATGTTCCAATCTTCAGTTGTACTACCGAAGATATTGGAATTTGTGCTATTAAAGTTGACGATTTGTGCTAGCAAAGCACTGCCCATATATGCTCCGTCAAGCCACATCTGGTTATTGTAAGCTGTCTTGTGAAACCAGCCGCCGACAACATTGGCACCTGCTAGTGTGCCGCTTTGGATAGAATTATCTTTGTTGTGTGCAACCAAACCTTCTTGTGCAAGACCAATCGCAGTCTTAGCGTTATCCTTGTCAGTTTGAGTTGCTTGGGAATTGTTGTAAATACCGAAATAAAGCTTTACCGCATTGAGGTCATCAAGGCTGCCGCCTTTTGTTGGAACATTTTGGTAGTATGTGTTACCATATTCCTTTACGCTCAAGAACCAAGGCTTAGACCAGTCGAAGCCTTGATAATAATCAGCCGCCTCAATCATTGATTTAGCAACAAGACCAGGAACATAGTCAAGCTTTTCATTGGTATCATTTCTTGGCTTGCTTGGAGTTCCGTCTGCATTGTAGGTTGCTAAGCCAAAAGCTTTCTTATTGGCATAGAAATCGTTGGCTCGTGAATTAATTGCCCACTGCGAATAGCGTACAGCGGAATTAAACTTCACCCCATTGCTTGCTTTAACCCCAAAAGTTGTAAGCAAGAATGTAAGTAGGAATACGAGTACTTGGTAGTCTCTAAATATTAGAGTCCTACGATGTTTTACTAAAGTTTTATCCATCAGTTTTACTTTGATACATTAAGAAGGTTTATATAATCATGTAATATTCATCTAATAAGGAATAAGAGCTTTGGATGTCATATCCTCGTTCGTAGCTTGTTAGTTTGTATCTTTTGCGGCTGCAAAATTAATAATAAAAGCTAAAAACGCCTAAAATCTTGCATATAATTTGCAAAAAATAACGAAAACGTTTACGAACACAGTGCTTGACAAGTGATGAAATGGGAGGTTTGCTGCTCCAATGTTTATAAAATCTTAAAAGATGAGGCTATATGGTGGTAGTTTGGAGATTTTGCTATATCTTTGTAACCAAGTATCAACAGAAACCTATTTTGTATGTAGGCTCATGGAGCGAAAGAAAGAACAAACAAACTGAAATACGACTTAAAAACAAACTACTGATTCAAGATGAAAACAAACTCTTTGTGGAAGACATCCCTCATCGGGATATGTCTGCTTGCCTCATGGCAGGCTGATGCCAAGGACTACTACTTGGCGCCAGGCGGTACCGGCAACGGTATGGCAATCGACAAACCTTTCGGCGACCCTATCAAGGCATTCGCCGCTCTGAAGGCTGGTGACATCCTCTATGTGAGAGGTGGCACCTATCATCTCTCGAAGACCATCAACGTCACGCAGACAGGTACTGCCGACCAGCGCATCTGTGTCTTCGCCTATCCCGGTGATGCCGAGCGCCCTGTCTTCGACTTTTCCAGTCAGCCTCGCTCCAATAAGACTGAGGCTTCCACCTATCGTGGCATCATGCACAAGATAGGTGCCAACTACTGGCATTATCGTGGTCTCGACATCTGCAACTCCGCCGACAATGGCATGAAGCTCGAAGGCTCCTACTGCGTGGTGGAACTCTGCCGCTTCTATGGCAATGGGGACACCGGTTTGCAGCAGGGATTCGGAAAGGATTCCAAGGGCAACAACACCCGTAACCAAGAATATAAATATGGTAGATACAATCTGGCATCAGTAATGGCGTATATGTCGTGAAGATTATCGCCAAGGATGGCAGTCGTGCTGCCCAGAAGTTCTTGAAAAAATAAGGGAAGAAGCTAGAAAAAGCTGTCGATGCTTTTTCGATGGAAAATAATAATAGGCG